>JBDTUK010000146.1:0-7601 GCA_040007795.1 Ferruginibacter sp.
TTTAAGAACAGAATAAAAATAGTATTATGCTAAAGAATTATTTCAAGATCGCTTTCCGCAATATTTTTAAAAATAAAACATACAGTTTTATTAATGTTACTGGCCTGGGGTTAGGCCTGGCAACTGGTTTTATCATGTTGCTGTGGGTAAATAATGAGTACTCAATGAACCGTTACCATACCCATGCAGACCGTATTTATAAAATAAATGCAAAACTAAAATCAGGATCTGATGAAACGGTTTGGGAAAATACGCCTGCACCGGTAACCGTATTTGCCAGGGAAAATATAAGCGATATAGAAAAGATAGCGAGACTAAAAACGGATGGTGCCAGGCAGGTAGTAAAATACAACACAAATGTTTTTATAGAAGATAAGATAGGGTATACAGAAAACCAGTTTTTTGAAATATTTGATTACCCCATTGCAGTGGGTAACCCTACGCAGCCATTGGCTGAGGGGTTATCAGTTGTGTTAACAGAAAGTACGGCTAAGAAATATTTTGGAAGTGAAAACCCAATCGGAAAAATAATCAGGTTTAAGGATACAACATTTTCTGTTAGTGCCGTAATGAAAGATTTCCCG
This sequence comes from Ferruginibacter sp., assembly GCA_040007795.1. Taxonomy (GTDB): domain Bacteria; phylum Bacteroidota; class Bacteroidia; order Chitinophagales; family Chitinophagaceae; genus Ferruginibacter. The sequence continues at coordinate 585 of JBDTUK010000146.1, forward strand.
GCTAATTCTTCTATACAGCTGAACATGTTATTTTCTATGGATATTATAAGGATCAGGTTTAAGGGTAACGGCCAATGGAAGACAATTGAACAGGATTGGGGCAACTACAATTATTCAACTTTTTGCCTGATGAAGAAAGGAAGCAATACCAGCTATGCTTCAGGGGCTATCCTGGCTGCACTAAAAAAAGCTAATCCCGATGCTGCCATGGTTGGATTTCCTTTCCGGCCTTTAAAAGATATATACCTGTATAAAGCAGATGGCAGTAAAGGCAGGATCATTATGGTGGAAATATTTTTCATTATCGCTATTTTTGTATTACTGATAGCCTGTATCAACTATGTAAACCTGGTTACAGCGAAAGCAACGCAACGGGTAAAAGAAATAAGTATCCGCAAAATCATTGGAGGGAAAAAGAAACAGCTTTTCTGGCAATTTTTTATTGAAGCAGGTGTGCTTTTATTGCTGGCTGCATTAACAGCTTTATTGCTTGCAGGATTACTTTTACCGGTTTATAAAGAAGTTTCAGGAAATGATATTACTTATAGCCCGGCTGACTGGCAGTTGTGGAAAGTTTTTTTGAGCATACTGGGCGTTGTATGGATCTTAACGGGTTTATACCCTGCATTATTATTATCTTCTTTTAAGCCGCTTCAATCTTTACAGGGAAGAGGATTGATTTCCAGTGCAGGTATTTTACGAAAATCGTTGGTGGTATTACAGTTTGTTGTAAGTATCACGTTGCTGCTAAGCACAGTTTTTATTCACCGGCAAATGAGCTTTATAAAAAACAAGGATCTTCATGTTAATACGGATAATGTGATCGTTTTTCCTGTTTGGAAAATAAATAAGCATGCGGGGGAGTTTAAAAATGAATTGAAGCAATCATCCTATATAGCTGATATTACAACAGCAAATATGTCTTTTTTTGAAGGCGCAAATTCTACCAGCGACCTGGACTGGCCGGGAAAAGAAAAGGGGCATGATCTGATGATCTCACAGATTGATGTTGACCAAAAGTTCCTTCAATTTTTTCATACAGCTATGAAAGAAGGGAATGATTTTTCAAAGACTACAGCAGATGCACCTGATTATATTCTGAACGAAACTGCTGTACGTAAAATGGGATTAAAAAATCCGGTTGGACAAACCATAAAATTTCATGACCGGCCGGGAACTGTTATTGGTGTTGTGGAAGATTTTCACTTTGAAAGTTCACAAAAGGAATTAGAACCTGCATTGTTGGAATATGCTCCTGATGAGGGGTTTGTTATATATGCACGGATACAACAGGAAGATGCAAAAAAAGTGATCGCCTTTGCACAAAGTCTCTGGCGCAAATATGAACCTGATCTGCCAATGGAATATTCCTTCCTGGATGACCAGCTTGCCAAACAGTACGATAAGGAAACCAGAGCTTCACATTTGTTTGATGCTTTTTCCCTGATCACTTTGTTCATATCCTGTTTGGGATTATTTGGATTGGCGGCTTATAGTGCAGAAAGAAGAACCAAGGAGATCGGGATCAGAAAAGTACTGGGTGCAGATGTCAGGCAGCTTGCAGCGTTACTGTCAAAAGAATTTGTTGTATTGATATTCTTAGCTATTGTTGTTGCCATCCCAATTGTTTGGATTGGTATGAGTAAACTACTAAATTATTTTGCTTACAGGATATCATTGGATTGGTGGGTATTCCTTCTTACTTGTTCTTTGGCAGTACTTGCAGCGATCATTACGGTAAGTTTCCAGGCCATTAAAGCGGCTATTGCTAACCCGGTAAAAAGTTTAAGAACAGAATAAAAGTATGTATGATTAAAAGTTATTTTAAAATAGCCTGGCGAAATATTACCAAACGTAGTTTTTATTCCTTGCTGAATATAGTTGGCCTTTCTACAGGAATTGTTTTTACATTTCTCATTGGGGCTTATGTGTGGAATGAACTGGAGGTAAATAAAAAACTCCATCATGCAAAGCAGCAGTACTTTCTTAAAAGTATTTGGAAAGATCCAAACCAGGGACAGGAAATAACCACGTTGGCTCCTTTATCCAAAAGATTAAAAGAAGATTATCCAAACCTTGTTACTAATTATTACCGGTGGGATGGTATCACTTCAGTGGTTTCAAAAGGCGATAAACATTTACGTGAAGGCATTCAGTTAGGCGATAGTACCCTGCTTACCATGTATGGATTTGAATTATTGTATGGCGATGTTCATACGGCACTGAATGATCCATATTCGCTGGTCATTACAAAGGAAGCGGCTGTAAAATATTTTAGTAAGACAAATGTGGTTGGTGAAACGATCACCATACAAAGTTTTTCGGGAACCAATCATGATTTTTCCATAACAGGAGTGCTTAAAGAAATTCCGGAAAATTCTGTAACACAGCTCAATGATGCAAATCATAATAATTTTTTTATTCCAATGAACACAGCCGCTTATTTCGGGCGGGCCGGTTTTGATTCATGGACAAATATTTATACGCCATCCTATATTGAAGTAAAGGATGGCGTTACAGCAAAAGCCCTTGAAACAGCGATCAGCCGGTTAATTCAGCAAAATACCCCGGATGGGATAAAACAGAATTTAAGGGTACAGCCTGTTGCATTAACGGGTTATTATTTGCAGAAAGATAATGGTTTAGTAAAGCGTATGCTTTATGCACTGTCTTTTGTGGGACTGTTTATTTTGCTCATGGCCATTATCAACTTTATTAATATCGCCATCAGCAGTTCATCTGCAAGGATAAAAGAGATGGGGATACGAAAAGTGCTGGGCGGTTTACGCAAGCAGATCATCATCCAGTTCCTTGCTGAATCTGTTATCCTTGTTTTACTCTCAACCATTATTGCTATTGCTGCATATCCTTTTATGCGTTCATTTTTTGGAGAGATAGTAGGAAAAGAGATCCCCGGACTTTCGTCCTTTCCGCTATACTTTGTCTTTATTCCGGTAATAATGGTTTTAGTGGCAGGCATATTAGCAGGCATTTACCCTGCAATAAAATTATCATCACTTAAATCAGTTGATTCAATAAAAGGAAAACTAAAATCCGTAAATGAAAATATTTGGCTGCGTAAATCACTGGCCGGATTTCAATTTGGCATTGCCAGCCTTGTTATGATCGCTGCATTGATTGTTGCTCAACAGGTATCTTATTTTTTTGGACAAAGCCTGGGATATAATAAGGAATATGTAGTGGCATCGCAGGTACCGAGGAACTGGTCGGAGGATGGAGTGAAAAAAATGGAGATCATCCGAAATGAATTTGCTGCAATGCCTGAAATAAGCAGTGCAACTTTATCTTATGAAATACCCAATGGTAATAATGGCGGGCAGCCACCCGTATATAAATATGGAACAGATTCAACACAGGCAGTCAATATGCAGGCGATGATAACAGATGAAAATTATTTGAGTACTTACCAGATATCGCTGATGGCTGGTTCTTTTTTTGATGGCAGGGGATTGGACTCCGGGAAAGTTATTATGAATGAAATGGCTGTTCAGGCACTTGGATATAACAATGCTGCAGAGGCAATTGGCCAGCAGGTGAAGGTTCCGGGCGATCCAACAATATTTACCATCAAGGGCATTGCCAAAAATTTTCATTTTGGCTCCATGCAGCAACAGATAGCACCGATCATTTTTCTAAATGTAAACTTTGTGCCTACTTACCGGTATCTCTCCTTTAAATTAAAACCTGGTAATATCAACACTGCTATCAATGCCATAGAAAAAAAATGGGCTTCTTTATTACCGGGTAGTTCTTTCGAGTATAATTTCATGGATGATACACTGAAAAAATTATATAAAACAGAGATACAATTAAAGAAGGCAGCATACACAGCAACATTACTATCGCTTATTATAGTACTGATGGGTGTACTTGGGCTTGTTTCACTAAGCATTCAAAAAAGAACAAAAGAAATTGGCATACGAAAAATACTCGGCTCATCTGTCAGCGGCATCGTTGCACTTTTTATGAAAGAGTTCTTATTAATGATACTTATTGCAGGTTTAATTGTTTGCCCCGTTGCCTGGTTTATCATGAATGGATGGTTAAGTGATTATGCATACCGGATTTCACTTACTCCGGCACCATTTATTATTTCTGTAACAGGATTGGCTTTGATAACTGCAATTTTAATTGCTTTGCAAACCATTAAAGCCGGAACTGATAACCCGGTAAAGTCGTTGCGAACAGAATAATAAAGTAAACTAACCTGTACGAATGTGAACAATGACTGTCCGTTTTCGAACACCTGTCATAAAAAAATACTTCTAACTGCTTGCTGACCAGTAGCTTTGTTATTGGCACGAGGTTGGGGATAGGTTCACATTCCCGGCCTTTTTAAATTAAAAAAGATAAATAAAAATATATGCTGGACTTAAAAGGGATTTATAAATGGGTTAATACCGGTAATAACCGAACGTTCATTTTAAAAGATATTAATCTCTCGGTAAAGGAAGGAGAGTTCATTTCCATTATGGGGCCATCAGGCTCCGGCAAATCAACGCTGCTGAATGTTATCGGTATGCTGGATGATTTTAATGAAGGTGAATATAATTTCTTTCACGAATCGGTACACAAACTGAAAGAAAAACAACGGGCTGCTTTGTACAAACAATACATTGGTTTTGTGTTCCAGGCCTATCATCTTATTGATGAACTGACCGTGTATGAAAATATTGAAACGCCATTGATATACCAGGATATAAAATCATCTGAAAGAAAAGCAATGGTGGCTGATATATTGGACCGGTTTAATATTGTTGGTAAGAAAGACCTTTTTCCTACACAACTTTCCGGTGGGCAACAGCAACTGGTAGGTATTGCCAGGGCATTGATCGCTAAACCAAAATTATTGCTGGCCGATGAACCTACAGGTAATCTCAATTCAAAACAAGGTGAAGAAATAATGAATTTATTCGGCGAACTGAATAAAGAAGGAGTTGCCATTATACAAGTAACACATTCTGAAAAAAATGCAGCTTACGGTACAAGAGTGATCAATCTGCTGGATGGCCGCATAGAGAATTAATCAATATTTAAAAGATATGATAATGAGAACAAAAGTTTTATCGATACTGTGTTTATTAACTATGGCAATTTTAGCAAATGTGAATGCACAAAACAACCCTTCAAAATTAACATTGAAGACATGCCTGGATCTTGCATTGGCAAATAATATTCCGGTAAAACAAAATGAACTGCTTGAACAAACCGCTAAAGTAAATTTAAACCAGGCAAAGTACAACCGGCTCCCCAATGTATCGTCTGCTATAAGTTATGGCATCAACAATGGCCGCAGTATTGATCCGTTCACTAATAGTTATAATAACCAGCAATTATCTTCATCCAATGCAAACCTCCAGGCTTCTGTTCCGGTGTTTAAAGGATTTCAAACCAATAATGCTATTCAACGGGCTGCATTAACTTACCAGGCATCAAAGCAGGAACTGCAACAGGAAAAAGATAATCTTACCCTGAATGTGATCTTATCTTTTCTGCAACTGATGAATGATGAAGATGTGCTGGCGCTTACAAAAAACCAAACAGCAGTAACTCAAAAACAATTAGAAAGACTTGGTGTACTGAATAAAGAAGGAGCAATAGCGCCTGCTGTTCTATATGATATGAAAGGGCAATACGCATCTGATCAACTGGCGATAATTAATGCAAACAAATCTCTTGAAATGTCTAAACTAAGTTTAGCGCAATACATGAATATCCCTTACAGTAAAGACATGCAGATCGACCGGGATGGATTTGACATGACGATAGCATTATATGAAGGAACCACGGACTTAATATATACAACGGCATTACAAAACCTTGCCATGGTAAAAGCTGCAGACCTGAGAACAAAGGCTGCATCAAAAGCAAAGAAAGTTGCTGCCGCAGATTTTTATCCAACACTTTCATTGTTTGGACAGTTGGGCTCAAATTATTCCAGCGCTGCAAGAAATTTAACGGCTACCAATGTCACAGATGTTGCCACCAGTGATTACGTGGTGGTAAATGGAAACAATAGCCCGGTTATTACAAAGCAAACAAATTTCAACAGTCAAAAAGTAAATTTTTTCAACCAGTATAATAATAACCTGAATACTTATTTTGGACTCAACCTGAGCATTCCTATCTTTTCTTCGTTTCAAACAAGAACCAATGTAAAACTTGCCAGGCTGGAGGAAAAAAGAACCGGCTATGTGGCTGAGAATACAAGGATACAACTCAGGCAGGCAATAGAGCAGGCTTTTTTAAACATGACATCAGCTTATGAAAAATATAATGCGGTAAAAGACCAGGTAGCTGCTTATGAAGAATCCTTTCGTGCTGCAGAAATACGGTTTAACCTGGGCGCTTTAAACAGTGTGGAATATCTTATCGTAAAAAATAATCTTGACCGGGCAACTATTAATCTTACTATCGCCCGTTACGAATATTTATTGAGGACAAGGGTACTGGATTTTTACCAGGGCAAATTGAAATGATCCTTATAAAACTTAACTACCACCATCGGTGAGACAAAAGTGAACCAAAAACCGACTGAAAACGGGGGAGGCGGGAGTGCCCGAGATAAAAATCCCCGTCAACATTAAGTTAGAGGGGAATTGAGTTCTTTCGAAATATGTCTGATGACCGCCACCAGGTCCTGACTATCTCTTGAAACGCCCTGAAATCGATGGTTTTAAAACTTCTTTTTTTTGGTGAAACAAAAATCAATATCATAATTCTGCTATTCACATGTTTGTAAAACTGATAAAATCCTGTACAATTTGGTTAGATAGAATTGATTTTCCCTATACACTTGTTATTCCTGTGAACAATACTTTTTTTAGGAATAACATTTTTTTTCAACTTATTTTTAATCGGCTGTGTAAAAGAACTTATGTCCTGCCCGAAGTTGTTAACGACTTTTATCCCGAACATTTTCCTGAAGACTTATAGATATTCAATCAAAATAATAACGATAATAGAAAATCAGACGCGGTCACATAAAAAATATTT
>JBDTUK010000147.1:0-10758 GCA_040007795.1 Ferruginibacter sp.
ATACAACAGCTTTCGCCCATTTCTACACTATCTTCATCAGCCTCTAAAACAATTTTCCCTTTGCCCAGCGGAATAATATAATCTCTTGAAGGTTCTGTATTCTTTGCTTCTTCCGTTCCGGGCACTTTACTCCAGTACAAACCTTTATGCTCCAGCATCACTACAGGATTTGGATCGAGGAAAGCTGCTTTCAAAAGGCCTTTCATATCAGCCGTATTGCTCGGATAAACTATTTTAATTCCTTTGATGGTAAGCAAGGTACTTTCCACACAGCCACTATGATACGGACCGCCGCCACCATAAGCTCCAACCGGTACCCTTATTAAAGTTTGAATTGGAAATTTTCCGCAACTCAAATAACAACTCTTTGAAATTTCTGTTACCAGTTGATTCAATCCCGGGTAAATATAATCGCCAAACTGCACTTCTACTATCGGCTTCAAGCCTGTTGCACACATGCCAACAGTAGAACCAATGATATAGGCTTCCTGTATAGCTGTGTTGAAAACCCGGTGATCACCAAACTGTTCAGCCAGCGTTGCAGCTTCTCTGAAAACACCACCCAGCCTTCGTCCTACATCCTGCCCATATAAAAGCGCTTCGGGGTGATCTTCCATAATTTCTCTTATTGCAAAAAGGGCTGCATCAACCATTAATACTTTTTCTTTATCAGCAGGAGCTCTTTCGCCAGCTTCTTCAGTAACTGGTGTTGGAACAAAAACAAAATCACCAACTGTTGAAGCATCAGGTTCAGGAGCTGCAACCGCACCCTGGAAATGATGCACAACTTCTGCTACAGCATCATTCTCTATTCGTATCAACTCTTCCTGTTCAATGCCCAATTCAAATAATTTATTTCTGAGTTTGGGGCCGGGATCATCAATTTGATGTTTGGCAAGATCTTCTTCTGTTCTGTAAAATTCTTTTCGTACTCCGCTGGTATGATGCCCGAGTAATGGAACCCTTGCATGTACCAAAAAGGGGTATCTTTCTCTCCTCACTTCATCAACCACATTTTTCATCACATCGTAACTCTGTAAAAAATCACTACCGTCAATACTGATCCGTTTTATCCCTTTAAGGCCTTTCACCATTTCATTGGCATTGGTTGTCCTGGCTTCATCCGATGTAACACTTATCCCCCATCCATTATCCTGTACTAAATAAATGATGGGTAACTGGTGCAGGGCAGCAAACTGGAATGCCTCACTTACTTCTCCTTCGGTAACAGAAGCATCGCCCAAAGAACAAATAACAACCGGTAGCTCACCATTTATTCCCTTTTTTAATTTATTAGATTGAATTTTCTCCAGGTATTTTATTCCCTGGGCAATACCTGTAGTTGGTATGGCCTGCATACCTGTTGCACTGCTTTGATGAATGATACCGGGTTTATCTTCTCCCCTGTAATTAGGATGAGAATAATATTCTCTGCCACCGGTAAAAATATCATTGCTTTTGGCCAGTAATTGCAACATCAATTCGTAAGGGGTAAAACCAAGTCCTAATAACATACTTTCATCCCGGTAATAAGGACTAACAAAATCGCAGGGTAATAACTGGAATGCAGTGGCTAATTGAATGGCTTCGTGGCCCCGGCTCGTAGAATGTACATACTTACAGACCTGCCTGTTCTCTTCATAGGTTTCGGCCATTGCCTTTGCCCTGCACATTAATCTATAAGCCCTTAATAAAATGTCCGTATCGATCATTTAAAATTGCAACATGAAAAATGAGAAAAATAATAACACAGGGTTAAAGGTATAAATAAAAAATCGCCGGTACGGTAAATACAGCGATACATTTAAAACAGTAACAGTCATTCAACCGGGGCTTATTTTACTTCTACAGTCATCAGGTTCTGCCCTTCAAGAAATCCTTCCAGCACATCGCCAACCACACATTCACCAACACCTGCAGGCGTTCCGGTAAAGATCAGGTCGCCGATATTTAATGAAAAAAATCCGGAGATATGTTCAATGATCTTTTCAAAACTGAAGATCATTTGGGTTGAATTGGCTTTTTGTACTTCTTCTTTATTTTTTAATAAAGAAAAATTAATACTCTTCCTGTTGAAGTCAGGGGTCAGATCAATGAATTTTCCTATTACGGCAGAATTATCAAAAGCCTTGGCTTTTTCCCAGGGCAGTCCTTTCTTTTTTAATTCATCCTGTATATCACGTGCTGTAAAATCAATACCAACTGAAATCGCATCGTAGTAATTACCTGCATGTTTCTCCTGTATATATTTACCATTTTTACATACCCTTAAAACAAGTTCACATTCATAATGTAATTCATTGGTAAATTCAGGATAATAAAATGGAGTATGGCTCTGTAATAACGCACTCTTGGGCTTCATAAACAGAACCGGTTCGTCCGGTATATCATTACCCAGCTCTTTTGCATGATCCGTATAATTTCTGCCTACACAAATAATCTTCATTTCACGTTTTATTTAAGGTAGTATGATTCAGGCACGAATATAGACAAATAGCTAAAAAAAAACAATTATGTGGAAATAATAGATAGATTATGGTTTTATTGAGAGATTATTGTATAATGTCATTGTTTGTTCAATCCCAACAGTCACAAAACTCTCCATTACCTCAACACATTTTTCTATTTTAAGCCGTACAGTTGGCTCTTCTGTTTTAAGCCATTTACCCAGCACAAATTCGGCCTGCATGCCTTTGGGGTATTGGTTGCCGATACCAAAGCGCAACTTTGGATACTTATCTGTACCCAGGATATGCTGAATGTCTTTTAACCCATTGTGGCCGGCATCTGAACCGCTGGGTCTTATCCGTATCTTATCTAAGGGCAAAGCAATGTCATCCATAATCGTCAGTGTGTTTTCTAACGGTACTTTTGTTTTGTCTAACCAGTACTTGAATGCCCTTCCGCTAAGGTTCATATAAGTAGTAGGACAAATACAAACCAGTTGCCTGCCTTTAAATTTCACTTCAGCAAAATAAGCCAGCCTGTCTACTTTAAAACTGCCTCCCTGTTTCAGCACGAATGTATTCACTACATCAAAACCAATGTTGTGCCGTGTATTTGCATACTCTGCACCAATATTGCCAAGGCCAATGAGGAGGAATTTAGACATATGGATCGTGAGACGTGAGGCGTGAGACGTGAACGTGAGATCTTTTTACTCACGACTCACGATTCACCACTCACGATATTTAATTTAATGTATTAATCACCTGCTGCAGGTCAGCTTCTGTTTTTATCAATACCTCCCTGGCTTTGCTACCCTGGTTTCCACCTACAACCCCGGCTGCTTCCAGCTGATCCATTAAACGGCCAGCCCTGTTATAGCCTAGTTTCATACGCCTTTGTAATAATGAAGTACTACCGATCTGGCTCGCCACAATCAATCTTGCGGCATCTTCAAATAAAGGATCCTTATCGCCAAGGTCAAAATCTTTACCTTCCATTTCCTTTTCATCAATATATTCAGGCAATAAAAATGGCTGGGGATAGCCACGTTGTGCACCAATAAAGTCAACAATTTTATCAACTTCGGGTGTATCAACAAATGCACATTGTAAACGAACCACTTCTCCATTATAACTGATGAGCATATCGCCTTTACCAATTAGCTGCTCAGCTCCCCCCGTATCTAAAATGGTACGACTATCTATTTTACTACTTACTTTAAATGCAATACGTGCCGGAAAATTAGCTTTAATGGTACCGGTGATAATATTTACAGATGGCCTCTGTGTAGCAATGATCAAATGAATTCCCACAGCTCTTGCCAACTGAGCCAAACGGGCAATAGGCATTTCAATTTCTTTACCGGCTGTCATGATCAGGTCGGCAAATTCATCTACTACCAAAACAATAAATGGTAAAAACTGGTGTCCTTTTTCGGGGTTCAGTTTGCGGGCAACAAATTTTTCGTTGTACTCCCTGATGTTTCTACAACCGGCTTCTTTTAAAAGATCATAACGGTTATCCATTTCAATGCACAAGGCATTTAATGTATGTACAACTTTTTTCGTATCGGTAATAATGGCATCTTCCTCGCCGGGCAGTTTTGCCAGGAAATGATTTTCGATGGTCTTGTAAATACTCAATTCCACTTTTTTGGGATCAACCAAAACAAATTTTAATTGTGAGGGATGCTTTTTATATAACAGCGATACCAATATGGCATTCAATCCAACCGATTTGCCCTGCCCGGTTGCACCAGCCATCAACAAATGCGGCATGGTAGTAAGATCAACAATGAAATTTTCATTATCAATTTTTTTACCGATAGCAATAGGCAGCGAGAAATTATTTTTCTGAAATTTTTCTGAAGACAGTAAAGTCTTCATGCTCACAATTGTTTTCTTGGCATTGGGAACTTCAATACCAATCGTTCCTTTACCGGGTATGGGTGCAATGATACGAATACCCAATGCAGCCAGGCTTAAGGCAATATCATCTTCCAGGTTTTTTATTCTTGATATCCTCACACCTGCAGCCGGAATAATTTCATATAAAGTAACAGTAGGCCCAACCGTGGCATATATTTTCTGTATCTCGATGTCGTAATTTTTCAGTGTGTTGATGATCTGGTTCTTATTATTCTCCAATTCATTGGCATCCTGCACAATTTTATCGCTGCCATGATTTTCCAAAAGATCAAGCACGGGATATTTATAATCCCTTAAATCCAGGATCGGATCATAAGGTTTTGATCCCGGAAGTTTAGGGTTTACTTCGGCTAAAGCTTCGTCAGCAATTTTATCCACCACTGTTTTAATTTCTAAAGGCAGATCACTCTCTTTAGCAATTATTTTTACCGGTGTCACGGGTTGCGGAATTATTTCTTCTTCGATTGGTACTTTTTTAGGTTCTTCCTTTTCAACAATAGTAAGATCATGATCGAGTGGAGTATTATCCTGTGGTGAGACTACCAACACCCCACCATCTCCTTTCAATGAATTTGTTTTTACAGGAACCGGTTCATCTGCAGCAGCCCATTCTACCTTTTCAGAAATATTTTCATCAACAGGATCAATATTTTCATTGGTGAGAACCGCTTCTTTTTTAGAAGGTAATTTAAATACCGGGTTAAAACGCCAGATAACATAAGCAAGTACCGCCACTACCAATATTGCAATGGTTCCTATCTGCCCAATTGTTTTATACATCCAGTCCCTCGTCATATCACCAACAGCACCACCCCAAGGGAAAGGCATACCATTAAATATAACAGCCGCTGTTACACTTATAACCGGTAAGCCCAACACCAGGTATTTTATATTACGTGAAATTGAAAAGACTTTTTTACCAAAAAATAAATTTATACCAAGCACAAAAAAAGTACCACAGATAAGGTAAGAAGCAATTCCAAATCCATGACGGATAAAAATTTCTGAAATGAAAGCGCCAAAGGTTCCCAGTAAATTCTGCACTTTTATATCATTGGCAAGCAGCATCCGGTAACTGAACTTGTCCTGGTCTTCGCCCCAGGTAAATAAATAAGAAGTAAAGGCAATGAAAAAAAGAAATGCAAAAAGCAGTAAGATGCTGCCGGCAATTTTATGGGTGCGTTCATCCTTCAGCAATTGTTTTACTTCTACGGTTTCCTCTTTTTCAGGCTTCAATTGATCAGGAGCAACAGATTTGGTTTTCGAAGATTTCAGTTTATTGGCCATCGCCGGCAAAGATATAGAAAACCCCTGCTTCAAATACATAAAAAATGGGTATGCAATATGCAGTATCATTGAATTTATGTAGGTTTGGCAAAACATCCGGCGATTGAAACATTTAGCAACCCTTCTTCTTTTTTGCTGTACGTTTATTTTTGGCAAAGCCCAGCTTATTCCTGATACTGCGGCAGTGGATATATCCCTGATAAGTGAGGACAGCAGCATGTTGGATAAGACAGTGGTATTTATTGACAGTACTTCTTCGCTTTCCCCGGCCGAAGTATTGAAAAAGCCATTCATGCCGCTGGAAAATTTTAAATTCCGGACCAAGATCCCACCTGGGATGGTAACTTTTTGCTATTACCTGGAAATTCCTGTATGCAATAATTCTAAAAAGGAAATAACCTTCTATTTATACCCCGGTTCTCACTTTGAAAAGATAGAATTATATAAAGCAGGAGAGCAACCTCTTAAAATTAATAATGTAACTGGCTATGCAGGTTATGAAGAATTAACGCTGGCCCCCGGAGAAAAATACCATCTGCTCATCGGCCTTAAGCTGATTAAAAATGATTTTAACGGCATCAGACCCCTTTTAATAAATGAAGGCTTTATCAATTATTACAGGTTGTTCATCCGCGGACATAAAACCGAGATACAGATCTTTGGATTTGTATTAAGCGGCGTGTTGTTAATGCTCACTCTTTTCATGATAACTAATTATATCATTAGCCGCAAGTCCGAATTTTTGTTCAATGCCCTGTATTCACTTTGTATGTTTTTACTGGTGTTCTTAAATTCCTTTCTTGCCAGGACAACTACCGGGTTTGCCAGGCTTTACTTAAGTTATTTTGATTTTTTTCTGCTGGTGGTGGGTACCATATTCTACATCAGTTTTACCCGTAAATTTCTTGGTACAAAAAGTAATTATGTATTGCTGGATAAGATATTGAAATATGGTGAGAGGTTCATCCTGCTGCTGCTTGGTCTTTACACTTACCTCAACTTTTTAACCAGCACCTACCAGCCCCAGTACCTCCTGGAGAACATAATGAAGTTCCTGATACTGCTTATCGGCATCGCCTTTATTTACCTGGCTTTCAAACAACGCAACCGTTTGTTTACTTATATAGCAGCGGGCAATGCCATGCTTGTATTATTTTCATCCATATCCCTGTCATTTATCTGGCTGAGGATACAATCCACCGAGATCTATTTGAACTCTCTATTTTATTACTATACAGGCATTCTTTTTCAACTGGTCTTTTTCGTTTTAGGATTAACCTCAAAAAACAGGAGTGAACTGATCAGCGGAATTAAAGAACAGGAAGCCATGAAATTGGAGGCAGAGAAAAAAGAATTTGAATCAAAGATCGCAGTTATTAAAGCACAGCAGGAAGAACGCAACCGCATCAGTGCCGACATGCACGATGATCTTGGTGCAGGTATGACAACCATAAGACTCTACAGCGAACTGGCTAAAGGAAAACTAAGTGATAACAATATTCCGGAAATTGATAAAATATCTTCGTCAGCCGATGAATTACTGAATAAAATGAATGCCATCATCTGGAGTATGAGCAGCAGCAATGATTCGTTGGGTAATATGATCGCCTATATACGGAGTTATGCATTGGAATATTTTGAAAATACCGGCATCAACTGCCATATCAGTATACCGGAGAATCTTCCTGATGTTGAGGTGATTGGCGAAATAAGAAGAAATGTATTCCTTGTAGTGAAAGAAGCATTGAATAATGTACTTAAACACTCAAAGGCTGATAAAGTTGAGATAACCCTGGTGAGAAACGGTGATGAACTCTGCTTATATATACAGGATAATGGCATTGGGATTAATTTTGATACACTTCGTCAATTCAGCAACGGTTTAAAGAATATGAAAAAAAGAATGGAAGATATTAGCATTGATTTCAGCATTGAAAATAAGAACGGCACACTGGTTACATTACGCAGAAAAGTTGCACAATTCTAATTCCGTTTAGCAACCGCAGCAAACAACATTACCCATCCTCCAATAAAAGCAGCTCCTCCCAAAGGTGTAATTGCTCCAAGCCAGTTTAATGGCAGTTCATTATGTTTTGCATAACAAAGCAAATACAATGATCCACTGAATAATATGATACCCGTGATAAAAAGGTAGCCGGCCCATTTCATTAATTTACCCGGAAACGCTGCATATAAAATACCAACTGCCAATAATGCAAAAACATGATAGAATTGGTATCGCACTGCAGTTTCAAAAATCTGAAGCAGGTCAGCAGGCAATATCTGTTTTAAACCATGGGCGGCAAATGCGCCAAGCGCAACCGATAAGGCCCCAAGAATGGCAGCTGTTCTTAAAAATCCCTTATTCATATATCTACTTGAGTTTTTTGGATGCTATTTTCAATATCTTTTTCGAGAAAGTAAATTCATCCAGTTTTTTGCTGTTTACAACAACATCAGCCATTTCATAAAAGGGTTTCCGTTCTTTTAACTTTTGTTCAATAAAAAAATGTAACTCGGCTTTATTTAGTTTTTTTATCAATGGCCTGCTGTCCTGCTCTTCCAGAACCCTGTCAAATATATCATGTGATGTTGATTGCAGGTAAACCGTTGTACCCTGTTCATTCATCCATTTCATATTATCATGGTGACATGGAGTTCCGCCTCCACAGGCAATGATACCCTCATTAATTTCTGCAAATGATTTTAAGATAGTAGTCTCCTTTTCCCTGAAATAGTCTTCACCATTTATTTCAAAAATATCTGCAATTGTTTTTTTCTCCTGTTCTTCTATCACTCCATCCAGGTCAAAAAATGGTAACCCATTTTTTTGTGCCCATATCTTACCCCAGTGTGTTTTGCCACTACCCATAAAACCGATAAGAAAAATTTTCATGCTGTATTTATTGCAGCGAATTTACATGAATAAAAATTCATGTTCCGGTGTGAGAAATGTTTTGGAGAATTATTTTTTGCTTTTATAATCGCCCCTCTTCCATGCCTTAATAAACTCGGCCCATGCAAATGGATTAAAGATATTCATTGGAGGAGCCTGTCCGGCGTAATAGGCTTTACTGCTGGCTTGTCTTAAATAACGGTTGCCGGCTTCTCTTCCGTCTGTCGGAAGATTTGCAACCAACATCCGGCGGGTGGCTTCATCGGTATTTTTTCGGGCAACGGTAATATAATCGTCGGGGACTTCTGTGTTTAAAAAATCTCTTTCAAACTGTGCCCGTGAGGGCCGGGCTTTAATGATGGTTGCCGCCAGGTAAATGGTATCGGTAACCATCAACTGTATAACACTATGCTGGTTGCCTTCGAGGTTTGCAGGAATAGTTATAGTTTTTGGTTTATAACCAATACTGGTAAATTCTATAACATCGCCTTTTAAAACAACAATACTGAAAACACCCTTCGCATTGCTAATGGTACCCCGGTTCTGGCCTTTTACAACCACACTTACCGATTCCAGTCCTTTTAAACTATCAGCCGTCATTACAATACCATATAACTGAACAACAGAATCCTTGAAGGTTTCAAACTGGGCTTTGGCAGCAACAGGTAAAAACAGAATAGCAATAAAAATGTATAGTAGTATTTTCTTCATTCAAAAAATATCATTCTTCGGCTTCGCTCAGAATTGGTATGTAGTAAAAGTGAGTGACACAACTATGCTGCTATGAAAAACAAATGTCCGTCCCAAAAATACCAACATTCCTTAATTAATAAACAAAGTAAGGGTATCAATGGTTAATTTTGCTGTTATACCCGGTTTTTTAACAAATAATTGAACGATGACAAACGAAGATATTTTAAAGGCTTTAAGCAATGTGCAGGAGCCTGATTTGGGCAAAGACCTTGTTACGCTGAACATGGTAAAAGATATTACAATTGATGGTAATAATGTTTCATTTACAGTTGTGCTTACTACGCCTGCTTGTCCCCTGAAGGATTTGATCATGAATGCCTGTATTAATGCGGTAAAATTATTAGTGAATAAAGAAGCAGTTGTAACCGTAAACTTTACCAGTAATACCAGCAGTAACCGGAAAGATGGTAAAACAATTTTAAATGGTGTAAAAAATATAATTGCTGTAGTTAGCGGTAAAGGTGGCGTAGGTAAAAGCACGGTTGCTTCCAATTTTGCTTTGGCGCTTGCAGAGGGCGGTGCAAAAGTTGGACTTATGGATGCAGATATTTATGGCCCAAGTCAGCACATCATGTTTGGTGTTAGGGGCGAAAGGCCTTTAATGAGAGAAGTGGATAACAAAGGATGGATCGTGCCGATTGAAAAATTTGGTATCAAGATGATGAGCATTGGTTTACTCATTGATGAAAAACAGGCCGTTGTTTGGCGTGGGCCGATGGTAAGTAGTGCCATTCGCCAGTTTGTAAGTGAAGTAGATTGGGGTGAACTTGATTATTTAGTAATTGATATGCCGCCGGGCACAGGCGATATTCATTTGACCATTGTGCAAACTGTACCTGTTACCGGTGTCATTGTAGTTACCACACCACAAACCGTTGCATTGGCCGACGCAAAAAAAGGCATTGCCATGTTCGGACAGGCACAATTAAAAGTACCGGTTATTGGTTTGGTAGAAAATATGAGTTATTTCACCCCAGCCGAATTACCCAATAACAAATACTACATCTTCGGAAAAGATGGTGGTAAAAATTTAGCTGAAGAATTCGATATTCCTTTCCTGGGACAAATACCCATTGTTGAAAGTATTCGTGAAGCTGGCGATATTGGTGTACCGGCAATGGTTGGCGATGATGCCATTACCAAAAAAGCATTTATGGATTTTGCTGCCAATGCGGTTAGAGGAATTGCAATGCGTAATGCAAACCTGGAGCCGACAGAGATACAGGAAATAGTAGCATAAATTCTGGTTTCCCCTTCGGGTAAATTGGTTTGCCACAGAAACGCAGAGGCACAGAAAAATACATTTCCTAATTCCGTGTTTCTGTGACTCCGTGGCAATTTTTTTTTGCCGAAGGCAAATAATTAAACTTTGGCCCCTGCGGGGAAATTAATTTGCCACAGAAACGCAGAGGCACAGAAAAATACATTTCCTAATTCCGTGTTTCT
>JBDTUK010000148.1:0-7891 GCA_040007795.1 Ferruginibacter sp.
AATCTGCTGGCAACCCTGTCAATACTTCTTACGATTTATTTGCTGACGATACTTTAACTAAAAATCATTTTTATGAGAAAGATATTTTTCTTCTTTTATATGCTGATAAGTTTGGGGGCGATTGCACAGGTTGACAGCGCATCAAAACTAATGAATGAACTGGATAGTAAACCCACAATATCCAAAGTAAAAGAACCAGCCAAAGTTTTTTTATCTCAAAGGCTGATCAATGCTAATACCACCGAAATGCTGCAGAAAGGACACCTGGAATTTAAAGTGGTGCATAATTTCGGAGACATTGGAGGAACTTTCGGGGGTAGTTCAACTGGTTATGGTTTGGATAATTCCACTGATATTAAGATCGGTTTTCAACTGGGGGTTACTAAAAACCTGAATGTCATCGTATCACGTAGCAAGGGTTTTGGCCAGGTAACTCAATTATGGGAGATGGGTTTTAAATACCGGTTCATGCAGCAGATGGAGAACGATCCCTCTCATCCATTGTCAATTGCCCTTTTTGCAAACGGTGTTGCCTCTTCGGTAAAACATGATACTACCAGGAACTCCCTCAGGGAAAATGCTTTTCCTACAACCTCCAGTCGCCAAAGCCAGGTGGTACAACTTATGGTTGCCCGTAAGTTTGGAAAGATCCTCAGCTTTCAGCTGAATCCCACTTATGTGCACACCAATTATGTGGTACCTGGTGATGTAAAAAGCATATTTGCCTTTGGCGCTGCTATACGTGTACCGATCTACAAAAAATTTGTTTTCATTGCTGATTATTTCCACCCATTCCGTTCACAAACAAATGTTGATGCATTAAAGGCAAAGGGAGTAAAGTTATACGATGTAAAGGGCTTTGGTCTTGAATTGGTAACCCCCGGCCATGTTTTTCATCTGAACTTTACCAACACACATACTATTTTAGAAAACCGTTTTCTTACCCGGACCACCACTTCCTGGAATCATGGCGAATACCGCTGGGGTTTTACAGTCTCCAGGAATTTTGTTGTCTTCAGGGACAAGAAGAAAAAATAATACTCTATTGATAACTAAAAAATAAAGGCTTCCGATTAAGAAGCCTTTATTTTTTAAATTTTTATAAACTCTATTTGTTCTTTTTTGCAAACGGTTTTACAGTAACTGTAAATAATACACCCGCACTCTTCAGTTTTATTTTACCATCTCCAACTCCGGCTAAAGGCAGTTTTATGTAAGGTTCTGCCTGCATGGAAATCCGTTTATTGAAATTGTATTGATAGCCTGCCGAAAGTGTAAGTACTGCAAAATAATGTTTGTTTTCATTCTTTATTGCTGCCTTATAAGTATAGTAAGTATAGCCCTGGCCATAGTAGGGTACTTTATAATTGTAATCATAGTCTTCGGTCTTCATCAGGTAAGAAGAAAGACCAACATTACCAAACCAGTTATGGTTTTTTCGAATCCCGAAATTGTAACTCAAACTAACCGGTATTTCATAAACCCTGCAATCAGCATCTATTCCGTCAAGGTATGGGTAAGTTGTTCCCGGTTGAGATTTATACTGATCGGGTGCGGCACTATATATTTTTTTGGCAGAATAAAATCCCGCCCTTACGGTGATTCTATTCTTAAACTGGTAGCTAAGTCCTGCTCCATACATTAAGGTCGTTTTTCCCAGTTTATTTAATTTAATAAAACTAAGGTCGGGGCCGGCAGAAACTGTTATTCCAAAATTGCCTGCTACGTTCTTTTTTGATTTCTTTTTTTCGGAGGATGAAGAAATTTTATTTTCTGTTACAGCTACTTCCTTTGCTTTTACTTCTTTTTTATCTTCTTTTGCTTTTATAGATTCTGCCTTTTGTTCATTTAGCGTAACCGAATTTTTTTTCAGGTCTGCAGGAACTGCTGATGTATTTTCTGCTTCATTATTCTCGGGTGTTGCAGCAGTTATAACAACATTCTTCTTATCATCCGCCTTTCTTTTTTTAGTAATATTATTTTTTGCTTTCTCTTTTTCAGCTTTTGCAATTTCATCCGACGGATCTACAGATTCATCCGATGGGTTCACAGAAGTGATCCTGATATTCGACCTGCCCTTCCTTTTAACTACCTGCATTTTATTTTTTTGGGTATTTTCTGCTTTGTTGTTATTCTTTGTCTTAGGCAGGGAAATATCATTATTGCCGGTATTATTTATTGTACTGCCTGTAGTTTTATCCGGCACATTTTCAGCAGCTAGGTTTTTAATATCTCCATCTACAGGATGCACCTTATTTTCTTCAGATGAATTTTCAATACTATTGTCGCCAGGTGTTGCATTTTGTGCTACCGGTTGTTCGTCTTTTTTATTTCCGCCCCGGGCCTGTTCATTTTTTTTACTTTCTGCAATTTCTTTATTTACTGAAGTTTTTTCCCGGTTCAAATAGTTGATACCAAAGAAAGCCCCGCCACCCAACAACAAAAACAGCAACAGGAAGAAAAGATATCTTTTCCTGTCTGTTTTTTGCGGCAGGTGTTTGTCCAGCTTTTTCTCCATCTTCTCCCAGGCCTTATCATTATAAGCCGGGTGATGTTTATCTACTGCATCCTTTATGATATGGTCCATTTCTTCATCCAACATTTTTTATCTCGGCTATTTGATTTTGACTAAATAGTATTTTTTGCAACTGCTTTCTTGCTTTTGCCAGGTTCGATTTTGAAGTACCCACAGAAATACCCAACTGGTCTGCAATTTCTTCATGGCTAAACCCTTCAACAATAAAAAGGTTTAACACCGTTCTGTATGCAGGCGAAAGTTTTTGAATGAACCGGATGATCTCATCGTAAGAAACTTTATCAAGCCCGCTTTCTTCCCGTGTAGAAGTTTGTATTATGGCAATATCCAGTTCACCAACCACCCGGTGTTTCTTATTTTTTCTGAAATGATCGATGGCTGTACAAACCATTATCTTCCGCAGCCATCCTTTGAAGGAATTTATTTCATTGGTATAAGCCGGTTTATAACGATGTACTTCTTTGAATATTTTAAGAAATCCGTCATTTAATATCTCCACGGCGTCATCTTCATTATTGGCATAACAATCACAAATGGCCATAGCATAACCATAGAAAGAGTTGTATATTTTTTTCTGACTCTCTCTTTCGTTCAGGGCACAGCCCCTGATATACAGGCTAAGTTCATCTGCTGAAAGCAATGGCTCGTAATTTGTCAATTAAATCGTAAAATTTAGTTATAAGGTTGCTTTTTAAATGGTTATAGTTTTCCACCGTATTGGATGATAAATTACAGATAATGGGCCAGATATAAAAATAATATCTGTAAAAGAAGTAATATGGTAGTCCCGACAAGAATCGAACTTGTATCTAAAGTTTAGGAAACTTCTATTCTATCCATTGAACTACGGGACCAAAAAAATTGGATGGCAAAAGTAATTATTTCCGGCAATAAAATCTGCCCGTATTTTGGTTACATTTATAGCTGAACACTAAGTAATATGCAAAAAAATATACTTATCAGCAGTATTTTTACCTGCATTATGTTTTACAACAGCTTTTCGCAGGAGAGCAAAGCCCGGTTAAATCATACAGCCATTTATGTAATGGATGTGAAAGCAAGCGCTGCTTTTTACCAAAGCATCATCGGGCTGGATAGTATTCCCGAACCTTTTCATGATGGCAAACATGCCTGGTTTAGAACCAGCCCCGGCATTGCCCTGCACATAATACAGGGAGCCGAAAAGAAAAAGGAATATTATAAAAACCAGCACACCTGTTTTAGTGTGGCATCCATAGAAAAATTTATTGCGGTATTAAAGCAGCATAACCTCACCTGGGAAGACAGGGATGGTGTAAAAATGGCCTTAACCACCCGTATTGATGGCATAAAACAATTATGGCTGCAGGACCCTGATGCCTATTGGATCGAAATAAATGATGCCAAAGACTAAGTGGCATAATAATGTAATGGCAAACCTTATCTTTGCCCTCCTAAATTTTATACGATCATGAAGTGGTTGAATGTAATAATTAAATACCGTTTATGGCTGGGCATTGTTATTCTGGCCCTGGCCATTTTTACCAATATACAAACCAGTTTTTGGCCTTCTTTTGTTTTATACCTTTTAGCTGCAGTACTTATTGTAGGCCATTTTTTATTTGGCCCCATGCGCCTGATACAGGGATACATGGAAGATGGTGATATGGCAGGTGCTAAAAAAGTAGTGGATTCTATCTGGTTTCCGGCTATCCTGATAAAACCCGTTCGTTCGGTTTACTATACTATTAAAGGCAACCTGGATATGGTTGACCAGAATTTTGAAAGTGCTGAGAAAAATATGAAGAAAAGCCTTGCCCTTGGAGGAGGCGCTTTAACCAAACAGGCCGAAGGACCAAATAAACTGCAATTGGGCATGTTGATGATGCAAAAGGGAGATATTAAACAGGCGGAAAGTTTTATTCGCCAGGCAATAAGGGCAGGTTTACCCGATAATGAAAACAATGCAGCTGCTTATTTACAGTTATGTTCTATTATGATGAACAAAAGAGAATTCAGAGCAGCTAAAGAATATTTTAAAAAAGCAAAAGGCTTTAAACCTACCACACCGCAAATTGTTGACCAGATAAAACAGATTGAAAAATATATAACCCGTATGCCAGGTTGATTGATTTGATGATGTGCCGATTTGGTGATTTGAAAATGGTTAGACCGCTTAGTTCTATTATCATCAAATTTTCAAATCTTCAAATTACTCCTGTTTCTTTCCATCCCTTTTTAACTGCTTTTTCTGCAAGGCTTCCTTTACCAAATAACAATACCGCTTTTTGTAAGGTAGCATTTGCAGCATCCTGAAAGTTTGCATTCTTTTTAAGTACCTCTTTATCCTGCAAAGCGGCATACCATATAGCACCTGCTTTAGCCCATGCATTGCCATTTAATTCAAAAGAGGTTATATAAAAAGCATGATTGGTAATTCCTGAATTATAATGAACGCCACCATAATCATCATCTTCGGTATTGGGCATTTTCATATAATCTTTCATAATGGCTGGTTGTGGGTCATCGCCAAAAACAGGGTCGTTCCTGAAAGCTTTGCCTGGCGCTTTCATAGAGCGCAATGAATTTTTCCTGATCAGTATATTTTTGCCGATCAACCAGTCTGCTTTACGGGCACTGGTCTTATTTGCCCATTGCTTTATCAATATCCCAAACACATCGGCAAAAGATTCATTTAATGCGCCACTTTGATTTTTATAATTCAAAGCTGCCTCAAAGTCAATTACACCATGCGATAGCTCATGCCCGATAATATCCAGGTCGGTTGTAAACGAGTTGGTGAACTTTGGGCTTCCACTGCCATAATACATTTGCATTTGCTCACTATCCCAAAAGGCATTAAAAAATGGCCGGTTCTTTCTTTCCCGATAGCCAATAGTCTGAATAAGGGACATGCCTTTATTATCAATTGAATTCCGGTTAAACAATTTTTTATAAAAATTCCAGACATGGCCGGCTCCCGCAATAACATTTTTTGCATCTTTTGAAAGCCCGGTTTTTTTATCTCCTTCTTTCCAGATCAGATCACCGGGATCCGACGAACTTTCCTTTGCATCATACACTTCCCGGTATAATTTTTTATTAACTGGCTTTGCAGAAAGATCAATTGCCCTGGTAACAGAAGGTATCTCTTCCGCTCTTTCCTTTCGTTTGTTTCTGAACTCTTCGCCGGCTTTAGATTCGGAATCGTCGCCAAACAATTTGTCCAGCTTATCTGACATATAGGGTGGTAAAATGCAATGCCGGGGGTTGCGGTGATTAGTGCACATGAAAAGAGATTTATAATTTAAATACCTGTTGAAAAACAAAACAAATATTAAACTATAATTTATAAAATGCAATACCCTGATAATTGTACAGTCGCTTATTGAGCAGTTTTACCAAATAAAACTTCCACCTTTTTAAACCGGTAATCAAAAATTCGCTGCAGCTGTTTTTTCACTAAAATAGTGTTTGCTATATCTCCCAAAAACCAAAACGGTAATTTGTAATGTACGATATCTGTCATTTCTACGCCACCCTCAACCGCTTTAAAATGATGCTGGTGATGCCACATACTGTAAGGCCCAAAGCGTTGTTCATCCACAAAATATTTTTTGTCATCTACATGGGTTATCTCTGTCATCCAATATAGAGGAATGCCCAGCACAGGACTTACCCGGTATTCGATAACCTGCCCGGCATACATGGTATTGCCATGGTATTTGGAAATAATTTTAAATCCGAGGTTACCGGGTGTTATTTCCTGCAAATTAGCCGGGCTACTGAAAAAATTCCAGGCTTCATCTAGGCTGATGGGAATTTTTTGTATTGTTTTAAGCGAATAAACTTTACTCATATCGTGTAGTGTTTGGTTACAACAATGAGAAATGCATTTTGTTGTAAAATAATTAAACTTAACAGTAAACTATGCCCCCTGAACTATTAACTTTGAAGGATGCAGAAGTATCGGGAAATATTGCAGCAAAAGTTTGCTGAAGAATATCAAAAGCTTAACGAAGAACAACGCAGGGCTGTAGATACGATTGAGGGGCCGGTAATGGTGATTGCCGGGCCAGGCACAGGCAAAACACAAATTTTAGCTGCCAGGATCGGGAAGATATTACTGGAAACTGATGCGCTGCCCGAAAATATTCTTTGTCTTACCTATACCGATGCAGGTACCATTGCCATGCGCAGGCGTTTACAGCAATTCATTGGTGCAGATGCTTATAAAGTGAACATTTATACTTTTCATGCTTTTTGCAATGATGTGATACAGGATAATTTAAACCTGTTTGAAAAAACTTCGCTGGATGCTGTTTCCGAACTGGAAAGCATAGAACTGTTTAAACAACTCATTGATGCTTTTCCAAAAAATCATCCGCTTAAGAGATACCGGGGCGATGTCTATTTTGAGATCAACAACCTCCGCCATTTATTTTCCTCTATGAAACGGGAAGGATGGACACCCGGTTTTATCAACCAGAAAATTACTGACTATATAAATGACCTTCCCAACCGGGATGAATATGTTGCTAAAAGAGCAGTAAAAGAATTTAAAAAAGGAGATGTGAGGACGGATAAGATTGAAGAAGAAAAAGAAAAAATGGAAAAGCTGAGGGCTGCAGTAAATGAGTTTGACAATTTTCAAAGCCTGATGCGAAAAAGAAATCGCTATGATTTTGATGATATGATCAACTGGGTGATAACTGTATTTGAAGAAAACAAAAATATACTGGCCAATTACCAGGAAAAATTTCAATACCTGCTGGTTGATGAATACCAGGATACCAGCGGCACACAAAATAAACTGGTACAATTGCTGATCAATTATTGGGATAAGCCTAATGTGTTTGTGGTAGGTGATGACGACCAGAGCATTTATCGTTTCCAGGGTGCCAACGTGGAGAATATGCTGGAGTTTGCAAACAGGTACACAAAAGACCTGGAGACTGTTGTATTAACAAGTAATTACCGGAGCACACAACCCATACTGGATATTTCCAAAACACTTATTAACAGGAATGATGAACGACTGGTAAAGCAAATTGAAGGGTTGAGTAAAGAATTAGTAAGCTCCCGAAAAGAGTTGATACAATTAAAAACCCACCCGGTACTGAATGAGTATAATTCTGCCAAAGAAGAAATGGTAGATATTACCAACCGGGTTTATGAATTGCTGCAACAAAAAACAGAACCCGGAAGGGTCGCTGTTATTTATAAAGAAAATAAGTATGGCGAGGAGCTTGCAAAATATTTCAGGCTAAAAGATATTCCGGTATACAGTAAGAGGAGCATTAATATTCTGGTTCACCCTTTTACCAATAAAATTATTCAGCTGCTCCGTTACCTGAATGCAGAGCATGATATACC
>JBDTUK010000149.1:0-39258 GCA_040007795.1 Ferruginibacter sp.
TCAAAATCTGTCGTTCGCAAGGATGTGCAGGTTCGATTCCTGTTCTGGGCACCAGACAAAACCTTCTCACTTATTGAGGAGGTTTTTTATTATCATTAAAATTTTGTTCCTTTATATGCATTTGTAACATAAAATTCTATAATCCTGTATTACATCAACTCTATATCAATCATTAGTATTTGATTTTATGAAACATTTGAACCAAAAAACTGTTACAAAAGTGTTTTATGGTTTCCTTCTATTTATTTGTTTTTTAACCAATACTACTTATTCACAGGTTTGTTTACCTGTATTCAAAAAATTATACGGAGGTTCCGGAAATGATGAAGCAAAAGATATTCTATATACAACTGACAGAGGCTCCATCATAGTTGGACAAACCACTTCAAATACTTCTGGCGACTACGATGCATTTGTTTTAAAGCTGGATGAGCAAGGAATGATTATGTGGAGCAAACAATTTGGAGGAATTGCAAATGATCAACTGATACGTATTAAATCAACTCTGGATGGAGGATACATAGCAATAGGTAACAGCAGATCATATGGTACTGGCAATAAGGAAGTTATACTTGCAAAATTGGATTTGAATGGAAATTTATCTTGGACCAGGCATTTTGGAAAAAATTCGGCCGATATAACAGCTAAAGAAATTATACAACTAAGTGATGGCAATTATGTTTTTATTGCCAATGAAAATGACAGCACAGCACAGAGTAATGGCATCGTCTGCAAATTAGACGTCGCTGGAAATATTTTATGGACAAAGACTTTTGATCATGGTAATGATGATGGCTTTAATTATGTAACAGAGGATGGAGCAAATCTTTACATAACGGGTTACGCTTCCATCGATCTGAGAGATGCAATACTGATACAGCTGGATAAATTGAATGGCAATGTTCAATACAGTAAAAAGTTTATAATTGAAGCTGGCAGAATAGATGAGGTACTCAACATTTATAAAATTCCAAATGGGATTGCCTTCGGAGTAAAGTCTCTTGATCCTTTTAACACCAACGCTAATTTAAGGCTCACCCTGTTTAAAATGAGAAATAACGGCTCTGTTTTTTATGAGCGTAAGATAGGTGTAGGCGGAGTTGATGTAAATGATTGGGTAAATGTAGTTACAACCAACGACAGTGGTTTTGCATTTGTGGCCTATGACAAATCAATTACTGGATATTCTATTGTAAACTATCTTGGCCCTACAGGCATATCAGAATGGAAAAGAAATCTTTATGAGTTTTTTGAAACCACAAGAATAAATGCAATTGATAAAAATGGAACCGATGGTTTCCTGTATGCTGGCTTTATGAATTCTGCAATAACAGGTTTAAAAAATAAAATAACGGTCTACAAAGCCAATATCAATGGGAATGTTGGCACCTGTACAGAAGGTGATAGTTGGATATCAGACACTTCAAAATATTTTATTGAAAACTTTTCATGGAATAGTATCAGCATAGTGAACAACTTCTCAAATAGTCTTATAACGCCGGTAATGTCTAACACGGGATTTACTATTGCTGTCAGATGTGAAAACATTGAATGTACAAATGCCCCTCCTATTCCACCGGGCTGTAATTCTACTTTTTTGATGAAGTATAAAAGTGACAGATCATTAAGATCATGGGATATTACAGCTACAAATGACGGTGGACATGCTATAGTTGGTTCATACTATGATTATACTGAAGAGCCTTTTATCAATAAACTAAGTCCGAACGGAGATGTTCAATGGAGCAGAAGACTTAGTCAATTTGGGCACACTGGTTTTTTTACAAAGGTACTAACCGCAACAGATGGAAATTTAATCATATTCGGCCACGACAATTATACAGCTAATAATGGAAGTACCAATAGTTCAATTTTATTGAAAGTAAATAGTAATACAGGGCAGGTGATCTGGTCTAAGTACTTTGCTGACCATGCCGGTGATATTGCGCATACAGATGATGGCGGGTATGTACTAGTTATTAATGAACATTGGGGAGGCGGATCACCTAATCCATATGTTGTAAGGCTGGATGCAAATTGCAATATAATCTGGCAACGTCAGCTTTATTCACTTGGAGGAGGACCGTCTTTTAGAAGCATCATATTTGAAGCACCCTATATTTACCTGGCTGCCGATATGTATGGCTCTAATCCAACTATCCCCAATCCACCAAATTCAGTTCAG
Organism: Ferruginibacter sp.; assembly: GCA_040007795.1. Lineage (GTDB taxonomy): Bacteria > Bacteroidota > Bacteroidia > Chitinophagales > Chitinophagaceae > Ferruginibacter. The sequence goes on from JBDTUK010000149.1 coordinate 2,186, forward strand.
ATTATAAAATTAGAGGCAGCTACCGGGAATAAAGTATGGATTAAACAATATTCTGTAAATGGAGAATCTACTAACCTGCAAACTATTAATAAAATAGCCGACACATTATTCGTTGGTATATCCATGCCTCAGGACCCCGATAAGATGTACCATGGCATGATTTGTCTGAATTTGAATGGAGATGAGATCAGGTCATTTAAATTAACCCAGCCCCACCTGTCAAATTATGCATATACTTTTTTTGGTACGTCGGGGCCGTTCAGACCTTATAATTTAATGAAAACAAGTGATAATAACTTTATAGTAGCAGACCAGACCATAACGCCGACACTGAACTCTGTTTCACTCACAAAATATAATACGAGAGGTCAGATTTTGTGGTCAAGAAATTATCCAACACTGAGCGATCATATTGTAACTGCCATTAAAGAAATGAATGGCAGCCTGCTGATATCGGGAACACGTTTCCTTGGTCTCGTTAATAATATGCAGAAACGGGATCTGTATTTGCTAAAAACCGATTTAAATGGAAAAGTCAGTGATGCATCTTCAGGCCAATGCTTTAGCGAGCCCTGGGTTGCTACATCAATTCCTGTTAGCATTAGTTCTATTTATGCTGGAGGTGATTCTATTAGGAATACAAATTTCGTATCTATTCAGAATTATACTACTTATGACCGGCCAATAACTATCTGGGCTGAACTCTCCTGTAGCGTTCCATCGATTTGTAATTTAGTAGAGATTTTGGGGACTTCGGCAACATGTAGTCTTTCCGATACTTTCAATTATACTATACAACGTAATCCAGGATGTCAATCGCCTGTTACCTGGCAAACAGATCAATTAACTACAAATACTATTGCATTTACAGATTCAACATTAAGGGTTAATTATATTAAAAACGGACAAACTTTTATTATTGCTCATTTAACAACAGGTTGTGGAGATTTTGCAGATACCCTTTTTATGAACGTAATGAGAAACGCTTCTTCACTTAATCTTGGGCCTGACACAACTATTTGTGAAAGAAATACAATTGTATTGAATGCAGGTTCAGGTTTTCAAACTTATCTATGGCAGGACGGTTCAACTGCTGATTCGCTTATCATAAATTCCCCGGGGCTTTATTTTGTTCTGGTAACAGATTCCTGTGGCAACAACTCAAGAGATTCAATTATTGTTACCCCTCATGCGCCCATTGCAATAAGTGTTGGGTCCGACAGGCAAAAATGCAATAATGATACTTTACAAATTACTGCTTCAAGTGGATTTCTTAATTACTCCTGGTCACCCAACTATAATATCAACTCATTAACTTCACAATCAGTGATTGTTAATCCATCTGTTGATACGTCATATTTTGTCGCAGCAGAAAAAACTACCGGTTGTTTTGCCTTTGACACTGTAAACATAAAAGTCAATCATTCTGCTACTATCAATCTTGGAAATGATACCAGTATATGCACAGGCCAATCACTCATTTTAAATGCCGGTTCTGGTTTTATCAGCTATTTATGGAATAATGGAAATATAACTTCGCAGATTACAGTAAATGCTACAGGATTTTATAGTGTAACAGCTACGGATTTTCAAGGTTGCAAGTCAAAAGACACACTCACCATTCTTAATGTTTTTGCATTGCCTTTAGTTATTTTAGACCATAACACTGAATTATGTACCGGAACAATTAAAACATTAGACGCTGGAAGTTTTACAAATTATCTTTGGCAGGATGGCTCTACCACCAGGACTTTTTTGGTTCAGGGAATTGGAACTTATTATGTAAGTGTTACTGATATCAATGGATGTAAAGGCAGCGATACCACAAAAATAAACACCATATTACCTTTGCCATATGATTTCCTTCCTTTAGATACTACTATTTGCAATAAAGAAACAATAACTCTTCAGGCACTTCAGAATTTTTCTAGCTATCTGTGGAGTACAAATAATACTTCACCATATATTAACATCACTCAGCCCGGTACATATTGGCTGCAGGTAAGGGATAATAAAAATTGTATTGGCAGAGATAGTATTACTATTCAGATAAAACAATGTTTTAAAGGTATTTATGTGCCAAATTCTTTTACGCCAAACGGAGATACTAAAAATGATAAGCTCAGAGCCTTAGTATTTGGAAACCTGGTTAAATTTGAATTTAGTATTTATAATAGGTATGGTCAGCTTGTTTTCCAATCAAAAGATATTAATGAAGGATGGGATGGAACCATAAGAGGTGTGAAACAAAATCCTGGAACATATGTGTGGGTTTGCAGGTACGAATTTATTGAACGATTTGAAAATATTGAGACTGGAACTTCAATATTGATTAGGTAATAGCAAATAAAAACAACAGCCAGGCTCTGTTACAAAAATTTTACCAGCAACGATTCCTGCAGGAATCGTTGCGTCAATGAAATCATGTACTAACGCAATATCCTCAAATAACAAACAAATCATTGCAGAAAAGTTGTTCTTGCCTTTGTTGGCGTTACTGCTGAAAGTACAAAAGTTACAGGTTATGCTAACGCCGCTGTTGTGCGTCCCGCCAACAGCCGAAGTGTTAATCATTTTAATGGCACCATTATTGTTCACTCTAACAATAAATATTTACCTTACTAAACTAAAATCAATAAAATGCCAAAATGGTTAAGAGCGCTGGTTGCAGCATACGGAGCTAAAAAACTGGGTGGCGGATGCCTGAGCACCATCCTGATCTTTATTGTTATTTATTATGCCCTTGGGCAATGCAACCGCCCTGCCACACAAAAAGGAAATATAAAAACTGAACAACACAAGCCTGTTACCGGTTCTTTCGCCTTTCGGGCTAATGCTGCTTATTTGTAATCCCATTCAGATGGCTGGGATTTACTGCTGGTTGCTATACCAGTTAGCATGATATAATACCATTTACAAACAAAAAACATCCCTATTTACCATTAACCAGAATTTCTACAGAATTCTAAAGCATATTTGCACCTGATTTTAAAATGAACAGATGAAAAGAATAATGGTATTGGTATGTTTTGTGTGTATCGGTTTTTTTGTAAAGGCGCAAACCAAAGGGGGGAACAGCATTATGGGTACCGTGGTAAGCACTGTAGCAAAAGCACCATTGGAATATGGCACCATAACCATATTCATTAAAGGAGAAAAAAAACCGTTGACAGGAACCACTTCCGATAAGACCGGCAGCTTTACTTTAACCGATATTCCGGCAGGTACCTATACCATCGTTTTTGAAAACCTGGGATACGATACCCATACCATGAATGATGTAGTGCTCAATAAAAAAGACGCCATCATTGATCTTAAGACCATTTTGCTAACGCCGAAAAAAACTACGCTGGAAGGCGTGACAGTAAAAGCAAAGTTGATAGACAACAAGATTGACAAACTGGTATTTAATGCTGAAAAAGATCTTAGTTCGCAGGGCGGTGTCGCTACTGACATGTTAAAAAAGATCCCACAGGTATCTGTTGATGCAGATGGTAATGTACAGCTATCTGGCAGCTCAGGTATAAAATTTTTAATAAACGGCAAACCTTCCACTGCATTCGGCAGCAATATTGCCGATGTGTTGCAATCCATTCCCGCCAGCCAGATAAAAAGTATTGAAGTGATCACCAACCCCGGCGCAAAATACGATGCACAGGGATTGGGCGGCATCATCAATATCATTCTTAAAACAAATAATGCTAAAGGATACAATGGAAATATTTCTTTAACCGCAGGCACCAGGCAGGAAAATGCTTCTTTAAATTTTAATGCCCGTAAAAATAATTTTGGTGTAAATGCTTTTATCAGTGGCAATAAAAGATTACGATCTAAAACCACTAATGATACTTACCGGGTAACAACCGACAGCAATATCATCAGTACCCTTCACCAACAAAGTAACAGCCGTTTCGAAAGACAGGGATTACAAACCGGCGCAGGCTTTGACTGGACAATTAAAAAATTCAACAATATCTCCGGCAATATTTCTTTCAATTATTTTGGAGTGAATGGAAACGGCAGCACTAACCAGGCATTGCAACCTGATAAGAACGGTGGCTTACCTGAAATACTTACTTTAACAAATTCAAATAATAGGTTCAACATTCATACCACCGATATTTCTTTAACCTACAAAAGAACCTTTGCCAAAGAAGACCAGGAACTGGAAGTGGCTTTCAATACCAGTGCAGAAAAAACCAAAGGCCATGCTAACTCTGAACAATTATGGCTTCCGCAGGATTCTCTTTACTACGGAACGAAAGCATATAACCCGGCAAAGACAAGAGAAACAGAATTTACCATTGATTATGCACAACCTTTAGCAGAAGATATTAACCTGGGCTTTGGTGCTAAAGCTGGCTTTAATAATATAGCAAGCAGTTCTGAAGTAAACAGCTACCAGCAAACATCAAAATCTTACCAACCCAATAATTTTTTAACCAATAATTTAAACTACAAACAAAAAGTTTATGCCGGTTATGCCGAAATAAGTTTTCCTGTCGCAAAATTATTTGATACCAAGATAGGTGGCAGGTATGAGCGGACAGAGATCAATTCTTATTATTCGAATGCACAAACACAGGTAAAAGTACCGGGGTACAATACATTTGTGCCTTCCGTTTTTTTATCAAAAAAAATAAATGAAAATACAACAATCAAATTGAGTTATTCAAAAAGGATAAACCGTCCTGATTATGAAGAATTGAATCCTTTTGTGAATACCACAGATCCTAAAAATCTTTCAGCAGGCAATACAAATTTAAAACCCGAGATCGGCCATCGCTTTGAAATGGGCTACAGCAGGAACCTGGGCAAAACAGGATCACTGATGTTTAATTTATTTTACCGTATCAATGATCATGACATACAACCTTTCATAGTTTATTATTCATCGTACAAAGTTGGAGATTCAGTCTATCAAAATGTAGCCGTAAGCACCCGTGAGAATATTGGTAAGGAAAATAATGTAGGATTAAATCTGTTTGGAGATTTTCACATCACCCCCAAACTGAATATCAGGGGCAATGTTTTTGCTTTTCATCGCCATACCATTAATGCAATTGACAAAGGCTACAACAGCAATAGTATGAATTACCGCATGAATATTAATGCCAGCTATCAATTCACCAATTCATTGCTGACCGAATTTTTTGCCAACTTTAATGGTGCCCGCCATGAAGTGCAGGGTACTTATCCTTCATTCGCTTCTTATACTTTTGCCATACGCAAACAATTCTGGCAGAAGAAAGGCAGCATTGCACTTACTGCCAACAACTTCTTCAGTGAATACTTAACACAAAGAACAGCATTGAAAGGGCCGAATTTTACTACAAACACCGAACGCAGGACTGCCTTCCGTTCCATAGGCATCAACTTTGCCTGGAAGTTTGGTAAGCTGGAATTTAAAAAAGATAAGGAAGAGAATGATTCTAATTTGAACGGGCCTGCACAGTAGGTTTAATACGGCCAGTGCTTATAGATAGTGCTTTTATAATTCCTTCAAAATAAAAACAACCTATGCCACATTTTGTAATTGACTGCTCAGCAAACATCATCAAATTAAAAACACCGGAAGAAATTATCACTGCAGTATATGAAACAGCAGAAGCAACCGGGCTTTTTTCAAAAGCAGATATAAAAGTGCGGCTCAATCCGTTTATATATTTTACGGTAGCAGGCACTAACAGTGACTTCATACATGTTTTTGGCAATATCATGCAGGGCAGGAATACGGAACAGAAAGCTGATCTGTCAAAGAAAATGGTAACCCGGCTAAAATCAATGTTCCCCGATGTGCCGGTAATATCAATGAATATTATAGATTTTGAAAAAGCGACTTATTGTAACAAGTCAATGGTATAAAATAATTAACTATAAAAAAATCCGTCTTGCCAAAGGCGAGACGGATTGCAATTCATGTTTTATTTTTTGTCAGCGATAAAAAACAGGGTACTCTATTTATTTGATCACCACCTCACCTGTTCTTATCTTATTTCCATTAGCTTCTCTTAATACAACATAATATACCCCACCACCCATCTGGCGCATATCTATTTCATGCAGTTGATAAGGTTGCACCACATCGTATTCCTTACTAAGCACTCTTCTTCCTTTACTGTCGTAGATATTTATCTGTTGTTTGGTCTTAGTATTAGATGAAGCCCCCGGACTATAATAAGAAATTGTGAACTTACCATTGTTAGGGCTTGGGTAAATGAACAATGTACTGCTGGCCGAATCACCAATAATGATTGAAACAGGTGCAGATACACAGCTTCCTAATGTAGCAACCACCGTGTAGACCCCAAGATGATTTAGATCAACTATTGTTGAATTACCCGTAACGGCAGGTAAGGCTGTTCCGTTCAATGTCCACGACCAGCTAATTGAGCCTGTATTTGGAACAACAGAAGCAGTGATTGTTGTAGTTACCATGTTGAGTACAGGAGGATTCACAGGCAGACCCGGACGTAATTTTGTATAAGGCGCCGCAGATAAAGTTACTACCGGTCTTGGGCTGACAGTTAATGTAGCTGCTGCTGAATTAGCTGCAACACATGGTGCAGTACCTGCAACAACGCAGCGGTATTGATTACCGGTCATGCCTGCTGTTACGCCTGTTAACGTTAGTGTTGGGGTTGTTGCACCACTGTAAACTCCGCCATTAACAACATTGTTCCATATTGTACCACCATTGGTGCTCTCCTGCCATTGATAAGGTGATGGAGGTAAAGTACCTGATGCAGTTATACTAAAGCTGATAGTGCCTGTTGCACAAATAGTATTACTGGCAGGATTCGTGATCGTTATTGGCGTATTTACTGTAAGTGTACCTACATTACTGGTAACAGATGGTGTACATGTACCACTAACTACACAACGATATTTATAAGTGTTCATTACTGCAGTTGCACCGGTAATGGTTAGCGTTGCTGTTGTTACTCCTGCATAAACACCACCGTTTGCAATATTGTTATAATTAGCACCACCATCTGTACTCACCTGCCATTGATAAGTAAGTGCAGTTCCATTTGCAATAACAACATACGCTGTATTTCCGCCCACACAAAGTGTGGTACTTGCTACCGGGTGCGTGGTTATAGCAGGCGCTGTATTTACAGTTAATGTTCCTGCAGTTGTGTTTACAATTCCGCAAGGTGCGGCACCGGTAACTACACAACGGTATTGATAAGTATTCATACCAGCTGTTACAGCAGTAAGTGTTAATGTAGCTGTAGTTGCTCCGCCATAAATACCGCCATTAGTTATATTATTCCATGTACCACCACCATTGGTGCTCTCCTGCCATTGATAGACTGGCGAAGTACCTGCAGCCACAACATTAAATGTTGCTGTTGCTCCGGCACATACAGTTGTACTGGCAGGTGGTGTAGTAATAGTTATTGCAGTGTTCACAGTTAATAATCCACAACCTGATGTTGCTGCAGGAGCACAAGTACCTGTAATCACACAACGGTATTGATAAGTGTTCATGGTTGTAGGAACAGCAGTGAGGGTTAATGTTGCTGTTGTAGCTCCGCTATATATTCCTCCATTAGCAATATTAACCCATGGGCCGGCACAGCCACCTGTTGTACTTTCCTGCCATTGATAAGTTATTGCCGTACCTGTTGCAGTAACACTAAATGTTGTATTCTGCGTAGCACATATTGTACTGTTAGCAGGCTGTGCTGTAATATTTGGTGCAGTATTTACGGTTAGTATTGCAGCATTGGAGTTGATAGCCGGACATGCGCCGGTAACCACACAACGATATTGATAAGTATTCATGCTGGCCAGCACACCCGTTAAATTTAACGTAGCTGTTGTAGCATTCGAATAAATTCCTCCATTGGTAATATTGTTCCAGCTACCACCACCATTAGTGCTTTCCTGCCATTGGTAACTAATAACTACGCCACTTATAGTAACACTAAATAAAGTATTACCACCTGCACATAAAGTCTGATTAGCAGGTTGTGACGTAATGATTAATGCTGTACCTACAGTAAGTATTGCCGCATTGGATGTTGCAGGAGATGGACATGATCCTGTTACTATACAACGGTATTGATAGGTATTCATACCTACTGCTGCAGGATTTATAGTTAATGTAGCTGTGGTTACATTTGAATAAGGGGCTACGTTTGTAAGATTATTCCATGCACCGCCACCATTAGTACTCTCCTGCCACTGGTAAGTTAATCCGCCACCGGTTGCTGTAACACTAAAGTTTGCCGCATTGCCTGCACAGATAGAAACACTGGAAGGCTGTCCGGTTATAGCCGGTGCAGCATTTACAGTTAATATTGCTGCAGCAGAATTTAACGGGCTACATGAACTGCTCACTACACAGCGGTATTGGTATGCATTCATTGAAGCTGCAGTTGGAGAAATATTAAGTGTAGTTGTGGTTACATTTGAATAAGGAGCCACATTAGTTAAGTTGGCCCATGAACCTCCTCCATTGGTACTCAACTGCCACTGGTATGTTAGTGATGTACCGCTTGCAGTAACACTGAAGGATGTTGCTGTTGGCGCACATACTGTAACATTTGCCGGTTGCACAGTTATAGCTGTTGCGGCATTAACAGTTAAAGTAACGCAATTTGACGTGACCGTTAGCGGAGCACAGTTGCCGGTTACCACACATTTGTATGCATAGCCATTCATGCCTGCAGTGGCTCCGGTGATATTAAGAGTTGCCGTTGTAGCAGTGGAATACACACCGCCATTGGTAATATTTGTAAATGCACCGGCGCAGCCCGTAGTACTAACCTGCCATTGATAACCTAAGGGAGCAGTACCGGCTGCTACAACAGTATAACTTGTATTATTGCCTGCACAGGTAGTAGCATTAGACGGCTGAGTTGTAATGGATGCAGGGGTACAACCCGTACATGGTGTAATTGAAAAATTTGCGATCCTTGTTGCCCACTGGCCGGTAGGGTTATAATTAGCCGTCATCCAAAATGAGCCGTCAACCGGATCTATGGTCATTCCATTATAATCCCCATACCGGTTGCTTGAACTGGGCGCTGAACCTGCAATTACTGTTTGTTCAGGTTCAGTCATTACACCCAATGGGTCGCAGGATTTTCTTCCGGTAAATCTTATGGAAGGAAAAGAAGTTGGGCCTGCAACATTGTATCCTAATCCTATTGAGTTATCTGGATTAACTCCGATGCAGGACATCCACCTGTGTAAGGGATCGGCCGGCAGGCCATAAGTTCCCTGCTGAAAAATTGTCCATGGGTTTGCACCTATTTTTCTTAGCTCATACCAGCGCACACCTGCATGAGAGTTACCATCAAGTTCATCAATATGGGTGCATACTATAGTTTCGTAAGTTCCAAAATTTCTGTACAGTATCTTATTCATCAAAACTTCCCTTAGTGGGTCAAGCCTTACAGCAGAGCCTTGCTGTGGTATACATGAAAATGTAGTATACCCACAAAAATTTGTACTGAACGGCAGCGTTGGTAACAGCAATGGACCCGTTAATGTAGTGTTGGCAGGTGTAACCCAATCAACAGCTAAGCTGAATATTTCAAGGCGATCCTGAATACCTGTTGTCCATGCATCATCAGCCATACGCATGAATAATGCCGGTGAACCTGCAGGTGCTGCAGCGGTTCCGATCATATCAACCGGGGTTGCCGCCTGAAAACCAATGGTTGGATAAGACGGTATAGTAAACCGCTGAGCCAGGGTTGTGGGTGTACCTGCCAGCATTTTTGTACGATCCAATGCATAAAGGGCAGGGCTGTTCTCATTAGAGGTAACTATGTAAGAGTTTCCCCAGGTTGCTATTTTAAAATAATCCGGAAAGTTTGGAGTGGTATAATTATAAATATAGTAAGACCCAGTAGGATCATTAGTTTGTGATATAGCTATGATGATATGATTTCCTACGTTAGCAAATTCACTGATCAGATACCTGTCGGCAAACTGGTCATATACAACCACCGGGTCACCAAAACCGCTAACCCCGGTTATGCTACTCAAGACTATTGAGTTAACCAGAATATTACCAACCTTATCCCATATCCTTATTAAAGAACTGGAACTGTTATTGATCATTTGAATAATATGGTTAGGCCCCGAAGCCATATTATTATCTGAAGGAGTTACGCCGGTGTAACCCTGGCCTGCAAACTGCAGGTTAAGTGTTGCAGCGGTACGGGTAATTTGCGAAAAATCATAATTCATCTGAACTGCCGGGCTAATCCCTTTTGGCAATGCATTTGGGTTTTTTACCTGATGCAGTTTTATTTGTCCATCTTCTTCTTCATCTTCTTTTTCTATACCCTTGGGGGTACGGTAGTTAGGCCCCATGGGAGCATTGGCATTTGATAAGGTCCGGATGGGAGGTGTGATCCTGATAAGGTCACACTTAATTAGTTCAGGGTTTGTTAAGCGGAAAGTTTCGTTCTGTGCAAATGCAAAAGAACAAATCAAAAATGCTGTTAACAATAACCCAATGGTCTTTTTCATATAGAGCAGTTTAATTTAGTATTCGTATAAAAGGCTTATAATTTTCACGATACAATAATATATCTATTTATCGTGATAGTGAAAAAATAAGGGCAGATTATTTTAACAGTAATCAGAAAATAATACTATAAGAATCACCGGTGCCTGCTCTGCAGGTATTTTTCATGAACGATAGTGCTCATAGGCTTTTCATATACTTTACTTTCCACCCAACTGATGATATCCAGGTAAGAGAATACCCTGGTCTCAAAGCGGTTCTTTTCAAACTGTTTTATGCATTGTAAAAATTTCTTCAAGCCGGGTTTTAATTTTTCTGCCGATTCATACACATTGTTGCGCAAAAATTTGAACATCTCCTCCTCTACAACCGTAAGGTTTTCCATTCTCGACATAAAACGGAACACCGATCTTATCAGCGATTCAATGATGGCATCGTTACCCATTTCAAAATGCGCCATCAGGTGCAGCAGACGGGCATAACATTGCAGGTCAATGCGAATATCAACAGGCCCGTTTATGATCTTTTGCAGGTGATCTATAGAGGTCTCATAATCGCCATTACCAAAATAAAGCAAGGCCGTTTTGTATTGTATCACCAGTACACGGTGCCTGTCAATATAAAGTGAGAATTCTTCCAGACCTTTTTCAATGGAGGGAACCAGTTTTAATCCTTCACCAAAAGTTCCTTTCATCAAATGCTGGTTAATTTTTGCGCTGGTTAAATAAACAAATGCCTGCATCCTGAAATTATCGTGATGATTGGCTACTTTGGAAAAAGTAAACCGTTCGAACCGGGATAAATAACTATCAAACTGCTTATAGTTCCTCAAATTAAAATTGGCCGTTAACAGGTTGTGCATGCCTTTAATATAATGGCCCGTTTCTACCGTTATCATTAAGGGTTCCCTGTTAAAAAGCTCAATCCATTTTCTGCTGTCGCGGTAGTACATTAAAAAATCCTGCCTTATAAATGCATACCAGCAATAACTTTGATACAGGTATAACAGTTGATAAAAACCGCTGATCTTTTGCGTATCAACCTGCAGGTTTTTTTTGAAGAACAACTTAACGCCTTTTTCATCTTTCTCATTTCTTGCATGTCCATGCTTTACATACCATTGATATAATTGCAGTGCCAGGTTTGATAAGCCGGTGATCATTGTCCGCTGATCATTCACTTCATTGGCTTCACTTGTTAAACGGTCAGCCGCTGATTCGCCGCTTCCGGTAATATGAAGGGTCTCAATTTTTTTTTCCAGCGAAATGACCTGTATCAAAAAACTTTCCTGGTGATAGGCTTTGGCAAGGTCTTTAACCCTTTCCAGTATTTTCAAACTCTGCAGGTATAAGCCTTTGTTGTACAGGATTCGGGCATAATCCAGTTGTTCGTGTAACTGCAGGTCAATACTCGATGTACTTTTTAATAAGCGCAGGCTGGCTAATACTTCTTTATACAGGTGTGCTTTTAAATTGGCATACTGGGGTTTTTCAATGCCGGGTAATTTCTTTAAGATGAGTCTTTCATCATAGTCACTTATTTTATCGATGGCATCAAAAAGCTGGATGATCTTCAGGTCTTCACGGGATGAACTTCTTTTGATATAGAGTTTAAAATGCCGTTTCTCCGACTTCTCCAGCGATTTGATCAGTTGAAATAATATATCTGCAGAACGGTTGGACATCATAAACAAATTTGCCTGTGATCCTTTACTGTAAAGGGTTTTATTATTTTAAATGGCTTTTAGCAAGATAAAATCACCCTGAACTTAGTTAGGTACACAAAAATACAGCACTTACTTTTAACATAGAAAGATGGTTAATTCATACAGCAGGCAATCGCTAAAGGAAACAATCAATCGTTAGAAGGCTCTTAAAGCCGTTACGCCGAACTCGTCAGCAAAGATAAAAGAACATTAAATTTTTCATATAGCAAGCAATCGTTAAAAAGTCACTCCGTTTCTACGGAGTGGCAATTTTATGTGCAATAATAAGTAATAATTTGATAACATTACAAAGAACAGATTGAATATTGAACAAGAAACAAGGAATGTCTAATTTCGAAGTTAATCTGCCCTCGTTCAACATTCAGAATTCCTTGTTCTTTATTCGATATTATTTACCCCGAAGCTGTTTCAATATCTCTTCCACGGCCCTGTCAACCTGCGGATCTCTTCCATTGATCTTATCTTCAAATGTATTGATCACTTTTATGTCGGGCTGCACACCTGTTGCTTCCAGGTCTTTTCCCTCCAGTGTATAACAACCCCATGCCGGCATACGTACCGAAGAGCCATCTACCAGTGATACACCACTGGTGAAGATGATCCAGTGATATGTTTCATTACCAATTATAGTACCCAGCTTCAATGCTTTAAATCCGGCTGATGTCATTTCTGCATCACTGAGTGATTGTTCATTTATTAATAAAACGATCGGCTTATCACTAGGAGAAAAATTAGACTGCTGGGTGAGGCTTCCTTCCCTGTATTTCCAGTTGAGATAAGTTTTTTGCGATAAGAATTTCAATACTTCATCATGTACATTACCCCCGGTATTATAGCGAAGGTCAAATATAAGTGCATCTTTTTTATTCAGTTCCTGTGTCATGTCAATGATGAACTGGTCCAATTCTCCCTGGCCCATATTTTTCATATACCCATAAGCAATACGTCCTTTACTTTTTTCATCCACACGTTTTTGATTGTTGTCTATCCATTCATCATACAGGTTAGTAAACAAAGATGCCTGGGGATGTACTTTCACATTAACCATTTGCCCATTACGGTTAAAAGTCATTTTCAGTTCCCTGTCTCTTGATGGTACAGTAAAATAATAATTGCGGTCTTTGTTCTTATCCACTTCTTCGTCATTTACTTTTACCAAAATATCTCCCGGCTTAACATCCACTGATTTTCTGTCGGCTGCAGAGCGCTTTGCAATATATTTTACTTTATAGGCGTCATCATTTTCAAATATGATACCTGTTTCCATGGTTTGGTTCTGCAAGGCGATGGTTTCATCATCACCAAAGGTTCCAAAGCCCTGGTGCGATGAATTCAGTTCACCCAGCATATCATTCAACATCACCCGCATGTCGGCACGGTTATTCAGGTGTGATAAAAACTGTTTGTAATAATCTTTTGTCTTGTTCCAGTTGAGGCCATGAAAGTTTTCATCATAATAATTTTCTTCCATTTGCGCCCATGCTTCGTAAAACATCTGATCAAATTCTTCGGAAAGGTTACGCCGGAAAGTATAACTGATACTTATGGGATCAACTTTATTTCCATCAAGGTTCAGTTTATTGATGGTACCGTTTGAAAGCGCATATAGTTTGTCGCTCACTTCCACTATATCAAACCCCGAACTATTTTCCGTTCCTGTAATTTTTTCTGTTTTATTTTGTTCAAAGGGCTCGATCACAGTTTTCCAAAGTGCATTTCTCCCTTCACCATGATTGCTGGTATATAGTACCGAGGTCTTTTCGGCCTTTTGATAAACCCATTGGAGCGATTGTGCGCCCAACGCCGGACTGATCTGCTCCATTCTTTCCATGATCAGGTCCATATCAATTGTAATTGATTTTAAAGAATCGGCTGTTGTTGCCTTCTTCGTAGTGTCCTTCTTTTCTTCCTTAAACATTTCATTGAATTTATCAATGCGGTAAGGCTCATCCAGTTTTTCCAGTGGCAAACGATACACTTTTGCATTTGCCATACCAAAAGGATAAGCAGGCTTTAAGCGCTGCGAAGTAAAATAAATATATTTCCCGTCAGCCGACCATACCGGGTCTGTTTCTGTGATCCCGCTATTGGTGAGGTTGGTTGTTTTATTTTCTTTAATATTATACACGAGGATATCCTGCTCAAAATTGCGGTATGCAGTAAAAAGAACATACTCATCATTGGGAGAGAAGCCGGGGTTTGTACTCTGAAATCCCCATATCTCTTCTTTTACAATTGTTTTACTATCCATTGTTTTCAGGTCCATCAATCTCACCTGATCTCTTCCGCTCAGGTAAACCGCTTTTGTTCTTTTTGAATTTAATACAAGGTTGCGGTTATCCTGTTTATCAGTTGTTAATTGCCGGGGGCTACCGCTGCTGTCAGCCGGCATACTATACCAGTTACTGTAACCATTCAGTGTCTGGCTGAACAGCAGTGTTTTGTTATTGCTCAGCCATTTCACTTCTTTTACCCTTTCTGTAGAATTACGATTCACCTGCTTAATAAATTTCCCTTCTATATCGCTTACAAACAATTCACCTCTTGAAACAAAGGCAAGTTTCTTACCATCCGGTGAAACATCAAATGCTGAAATATTTCCCTTTACGTCAAAATCTTTTTCTTTGGGTAATGTATTGTTGCGGATTATAGAAATATCAAGCTTGGTTTCTTTATCTGATCTCACATCATACAGCCAGAGCTGGTAATCTTTTTCAAAAACTACTTTGCCGCCATTGGCATTTACCTGCGGTGTTTTTATAGAAGAAGAAAACCTTGTCAGGCCTTTTTTCTTTCCGTTGTCGAGTGTATAAAGATTATATTCACCATTGGCTTCATCCGAAATGAAATAAATATTTCCGTTCCTGTCTATTGTTGCTGCAAAATCTTTTCCCTGCCAGTCGGTATATTTTTTATGCTGTTTTGTTTTCAGGTTGTACGATTGTATATCGGGGTTGAAAGGCCCCTTATATCTTTTGCGCTGTACCTGGTTGCTGCTTTCCCAGGTATCATTAAAAAATATTTCACCCGAGGTAGGATGCTCCACTAAATTATGATCGTACTGAAAAAAATAGTTGCCAAATACCCTGGTAGGCGTACCACCATCTGCACTTACTTTAAATCCTGCTACCTGGCCCATGCGGCCACTGTTGAAATAAATACTTTTTGAATCCCAGCTCCAGCTGGTAACTTCATCGCCGCTGCTGTGGTACGTGATCTGTTTTATTTCACCGCCATTTACGGGCATCACAAACACATCAGCATTACCATACTGCCTTCCGCTGAAAGCGATCCATTTCCCATCAGGAGAAACCCTTGGTGAGGTCTCGTAACCCTGCATGGCTGTTAATCTTGTAGCCTGTCCGTTATTTACATTTGCTTTCCACAGGTCGCCTTCAAAAGCAAAAATAATGGTTTGCCCATCGGGTGTTAAGCAGGGATTAGACAGGAAATAAGCATTGCCATCCTGTGCGGATAGGGAAAAAAAAATAAGAATAAGAGAGAGAGTTACGATCGCTTTCATTGCAGATAATTTAGGGAGTGAATATACAGAGATGCGTAAATATGGCAATACCGTTCGTAGAAAAGGTAGTTAACATCGGGCATTCATAGCAGCGATATATTTTTGGTCGATTTTTAAATAATCGGTTTTAAAAGCAGACCTGTTATTGGTTGTATCTTTTTGTCAGTTCCCAATAAACACTATCCTGTTTATCATACCTAACTAATCCTTCTGATTTACTCCAATATAATTTTGTCACATAGTCGCTACGTATTTTAAAGTTTAACCAATCTTCATCAACGATTATATAAACGTCATTGTATGTTTTATACTTTGTCTGGAGAATGGAAGGTTTTTGTGTATTTAAACTATCAATTCTTGTTCCTGATAGTTTATAAAAAGTTGCGTCTTTTGCAGCAAGGTTAAAATGAAGCCTGGCTTTTTCGTCTTTAGATTTTTTTAATTCAATAAAATAATTTTCTAAATATCGGTGTCTGCCATCAGGAGGCCATGCATCAGTATGTTTGCAAAAAATTGACACTACCTCATATTCGATGCCGTTAAGAGATTGAGCCTCAGGATATGCAAGCGATGTATCTTTTTTAAGAAAGAAGATTGTGTCAACATCACCAGTATTAGAGCCAAAGACAACTGTTTCGTTTCCTTGATATGGCATCCACTCATAATCCTTGTCAGTTAGTCTGTGTGTCTTACTACAGGATAGTAGAAATTGAGTCATCAGTATCGCAACTGTAAATTTGGAAGTGCTCATTTAATATATTCCTTAATGCTTAAATATACAAACGATTCTTTGCCTTCTTAAAAATTAATTGAAAATCTTTGATTTCTTTTATTAAGACTAAATTTTTATAGGAATCCAATATTATTTCGCAAACACCTTCTTCAAAATATCAGTCACCTGGGCAGCCGGGTCTTTACGTATCTTTTGTTCCTGCAAACCGATATTGTAAAACAAACCACCCAACGCCCTTTCAGTTACATAGGCATTAAGGTCGGTATTAACTGGTGCAGCGGAAAATCTATTATAAGCAGTAAAAACATCTTTCCAGTATTTGGTGGCATCAACCTTTACAAGAGAGGCTTCAATTACCGGCCTGAATTTTTCGGTAAGTTCTTTTGTGGTTAGTGATTTTAAATAATCGGTTGCGGCAAAATCACCACCGCGTAATATTTTTAGCCCATCTGTAATGCTCATTTTTTTTATCGCATCCCAAAAAATATTTCCAACACCATTGGCAGCATCTTCGGCAGCCCGGTTCATAGAGAGTATGGCTTTGTCAACCAGGCTACCCATTCCAAAACTGCGAAGTGTCTTTTCCATTTTCTTTGCTTCTTCGGGCATCAATATCTTTATGGCTGCATCGCCAAAAAAACCGTCGAGCTTACTTAATTTTTTTGTGCTGCTGTCGGTGCCCACACGTAAGGCATCTTTTAATCCGCTGATGATATCATCATTGCTGAGGCCGCTGCCGGAGTTGGAAGTAGCCTTGGTAACTTTATCAAACAAACCCTTAACACCCTGGGCAGATAAGGATTGAATACTTAAAAATGCAAGGGTGGATAATAATATAATTCTCTTCATGGTTTTCATTTTGTGCTACTATGCAAAACTAACGCCATGGTTGCTAATAAAGGGTTAATTTATGCCATAGTTTCCTGTCATGCTGAGGAACGAAGCATCTCAGTAAAACATAATCCGCCAAGCAGCGAGTGAGACGCTTCGTACCCTGCCTACCGGCAGGCAGGCTCAGCATGACAGAGGCAAGAGTATAACAGTCATTAAATACCTAAATTTGTCAAACAAAAAATTGCATATGAAAAAAAATCTTTTCCTGCTGATCGTCATAATTTCTTTGTTTGGTAAAACCTTCGCCGAAGAAGGCATGTGGCTGCCGCAATTGTTGCAGGCCATGAATGAAAAACAAATGAAGAAGATGGGCATGAAAATAAATGCATCTGACATTTATAATATAAGCAAGGGAAGTTTAAAAGATGCCATCGTAAGCTTTGGTGGTTTTTGCACAGCCGAGGTTATTTCCGACCAGTGTTTATTGCTCACCAACCACCATTGTGGTTTTGATGCCGTACAAAATCATTCATCTATTCAAAACAATTATATACGGGATGGGTTCTGGGCTTATAACCACGGACAGGAACTGCAGAATCCCGGTTTGTTTGCCACCTTCATCATCCGCATTGATGATGTTAGTGGGGATGTTTTAAAAGGAGTTGGAAATAATTTAAGTGAAAAGGACAGGCAGAGTGCTATTGATAAAAATATCGCAGCATTAAGAACAACCATAAAGAAAGAAAGTTACCAGGATATTCTCATCCGCCCATTTTTTGAAGCCAATAAATATTTTTTGTTTGTAACAGAAACTTATAAAGATATCAGGCTGGTTGGTGCACCGCCTTCTTCGATCGGTAATTATGGAAAAGATACCGACAACTGGATGTGGCCCAGGCATACCGGTGATTTCAGCATGTTCCGTATCTACGCTGGTAAAGACAATAAACCTGCTGCTTATTCTCCCGATAATGTTCCCTACAAACCAAAACGTTCTTTAAGTATTTCTTTAAATGGTGTTAAGGAAGGAGATTTTACCATGGTGTTTGGTTTTCCCGGCCGCACTACTGAATACCTGCACAGCAGTGCCATTGAACAGATCGTAAATGTAAATGACCCGGCAAAGATCGCCATCCGTACCAAAGCATTGAATGTGATTGATGGTTATATGCGTACCGATGAAGAAATAAAAATTCAGTATGCGGCAAAATATGCTTCCATTTCAAATGCCTGGAAAAAATGGCAGGGCGAAATTTTAGGGTTGACAAAGACCAATGCCGTTGCCAAAAGAAAAGAAATGGAAGCCAGCTTCGAAAAAATTGTGTTGAGCAAATCCGAATTGAATATGGCTTATATAGACCTGCTGAAAAAACTTAAAGAAGCATATGCCGATATCGAGCCCTATGGCTATGCCCGTGATTATTACAATGAAATAACACAAAAGATAGAGATACTTGGTTTTGCTGCACAACTCAATGGCATTGTAAATGCCTATGAAAAAAATGGCGAAACAGGTTTTGCAACTACAAAAGAAAAAGTGCTGACTTCATTAGAGGGCCTGTTTGGAGAATATAATGCAACCGTTGACCAAAAACTTTTTGAAGTGCTGATGGAAATGTATGTTGCCAATCAAAAAGATGTTTATGTTTCTCCTGCTTTTAAATCGTCGCTAAGTCAAAACGGAAATAATTATAGTAAAACTGCAGCCGACCTGTTTTCAAAAACCAAACTTAATTCTCTTGCTTCGGTAAAAACATTACTTACCGGCAATGCAAAAGATGTTTGCGATGCGATTAAGAATGACGCAGCCTTTCAGCTTGCTATGGATATGCAAAAGACCTACAACAATACTGTTTCCGGTAAACTGAATGAGATACAGGCAAACATCAATCAGTTGCAGCGTACCTATATGCAGGCGCAGATGGATGTTTTTACGCAAAAAACATTTTACCCCGATGCCAATAGTACACTTCGGGTAACTTATGGAAATGTAAAATCCTATCAGCCGAGAGATGGTGTTAAATATGATTTTTACAGTTATATGGATGGTGTGATGGAAAAATACAAACCGGGAGATTATGAATTTGACCTGCCGCAAAAAATGATAGACCTCTACAATAAAAAGGATTTTGGACCCTACGGCGTTAATGGCCGCCAGCCGGTTTGTTTTATTGCTGCTAACCATACTACGGGTGGTAACTCGGGCAGCCCGGCGCTTGATGCCAATGGTAATCTTATTGGTTTGAATTTTGACCGGGTTTGGGAAGGCACGATGAGTGATATCAATTACGACCCCTCAATTTGCCGGAATATTATGGTTGATATCAGGTATGTACTCTTTATTGTTGACAAGTTTGCGGGTGCAAAAAACCTCATCAGTGAAATGAAAATTGTAAAGGCAAAAAAATAACCGACCCTGGTTTTATAGCTGTTATTAAAAAATACCTTGTATTGGGTATATGAAAATTGCTGATTATTCGTTTCATTTGTTATGGCATACCAATAAAATTGGTCATACTCTTTATTAATTTTTAAATAATCATTATGAATAACATCGAACTACGCATGAACCGGCTTGAAAAACAGGTTCGCACTTACCGCTTAGTAACCTTCTTTTTGGTTATGGGTATTTCCGGCGCACTTTTTATGAGTTTTAAGGATAAGGATGCTCCACCGGACGTTGTAAAAGCAAAAGCTTTCCAGGTGGTAAACAATAGTGGTGATGTGCTGGCTGAAATGAGTATGGAAAAAGGGAATGGCCTTATTACTACTTATACCCCATCGGGTAAAAAACTTTTCCAGGCCTTTACGTCTGATGGTGGTGGTGGTGGTATCAATACTTTTGATAATGATGGCCAGGTAAATTTTAAAGTAACCCGTACAACAGATGGCGGCGGTTATATGGCCTTGTTTAATTCCGATAGAAAAGAAATATTTGAAGCAGGTACAACAGTAGCTAATTCAGGATATTTCAGGGTAAATGATAAATATGGTGAAAAACTGGCCTGGTTGACTTTTACTGAAGGTGGCGGCGGTTATTTTTCATTGATGGGAAGAAATAACAAGGAGTTGATCAAATTATCTACGCCTGATGCAGGTGGAAGAATAGGCATTTATAATGGAAATGAAAAACGAATAATTTTTGCCGGCGCCCAGGACAATAAGGATGGAAATATTACACTGTATGACAATAGCGGCACCAGGACTGGCGGTGTTCCCAACAATTAATAATTGGATCTGAACAAGATAAGGCCTCCTGTACAGGAGGCCTTTTTTTTGCAATAAAAAAGATTGTTTAGCTTTGTATTGCAACAATTTTTATATGCTGCAATATTCAATAACAGATATTCATTTCTACAGGCTTTCTGCCTGCATCTCCATCTGGATGAATGGGACTTCGAAAACCCCAAGCCCCTGAAGGGGTTTATGAGAGTCTGATAATTTTAACTCTCATTCTTTTTTTGAAGTGGAAAATTTTAATTTATTAAAAAAACCTGGACCACTTAGGGACTAAAGCCCCTTTAAGGGTTTGGGGCAACAAATCCATTCTTTATGCAATTAGCAATTTTAGGGGCCGGTATGGTAGGCCGTGCAATGGCCATTGACCTTTCAGCAAAATATAATGTCACATCTTTTGATGTAAGTGAAAGATCGCTCCAACTACTTTCACAAAAAAATAATTCTGTCAAAACAATTAAAGCAGACCTCAGTAATTATGGTAACTACAATTCCTTATTAAAAGATTTTGATTTTATCATTTCAGCAGTGCCGGGTTTTATGGGATATAAAACTTTGGAAGCAATCATCAACGCAAAAAAAAATGTAGTGGACATTTCCTTTTTTCCGGAAAATGCACTGGAACTGGATACACTTGCAAAAGAAAATAATGTTACTGCCATTGTGGACTGTGGTGTTGCGCCAGGTATGAGCAATCTCATTTTAGGTTATTACAATGAGCGGATGAAGATCACCGATTTTGAATGCCTCGTTGGCGGACTGCCAAAGAAAAGGGTTTATCCTTTTGAATACAAAGCTCCCTTCTCTCCCATTGATGTACTGGAAGAATACACAAGGCCTGCACGGTATGTAGAGAACAGCCATATTATTACCAAACCTGCGTTGAGTGATGCTGAGCTGATTGATTTTGACAATGTGGGGACACTTGAGTCTTTTAATACCGATGGATTGCGTTCTATTTTATTTACCATGGGCCATATCCCGAATATGAAAGAAAAAACTTTACGCTATCCCGGGCATATTGATCTGATGAAGGGATTAATAAAGGCTGGATTCTTAAATGCTTCTCCTATAAATTTTAAAGGACAGGAAATTTCGCCTTTGGAATTTACTTCTTCGCTTTTGTTTGATCAATGGAAGTTAGGCGAAACAGAGGAAGAATTTACTTTGATGCGGATAAAGATCAGCAATGCAGAAAAAAAAATTTGTTACAACCTGTATGATGAATACGATGCAGCCACACAAACCTCTTCCATGAGCCGTACCACTGGATATACCTGTACTGCTGCAGTAAACATGCTGATGCAAAAATTATTTACAGCCAAAGGGGTTTTTCCGCCTGAACTGATTGGTAAAGATGAGGCCTGCTTTAACTTTATGCTGAATTACTTAAAAGAGAGGAATGTGCATTATAAAAAAACAGAAAGCTAAAATTCTCACAATTGGGCTAAAGCCCACAAATACCCGGTTTTATTTTTTACCCCACCCTTAAGGGCGGGGCTATTAAAACCTTTGTTCCTATGGGCTTCAGCCCTAAATAAAAATCATACTTAACTAAATATTTGCAATCTTTCACCGGATAAAAGGATATACAAGAAAACAGTTTGCTACTTTTGTCCATAATTGAAAAAACAAAAATGAAGAAATATTCAGCACTGGCAGTTTTAATAATTTTAGCAGCATGTACGGGAAATGATAAACAGGCAGATCATGATGACAGCCTGAAGGTATTGCCCACACCCAATATTACTTATTCCATTATAGCCCAATACCCACATGATACGAGCGCCTATACCCAGGGCCTTGAATTTTATAATGGCAAACTATATGAAGGCACCGGCGATTTTGAAACCTCTTCTTTAAGGATAACAGATGCCAAAACAGGCCGGGTTGAAAAGAAACACCTGATGGGCACTGATTCGATCTTTGGAGAAGGCATCACCATTTTAAAAAATAAAATTTATCAACTCACCTGGGAAAGCCATATTGTATATGTGTATGATGTAAAAAATATTGATAAGCCCATCAAAACTTTTAAATGGCCTTATGATGGCTGGGGATTAACCAATAATGGTACAGACCTCATCATCAGCGACGGCCTGGCAAAATTATATTTTGTGAACCCGGATGATTTCAGGTTAAAAAGTACGATTGCTGTCTCTGATAATGCTGGACCAATTGATTCGATAAATGAGTTGGAATATGTTGACGGATTTGTTTATGCAAATATTTATCAAACAGATGTTATCATAAAAATTGATCCCTCCAGTGGACATGTAGTTGGCAAAATGGAATTGCCCGGTTTAAAAGAGAAATTTTTTGCCAACCAGGTGATACCGGGAAGGACTGATGTACTAAATGGTATTGCTTACGACAGCGTATCAAAAAACCTGTTTATCACCGGTAAGCGCTGGCCCAAAATGTTTGAGCTAAAGTTAAATTAGGCTTTAGATACAATATAGATTACCGAACTGCATTTCTTTACATCGCCCCATGCTTTCAGGTTTGATACGAAGCCATTGAAGAATGCCCTGAATATATTTCCTTTACCATTTTTATATTTTTCACTGAGCATACTCACATAAAAACTGTCGAACCACATAGGCTTAAGGCCAACCAATTTTAAGCCATGCATGGCTACTAATTTTTCCATGCTTTGGGGAGAGAAATGATACAGGTGACGGGGTACATCCCAGGCTGCCCAATGTTCTTTGTAAATATCTGCATCTGTTGACCTGTAATTAGGTACGGCGATAAATAATTTTCCATTAGGTGTAAGCAACTCTCCTATTTGTCTTATGTACGCATGTAACTCATGTACATGCTCCAGCACATGCCACATAGTAATAGCATGATAAGAAGATGATTTTAATCGAAATAATTTTCCGGGCTCCTGTGGATGTATATCATATAATTCCACGGCTTTGTTCCTTGCCGTTGCATCGGGTTCTAAACCATTAATAGCCCAACCGGCTTCTTTCATGCTTTGCAAAAAAGCGCCGGTACCACAACCAATATCCAGTATCTCTCCTTTCATCATACCCACTTCATTCATCACTAATCTTCTTTTTGAACCAAGTGTTCTTTTTCGTACCAAATGATAAAGGCTGTTGATGACTCCCTTTTTTGTATCGCTGTGAGAAATATAATTATCAGATGCATAATAGGCACCGATGTTATCCTGTTCCGGAACATCCTGTGTAAACCTTGCTGTACAGGCATTACAATGCCAGATAGAAAATTCTTTTTGAGAAACGGTATGGTCTTTTGCAGAAAGTTGAGCTTGTATTAATTCACTTTTACAAACAGGACAGTTGGTATAATGGATCATGAATGTTTTAAATTTTCAGTGCATTTCCAAACGGAGAAGTACCGTTTAATTGCGTAAAGTATATCAACAGGAGCAATAAACCAATTACACCAAGCACTATGGCCCATACCCACCAGCGGTCTTGTACAGAAGGTGCTTCATGAAGAAACTCAGCCATTAAAGTATTGGTAGTTTCCTTATCTCCAACAAGGATATGATGTTCTGATTTTGGATGTATTACCCTTTCTGCAAATACCGGTTGTAAAAAAGCAGCGGGCAATGCAGACTGTTCAAAAATGATATTGCCATTATTGTCAACAACAAAATTTCCGATTCCTTCCAGTTTCGCTTTGGCATTTGATGAAATTCCATTTTTAAGGTCATCACAAAAATGGTCAAGAGCTTCCGTCACTTCATAAGTATTACTGTTTGTTTTAGCTGCAACATAATTTAATAACCCACCAATATTAGTTTCACTGTCATTAAAATGAATGAGTGGTTCCGGCGCTGCAATACGTTGATTGGTAAAATCTGATACTGCTCCTGATGTAGAAATTGACAAAGTTCCAAACCCCGGTATAGGGCAGCTCTTATTTTGAAAAAGGTATGAAGCGATTAAATGGTGCATTGAGTTTAAGGCGTTGCGCCTGCCTACCGGCAGGCAGGCAAAGATATGCTGTACAAGAGTGCGATGCAACGATGTTGAATATATATTTACCGCTGGGTA
This sequence comes from Ferruginibacter sp., assembly GCA_040007795.1. GTDB lineage: Bacteria > Bacteroidota > Bacteroidia > Chitinophagales > Chitinophagaceae > Ferruginibacter. Next base: position 26,774 of record JBDTUK010000149.1, read on the forward strand.
CACCTCAACCCAACCCTTCTCCTTAAGGAGAAGGAACTCGAAGTGGTAGTTTATTAATTCAAGCCTAATTTCAAAATTAGGCATTCTTGGTCCTTATCTCCGCCACAATCTTCTACTTTTACCTTCTCCTTAAGGGGAAGGATAGGATGGGGTTTTAAAAATTTACCCTCACCCCTCCCAACAAGTTCAAACCATATACGGGATAGTTGTGCCAGCGTTCGTATTTGGTGTTGAAAATATTATTTACATCCATCCAGGCGCTGAACATTTTACTTATTTTAAACTCTATACCGGCACTAAAATCAGAACCGGGACTGAATATCTTGCTCGTATTTCCTTTATCGAGATAATGCCCACCACCAAATGCATAAAAGTCTGCTTTCAACAAGACCTGTTTAAATGCCTGCCAGCGCAGGGCACTTGTAAACTCCATGGGAATGGTACCCCATGCTTTTGCATTGCTTTTCATACCGGCGTATCCATTAAAAGTTAACCCGGCGGTAACCGTGAACTTATCCTGGTTTATATAACTGATATCGCCATGAACACGAAGATTTTTTACCCCAGCTTCATTACTTATGACAAACGATTTGTTATCGGTTGCTGTATCGTTAATAAAGAATGGAAGATTAGTGTATGTAACAAGACCGGCTTTTGCATTAAAGTTAAAATGCTTGCCTAATGTAGCTTTTATTCCGCCATAATATTCGATCTCTTTTGTGTTCAATTGTGCTGAAAGGGTTTGCAGGTATGGGTTTATCTCAGATAAATTCCGGTAAGTATTTTTTGTGTACTTACCTACCCAACCCGCCTGGAAAGCAAATATATTTTCTGCAATCTGTGCTTCGGCATATACATTCGGCAGCCAAACAAAATTACCATTATCCCAGGTTGGTAATATCCCGGCATTAATGCTAAACCTGGGAGTAGATAGAATAAAAGAAGGCGCTACCTGGAAAATGTTGTTGTTGAGTTTTATGTTAGGTGTAATATTTTTTGTTGCATAAGCAGTTATATCTGCCTTAGCCTCCACTTTAAAACCAAAGGCTTCACCAAATTGTTTTTCAACAGGTGCATTTACAACTATAGAAGTTTCTGTAAGTTTATTTACATTGGTAAAATTGCTTACCTCTATACTCGGATTATAGTTGATGCCGTATTCACCTGTTGTTGTATTTCTGATACCACCCTTAAATGAAACATCCTGGAACTGCTGGCGCACATCCTTTTTGCTGTACTTATACTTACTGGTATCGTACCCATACAGGAAATTTTCATTCATCTTTAAATTAACGCCTGCATACACTTCATTCTTTGGCATAAAATAGCTGCCGGTTGCTTTTATATGCAGCCTCGAATAATCCTGGTATAACATTTTCCCTTTGGAAGAAATATAATCAGCATAAACATTGGCTAAGAACTTTTTACCATCTCCAAAGCTAAAACCTGCACTTACATAAGGTGTAGAAAAATTACCGTAACCAACTTTCACATAATTTCTTAACCCCAGGTATAAATTAGTATCCTGCTGCAAGGCCAGTGGCTTTAATGGAATGGGTTGATAGGCATAAAATAAATTCTGTGCAGGAATATTATAAGTCAGGTTAGGATGTGTGGTATCAGCATTTAAATGCGTTGCAGAAAAATTGATCTTTACTGCATTACGAAGTACCGGCTTGTAAGACGAGGTAATATCAATGGTGGCCTTTTTCTTAAGTGTGTCTTTTTGAGCAAAGCTGGTAACAGACAGCATGCAAAAAGCAAAAAGCAAAAAGCAAAAAATTATAAATAACCTGTAGCGGCTTAGGTCCAACACCTTAATACCGGTCGGCGGATTGTTTAATTGAACATTGATCATTGAATATTGCTTATTTAGAATTTTCATTGTTGTTGTTTTGTTTCACTTAATATTAGTTTCCGGCCACCTTACTTACAACTTTCTCTTCTTCAATAGCTTTATCTAATTTTTGTTGTGCTTCATTTTTTAATTCGGGTATAACAGAATTTTTTGCCACACTTTCATACGTTGCCTTTGCATTGAAATAATCTTTCTGCTGCATAAAAATATCGCCGAGCAAAATGTAACTTTTGGTTACCCAATTGTCATACGAACCTGTTTCTTTAATTACAGCCAATGCAGATTTTTCTGCAATGCTGTAGCTGCCCATGCTGAACTGGCAACTGGCAATTTCATACCGGGCCTCAGCACCCCAGGCAGCTTTATTAATGGCTGCGCAGGACTTAAAAGAACCGATTGCCCCTGCATAATCTTTGTTCGCCTGTTGTGATTTACCCAGTACCAGGAAAGCAATTGATTTATCATCGGTACTGATCCCTTTCTTAGTGAGCAGGTTCTTTGCTGCATCATTTGCCTGTGCATAATCTTTTAACTGGTAATAACAGCGTATCAATCCCCTCAATGCTTCCAGTTGATTATCCTGGTTAATAGCGCCACTGGTCAATGATTCAAAATATTTTTTCGCTTTTGAATAATCCTTTAATTCAAAATAACTGATCCGGGCTGCTTCCAGTGTAGCTTTTTCAAAAAAACGGCTCAGGCCTTTGCTGTTCACATAATCATAACCAACTAATGCATTTGTCCAGTCTTTAGCCGCATTATAACATTCGCTGCTGAAATAATTGGCTTCTAAAACATAAGCTCCGTTTGAAAATCTTGATAAATAATTTTTAAACCCTTCAATAGCAGCAGGACAATCATTGGCATTATATTTTAATGCAGCTGATGTATAGGTCAGCGAATCTGCTTCACTTACCGAAATACTTTTACCATTGCGGCGCATCATTTCTATATATTCGTTGGGCTTGCCGGTTTCAACATAAATATTTTTCATGATGTCCGTTGCTTCATCAGCTTCGGAAGATTGGGGATATTTTTGAATAAGGGTTTGATAATTCGCCAAAGCATCGTCATACTTATCCGTATTATAATAACACAAACCTAATTTTAAATAAGCCCTTGGTTTTAATCCCCCCGCTTCAGGATCATTAATAAGTGTATTCAGGTATGGAATTGCGGCAGTAAATTTTTCATCGGCGATATAGGTCAGGGCAATTTCCATATTCACATCAGGCACCAGGTTACTCTTTGGATATTGTCTCAGCAGGGTATTCAGTGTATTAATTTTCTCAGTTGAACTTTTCACCCCGGCAATCAATGCTTTCTGAAACATGGCATAATCACTTTGGGGTAATGCATTGTTCACCACATTATCGTACATGGCATTGGCTTTTGCAAACTCCTTATTCATAAAATAACAGTCGGCGCTGCGTACATAAGCATCCTGCTCCATAGCAGGCGATGTTACAGTAACTGTTTTTGTTACCTGTTCAAAATAACCAAGCGCCTTTGAATAACTTTCTTTTTGCAACCAACTGTAACCCAGATCATACTTAGCTGTGCTGTTGTTAGCCTCACCTTGAGCTGCTACATTTGCCTGCAGGTAAAAACTTAAATATTTTATGGCATTATCGTATTCATTATTGCGATAGGCAATTTCTCCCTTCCAGAAATTTGCATAAGGTGTAACAGATGAATTCGGGAGTTGCAGTACTTTGGTAAAAAGTTCGTCAGCTCTTTTTATTTGCTGGTCATTAATCAACTCTACTGCCCTGCCATACAAAATACGTGGATATGCCTTTTGCATGGATGGCGTTGGTTTATCAAAAGATTCATACAGCTTCAAGGCATCAGCAAAATTGTTGGTATTGGTTAAAAGGTTCACCAGTATTTCTTTGGCTTCGGTATCGTATTCACTGTTGGGATAATCATTCAGGTATTTTTTCATTTCATTCAACGCAATATCCTGGTATCCCAATTCATAAGAAAGCTTGGCATAATTAAAGCGGGAGATCTGTTGTTGTAATTTATTGGAGCTATTATATGCACAATACTGAAATGCACTACGGGCATTGGCTTTCTGGTTGGTACGCAGGTAACAATCACCCAGCAGGTACATACTGTTTTGGCCCATCGAATCCTTTTCGGTGCTTAACTGCTTAAATCCTTCAATAGCTTTATCTAATTTGTTGGCATCATAGTAACAGTAACTCAGCTCATACATGATTTCCTTGCTCACTTTATCACTGCTTTTTACATAGGCCTCAATTAAGGGCAATGCTTTCTGATAGTTTTTCTTCTCAAAATATAACTGACCGATAAGCAGGTTCATTTCTTTTTGATAATATAAAACACCTCCCCTGCCCAAAACACTTTCGCCGTAACGCAATGCTTCGTCTTTTTTACCCTGGAAATAATATATCTCGGCAATATAATAAGGCACTACACCTTTATATGCCTCCTGTGTTTCCACCAGTTTAAAAGCTTTTAACGCTTCATTGAATTGGCGATCGTAATAACTGATGAATCCATAATAATAATTGGCAGGTATATAGTATTTGTTATCCGGCAACTGGTGTATCTCATCAAACAAAGGTTTTGCTTTTTCAAATTGTTTAAGGTTGAAATAGCAATATGCTTTTTCAAATTTAGCATCTGCAATTTCTTCGTTGCTCAAATTTTCCAATCCGGCCCTTTCATAATAATTGATGGCATTACTGAAATCATCTTTGATAAAATAAAATTTTGCCAGATGATAGCTTAACAATTGCCGGCGTGGTTCGTTGTTTATAACACTTATGTAATGGCGGGCCTCCTGTTCGGCAATGGGCTGCTGCAATTTTAATTCGCAGGCGATATAATAATAGTTCACATCATCATTAATATAAGTATGATCACTTACCGTATTTTCGGGGTATTGAGCCTTTAGCTCAGCAAACAACGGGTAAGCCAATGCATATTGCTCCTGAACAAAAAACGCCTTTGCGTCTTTAAACTTTTTTTCGGGATCCGTAATTGCATTGGTTGGTTGAGAGAAAGCCGAGAAGGAAAATGCTGCCAATAGCAGCAGGAACGTAAATGTTTGTTTTATCATGGTCTTTAATGCGGTCATTTTTACTGGTTGCAAAATTACTTGGTTATTCTTCCGTTGCAAACATCATTCCAAACCTATTGTGAATAAGTGGATAACTGATGTAAACAAAACGAATGTATTTTTACAGTGCTGTTAATAAAATGATAAATAATTTTTCTTTTAGAATTCTATAACAGTTTATTGAAAAAAAATCTAACCCTTTAAAAAAGTAAAATGAAAAAATTATTGTCTGCAAAGTATTCTGCCGGAGCTGTAAGTGCAGCGATGTTGATATTACGATTGGGTGTTGGCATCTTAATGATGCACCATGGTTATGACAAACTGGTACACTTTGGTGAATACCAGTCTAAGTTTATGAATTTTATGGGACTTGGAACCACACTGTCGCTTGCCCTGGTGGTGTTTGCCGAATTCTTTTGTTCGCTCTTCCTGATATTGGGTTTATTTACCCGGCTTGCAACTATCCCACTCATTATTGCCAGCTGTGTTATTATTTTTAAAGTAAACCATGGCGATATTTTTGACAATGCTGAAACTGTCTCTTTATACTTACTTGGCTACCTGGTCTTATTGATCATAGGGCCGGGAAGGGTTAGCGTGGACAGTATGATCGGGAAATAAGGCCTCCCCAAACCCCTCCCGGGGAGGGGCTTTGAACAGTCCATAGATTAAACATCTTTCATTTTTATTAAGCTTATGTTTATTACAGAAACACAAATAAGAATTCATTACGCACTCACCGACCAGATGGGTATAGTATATTATGGCCACTATGCACAGTTTTATGAAATTGGCAGAACGGAAGCCATCAGGCAGATTGGATACACTTATAAAGAAATTGAAGCACTGGGTATCATCATGCCGGTGGTGGAGATACACAGTCGTTTTTTAAGGCCTGCCAAATACGATGACCTGATCACCGTAAAAACAACACTGAAAGAAATGCCTGCACATTTTAAAATTGTGTTTCATGCAGAAATTTTTAACCAGCAGGATGAATTATTAAATACCGGTGTGGTCACCCTGTTTTTTGTGGATGCAAAAACTATGAAGCGCTGTGCAATGCCCGAAGCGCTAAAGCTAAAACTTTCGGGATATTTTAAATAAGTGGCAATGTTATTAACTCAGGCCCTGTGACCATCTGCCTTCCAGTTTTTAATAGCCATCTTAATCTGTTTTTCAGTAAGGTTTTCATCAACAGCCTGTTTGGCAAGTGCTATAAATTCATCATCAGAAGCGAAACGTAATCCTATTATCTGGCGCATGGTTATGCGGCTGTCAAAAGGTTTGCCGGTTGCAATAAAATGACGCAGATTTTCTTCAGAACGTATGGCCCTGTCCTGGGCCTTTAATGCAAATGATCTTGCAAACCATAATGACAGTATTACTGCCAATACTAATGATACCATTGCAGCGGCTTGTAGCCGTCCACTTCCACCACTTACAGCTTTAAAAAAAACAATGATACTTATAACTAATGGAAAAATTGCAGCTAAAAATGCCACATAATGAAACAAAGGCACCATCCGGCCATGATTTTTAAAATTTTGTTCTGCCATTTTTTTAATTTTTATCAAGTTACTTTAAAATATCCAGCAGCTTCCACATTTTTTCTCTTACTGTTCCAGCATTGCCATCAAAATTGTTTACAATAAAAGAGAAAGTATATTCAGCACCTGTTTTATTTTTTACATAACCGGTATAACTTCTTACACCGCTGATATAACCATCTTTCATTTTAATACCATTTGTTTCAGGTAAGGCATAATAAAAGGAAGGGAACCAGTTTTGTTGCCTTGCATATTGCATTACAGTAACCAATGCATTGGTGGTAACACGATTAGCAGGAGATAAACCACTGCCATCAATAATATTCAGTGCCGATCTTTCAATGCCCCTCTCCTTCCAGAAGTCTTTGATGATATTAATACCGGTATCTGTTGACCCGGACTTTGTTTTTTCATAAGCAATTGTTTTTACAAAGGCTTCGCCATAAAGATTTACACTTTTTTTGAGGAACCAGTAATTTATGCTGTCCAAAGGAGGAGAATATAAAGTGGCTAAAATTGTTTCGGGTTTTAATACGGAATAAGACTTGTTGTTCATAAAAGCATTGAACATGGAATAATTACCGTTTGTAAGTGTACATCCCGATTTATATAACTTATCAGCTAATGCACCTGAAAAAGGGTAAGCCCCGTCTGTTAAAGCACCTGATATAAAAAAAGAATCTACACCCGTAGGCACCGTACCCCTGATGAACCCAATCGCTGAATACGGCGAAAAATAAATATAAGCCTGGTCGCCGGAACCCTTTGCTCCTGTTGTTAATTCATTCACTAACTGAATGCCCGGAAAAGGTTTCATCCAAAGTATTTCAACTTTATCCCCCACCTCTTTACCTGGTTTTAATTTTATGGTATACTGATTTTCGTTCCAGTTAAAGGAACTACATCCTGCACCATAATAATTCCCCATATCCTGCCATATCCATCCATCTGGCATGGTTTGAGACCCCCATTTGGAGTTATCAATGTATATAGCATCAAGCGATTTTATTTTTAGCTTATCAATTATAATGGAATACAGATTATCTACTATTTTCTCAGCAGTATTGTTTTTATAACGCCAGCTTCCAAATGTTGGATCTCCATATCCTGTTATGTTTATACTTCCTTTTAAGTAGCCATCTTTAATTTCGCCACTATAACCGAATTCGGTTTTGTATTTATATTCTTTACCCAGCATCTCAAATGCACTTACACTCGTAACTACTTTCTGGCAACTGGCAGGCGCTAAACCAATTTGAGAATTCCTGTCAATAATTACTTTACCTGTTTTACTATCCACCACATACAAACTTAATATGGCGTGTTTAAACTGTGTATCGCTTTCCAATCCTTTTACAGCATTGCTTAACCTGGCTTGTAAATTCTGCCCGAAAGAAAATGTGCTTGCCAGCAAACCAATAAACAAATAAACTGTTTTCATGTGTTAACTTATCTTGCACTAAAATTAATCTTTTTAAAACGATACATGACACAGGCATCCATCATTACCATTGGCGACGAATTATTAATAGGACAGGTTATTGACACCAACAGCGCCTGGATGGCACAGGAACTTAACAAAGCAGGCATACGGGTTGTGCGCCGGGTGGCGGTGGGTGATGTGTGGGAAGAGATATGGAATGCACTGGATGAAGAACAGAAATTTGCCGATATTATTTTAATAACAGGCGGCTTAGGCCCCACAGCCGATGATATAACCAAACCACTTTTGTGTAAATATTTTGGAGGGCAGCTGATCGTTAATGAAGAAGCCCGGCAAAATGTACTAAATATTTTTACTAAACTAAACCGCCCCATCATAGAACGGAATTTATTGCAGGCCGAAGTGCCGGATGTGTGCACTGTATTACAGAATAAAAGAGGTACGGCACCCGGAATGTGGTTTACAAAACCCCACCCAGCCTCTCCTTCAGGAGAGGAGAAGGTATTCGTCAGCCTCCCCGGCGTGCCAAATGAAATGAAAGGATTAATGACTGATGATGTGATACCAATGCTGCAGAAACAATTTAAATTCCCTTCCATCATTCATAAAACATTGTTGACTGCAGGAGTTGGTGAAAGTTTTTTGGCAGAGCTGATCAAAGATTTTGAAGAAGCGCTTCCCAAACACATAAAATTAGCTTACCTGCCTAATTATGGAATGGTCCGGTTACGTTTATCATCAACCGGGTTTAATAAGGAAGCCACTGAAAAAGAAGTGCAGCAATTATTTGAAACCCTGCAATCGCTGGTAAACGAATATATGGTAACCAATGAAGATGAAGCATTGGAAAAAGTAGTTGGCAAATTATTGATAGCAAAAGGTAAAACCATGTGTACTGCCGAAAGTTGTACCGGTGGGTATATTGCCCATCTCCTCACGTCCGTTGAGGGATCTTCAAAATTTTATGATGGCAGCGTGGTTACCTATTCCTATAAAGCAAAGGAAGATCTTTTGCAGGTTGACAAAGAAATATTGGAATCAAAAGGAGCAGTTAGTGAAGAAATTGTACTGCAAATGGCAAAAGGCGCTCTAAAAAATATCCAATCCGATTATGTGATAGCTGTTTCAGGCATTATGGGGCCCGACGGCGGTATGCCTGACAAGCCCGTTGGCACAGTTTGGGTGGCCATTGGCAATACAAAAAAAATACAGGCACAGAAATTATATTTCCGGTTTGACAGGACGAGAAATATCCAGCTAACCGCCGCCAGTGCACTGAATTTATTACGGAAATTCATATTAGCCGATTAGTTGTCTGGCCACTATCATGACCCTTTATTGATAATAATTAAGTTTTAGTGGCCTGACAACTTAAGAAGGAAATAATTACCTTTGAACTCATATTACGCTTGCTTGTTTTATTGCTGCATTTTGTACTTAGGTACAAGTGAGTGACACAACGATGTTGGGCTTAGATTTACTGCCGGTAACAAAATATTAAATACTCAGTCTAAAATATTAAATACACATGAGTTTAGTTGATTTAGTAATGCCAAAACTTGGGGAAAGCATCATGGAAGCCACCATTTTAAAATGGCATAAAAAACCGGGTGATGCTATTAAACAGGATGAAACTGTTTTGGATATTGCCACCGATAAAGTGGACAGTGAAGTACCGTCAACCGCTGAGGGGGTTATTGAAGAAGTTTTATTTAAAGAAAATGATGTAGTGCCTATTGGCACTGTCATTGCAAAAATAAGAGTGGGTGCCAATGCAGCCATTTCCAATAATCAACCTGCCCCTGCACCAAAGCAGGAAGAATATGAAGAAGCAAAAGTGGTTGAAGAAATTCCTTATCAGCCTGCCACATCAAAACAATCAAACCAGTCAACAAAATCAGCGATCCGTTTTTATTCCCCGCTTGTTTTAAATATTGCACAACAGGAAGGCATCAGCATGGCCGACCTGGAAAATATTCCGGGCACCGGGCAGGAAGGAAGGGTTAGCAAGAAAGATATTTTAGCATACGTAGCAAATAAGGGTACAAGTGGCAAGCCGCTTGGGACAAGTCAGCAATCTCAGGAAGTAACTTTTGTACAACAAACGACCAACGATCAACGGCCAACGACCAACGACCAGCCATCTACCAATAATGTTCCTGCTATTTACACCGGCAATGTTGAAGTGATTGAAATGGACCGTATGCGTAAGCTGATCGCCAAACACATGGTTGACAGTAAACATACCAGTGCACATGTTACCAGTTTTGCAGAATGTGATGTTACCAACCTGGTTTTATGGAGAGAAAAAATAAAGAAAGATTTTGAAAAACGTGAAGGCGAAAAAATTACTTATACGCCTTTATTCATTGAAGCCATCGTTAAGTGCATTAAAAAATATCCCTGGCTCAGCAGCAGTGTTGATGGTGATAAAATAATTGTAAAGAAAGACCTGAACATTGGTATGGCAACTGCTTTACCAAATGGTAACTTAATTGTACCGGTAATTAAAAATGCTGATCAGTTAAACCTGGCTGGACTTACCCGGCAGGTTAATAATCTGGCCAATGCAGCCCGTACCGGAAAACTAAGACCCGATGATACAACCGGTGGTACATTTACATTAACCAATGTGGGTACGTTCGGAAGCATTATGGGTACACCCATCATCAACCAGCCACAGGTGGCCATTATGGCCGTTGGCGCTATCAAGAAAAGGCCGATGGTTATTGAAACTCCGCAAGGCGATAGTATTGCCATCCGCCATATGATGTATATCTCTCTTAGTTACGATCACCGAATCATTGATGGGGCATTGGGTTCTACTTTTTTAAATGCGGTAAGTAAGGAGCTTGAGAATTTTGATAGCAACAGGAGTATCTAATCCTGCACTACATAAGCAAAGCTATTACTACAAAATCCCAAAGCAGGTTATAATGATAAGATATGCTTTTATAGTACTCATCAGTTTGCTGTGTGCATGTATTGCAATCTATACTATCTGGACCATAAGAGTATCCAATAGCAGATCGAATGACCTGCTGAAAGAATTCAGGAAGGTTGACAGATCATTGAGTAAGTCAAATGACAGCCTGCAAAATTCTACAGGTGTTGGTGCTTTTAAAAAAGATTCTGCCTATGTACCTGAAGTAGAATTATCAATAAGAGTTAACTCCATTGCCACTTGCATTGACAGCATCAAACACGACCTGTTTATTTTAACAAACAAAAAAGAAGGGGTTCCATTTTCATACCCTGATATGAACAAGCTGGTTGTTTTAAAAAATAACCTCCGAAGCTATAATTCATTTATACAAGAACATTTTGGTAATAAACCAGGGATCAAAACGGCTGACTTCATTAATATGGAGGATATAAAATCTGAAGGCAAGTTGGTTCCCTGGGAAATTTATTTTTTCAAGAATACAAATATTTTCGCTGCAATAACTGAATTGACATTTATTAATACACAGGTACAAAAACTACAGCAGAAAGCAATCCGGTGAGTTAAAGCTTAGTCCATTCATCCTTCAGCATGGCATACAAATAAAGATCTATAAATTCACCATTCAGCAATTCTGCCTGTCGCAATATTCCTTCCTGCTTAAATTTTAATTTTTCTGCAATGGTGCGGCTTTTATCATTACGGGTAGCACATTTTATTTCTATGCGGTTTAAATCTAAATCCGTAAACCCATAATTGATCAAAGCCTTGCAGCATTTTGTTACAATACCCCTGCCCTGCAAACCATCTGCCAGCCAATACCCTATCTCCCCGATCTTATTTTGTGGGTTGATATGATGCATTCCGATCCTGCCCACCATTTTCTTTTCATACATGATGCCATACGAAAAATCAGTTTTTTCAGCAGCCTGGTATATGCAATGAGCAATATAATTCTTTGCATTTTCAACTGCCTGCATGTTATCCACCCAGGGCAACCATTCTTTTAAATAGTTCCTGTTATCATTTATTAAGTTGAAAAGAGGTTCCGCATGAATTTCTTCCAGAAATTCCAAACTGATTATATCATCTACCTGTATGATCATTATTTCTTAATGCGGTATTATTTGTGGAGTTGCCTGGTCTTTATGGACAGGTTGGCAAGATCTCAGCTGTCATTCCGGTAAATCCAATTGCTGTCAGCATATCTTCAAAATAAAAAAAACTCTTTGGCAGGTTAACGGGAAAACAACTCAGGCTATATACCTCACCGCACTGCCCTATCTTTTTATTATTTATGGTTATGGTCTGAATTTTATAATAGTATCTTTTAGCGGTATTATTGCCCTGGGCAGGTGTAGGTTGCCAGCCAAGGCCCGGTACCGTGGTTGTAAACAGTATATTATTGTTTTCATCATAAATGGTAAAGACAAAAGAAGCTATATTTTTAAATACCGGCCTGCAAAATTCATTCAACCCATCAGTGTTTGGGCTGAAGGCGTTGGGCATATAGATCCTGCCATTATCACCTGTACCGAGTGTATCAGTTATAAGCCCATCGCAATTAATAATTATATCCGGCTCGCTGGACTTAG
>JBDTUK010000150.1:0-11865 GCA_040007795.1 Ferruginibacter sp.
GTATCTTGTATCCTGTATCCGGCACCTAAAAACTAAACCCCGGTCTGTCGCTTCTCGAATTTATTTTACCAACACCGATCAATTGGTCTGAACGGTCAGTGAACGACTTGTAATACATAAGAATGGTATACGTATTTTCTGTTTCCCAATAATCTCCTTCCAGGTCAAGCCGTTGCTTTGTATCCTTTTTATCTACTGCTACATAGGTATAATTGTAATAGCCCTGTTTTAAAAATGCCGTGCATTCATACACTCCTCTATCAGCATTAAAAACCATTTTTGTTTTATCATTGAATTCGTAATTGGTTAACTGCCCTGCCAGGTAAATATCTTTATTGGCATATGCTGTTGCATTGGGAGCAGCCAAACTAAAATGAACAGTAGCAAAATCTCCCTGCCAGTAAGGATTGACGGTTTCATAACTTTCTATCAAATACATTCCATTCAGGTCACGGAAATAAACATATTTTTGTGCACTGCGGTCTGCGTCTGTAAATAAATACATATCGGTAGCATTCTTTTTATAATCTGCTTTCTCTACCCGATCGCTTTGTAACTTAAAACTCCGGAGGTCAAGCCAGCGCCATTCTTTTCCACCGGGAAAAACACAATTATTTTCTGTGTTATACTCAAGACTGGAACCACGAACAAATGTTGGAGCAATATCTTTGGCCGCATTATCCCACCTGTTATTTTGCAGTATCACTACTTTAATCTGCTGTGCCGCACTAAATGTATTTAAGCCCTGTATGTTAGCAGTAAACTGAACTTTCTGGTGTGTTCTGTAAAGTTGTGGTGTAAAGGGTTGTGTGATCTTAGCACTAATGGCGGCCTTCTGATCCAATACCAGCAAGCGTCTTGTAAATGCAAGTTTGGATGTATCTCCATCTATATAAACTTTCAGCATGTAATTTCCGGATAAGGTTATTGTTGTACTCCGGTCAGGTAAAATAGCCTGGTAATGGGTGTATTTGGTTAATGCAATTGAAGAATACCGGTAATTGGTTATACGCTGCTGCGTAAATCCTTTTATGTAAAGAAACGGGCTTATGTCAACGGGTACCCAGTAATAATCACAAAGCTGAAAACTGTAGTAATAGCTTTTTACATTGGCATCCAGGTCATCAAAATTCAGTTCCAACTGGTCGGCACTGTTCATATTAAAGATGGGCAATGATTGCTGGTCGCCATACATATGAAACCGTACCGCTTTAATATTGTCTTTATAAACAACATCGGGCAGTTGAGCAATACATGAAATGGTAAATAAAGTAAATAGCGTAAGGAGCAGGTATTTTTTTGTAACCGGCATTTTATCATAAGTCAACATCGTTGTGTCACTCTCTTGTACCGCATTGCAAGATTGAACTTTTATCATGTTATCTTTAATCTTTACGTTTAAATAAAATACATTTGTAAGATACCAAAAAATATGCCGTTTGAATGTTTCTGTATTCATAGCAAAACGAATAGCCTTTAACCGGCAAAAGACTTTTTCGAAATTCATTATCCGGCTTGCCATCTGTGCCACCGCCATCAGCGTAGCTATTATGATCGTAGCCATGAGCTTTGTAAATGGTTTTCAACAAGTGATCAGCAATAAGGTATTTAGTTTTTGGGGACATATCCGTGTGCAGCAGGATGTGGAGAGAAGGGTAAGCATTGCAGAAGAATATCCCATCACACAAAATGATTCGGTAGAAAGATACCTGAGGTCATTACCGCAGGTTAAAACGGTGGAACGCTATGCAACTAAATCTGCCATCATTAAACTTGGCGGTGAAATTGAAAGCGTATTATTAAAAGGCGTTGATTCTTCTTTCAACTTCATGCGCTTACAACCTTTCCTGCGGCAAGGCAGGTGGATATCTTTTAAAGATAGTGGTTACAGCAATGAAATTAATATCTCGGCTTACACTGCCGACCAGTTAAAAGCAAAAGTTAATGACAGCGTATTCGTTTTCTTTTTTCGTGAAGACGGAACAAAAACTGCACGCTGGCTAAAGATCGCAGGCATTTATAAAACTGCTATTGATGAGTATGATAAGAATTTTGCGTTAAGTGATATCAATCTTTTACGCCGCTTGAACAACTGGGAGCCTGACCAGATAGGAGGCTATGAAATTTTTTTAAACGATTACAAAGAAACGGACACCGTTAATAATTTAATTTATGCCGAACTGCCACAGACCTGGTACAGCAAAACCATAAAAGAGATCTATCCAAATATCTTCGACTGGCTTAACCTGCAGGGGCAAATAAAAAATATGCTCTTAATCATTATGATGGTAGTTGCTGTGGTAAACCTTATTACCTGTTTGATTATTTTAGTTTTGGAAAGAACAAGGATGACCGGTGTATTAAAAGCACTTGGTGCTACCGACTGGAATGTGCAGCAGATCTTTTTATACAACACTTCGGTGATAGCAATTACAGGAATTGTTGCCGGTGCTTTACTTGGGTTGGGTATTTGCTGGCTGCAGGAAGCAACAGGTTTTATAAAACTGAATGAAGAAGCTTACTATATGAGCGCTGCCCATGCCGATGTAGTGTGGTGGCAGGTTTTGTTGATTTGCCTGGCTACGCTTGTCGTTTCTTTTGCAACACTTATAATTCCTACTTTGTTGATAAAAAAAGTAAACCCGGTTAAGGCGATACAGTTCCGTTAATTTGTTTATTAGTTAATCCGTAGAAAATACTTAGTCTTTGCTATTTAGTGAAGTGCTTTACATATTAACGGATTAACAAATTAACGGATTAACCCCGTCCGAACGAATGTTCATCCGGGCGGGCAATTAACGGATTAACGCTAAAATTATCCCCGTTGCCACAGCAGCATTTAATGATTCCGCCTTGCCAATTTTGGGAATAGTAATTTTTTCATTTACCAATTGCATCACTTCATCACTTATTCCATTGGCTTCATTGCCAATTATTAAAATCCCTTCTTTCAGTTTTCCTAAAGTGGCAATATCTTTCCCTTTTAAAGTAGCTGAATAAATATTTACCTGTTTATTTTCTTTCAGCCAGTTTGCCAGGTTGGTATAAACAACGTTCACTCTGCCCAGGCTTCCCATGGTACTCTGTACTACTTTTGGATTATACATATCTGCACAGCCTTCCGAACAAATAATATCTGTTACGCCAAACCAATCAGCAATGCGGATGATAGTACCCAGGTTACCGGGGTCCTGTATTGTATCCAATACCAATGTTATTTTACCTGCCGTTTGTATGTCTGTATTTTCATCTCTTTTTTCAAAAACTGCCAATACATGATGTGGAGTAGTGAGGGTAGAAATTTTTTCCAGTTCAAAATCTACAACTGCTGTAACAGGAGTTTTTGTTAAAAGGGATAACCGTTTTGTATTATCGCTAACCCAATCGGGCAAAGCAAAAATTTCTTTACAGGTAAATTTCCTGCTTTCTAACAAATCCATCACTACCTTCGGCCCTTCAGCAATAAAGAGGTTGTATTCATCCCTGAATTTTTTGTGCAGCAAACTTTGGATATATTTGGTATGTGTTTTGCTTAACATAGTCGCTTTATAAAATTTATGCCGGTTAACCCATTAAATAGATACAGGCTCCTTCAGCATTTGAAAAATATTCTTTTCATTTCTTTATTGATCAGTTCCTGCACCATTCCCCGGAAATATCAAAAAGGTAAACCCTTTATCACCAAAAACAGTATCGAAGTTAAGGGAGGAAATTTTAACAAGGAAGAAAGGGCAACTTTAAAACAACGTTTAAATGCACAATTAGATGACAGCTCAACAATAAACACAATTGACAAATATTTTATCCGGCACATCATCGTAGCTCCTCCTGCTTTCGACAGCAATTCTGCTGTACAATCTACCCGTAATATGGAAACTTCCATGCTGCACCTTGGGTATTATAAAGCTAAAGCAGATTATCATGCAGATACCATTCGTGCAGGAGACCAGCAGCGGGTGCATGTTAAATATACCGTGCAGGTAAACAAACCTACTTTAATTGATACCGTAAGTTATATTTTACGCAGACCCGATCTGCAGCTTTTGGCCGAACAAAACGTTGATAAAACTTTACTAAAACCAGGTAAGCCGGTTACCAAAGCCGCCGTAATGGGCGAACTGGGCAGGCTGGTTGAATTGTACCGCAATAATGGTTATTATAAATTTACGTCCGAAGAATTAAGGATGAGGGGAGATACAACAGTTGCTGCATTGACCACGATAACGGATGACATATTTGAACAGCTAAGATTACTTAGCGAAGCACAGGCAGCAAGAGATTCTCCCACCATCAAACTGGCTGTGGTATTAAACCCTCCTGCCGACAGCAGTAAACTAAAACAATACTACATTAACAACATTTATATTTTACCCGACTACCACGCCGGTGATAAACTAAACGATGCAACCCTTAAAACAGAACTGGCCAGGAAAAAGAATTGTGATACCTGCCGTATAAATTTTATAGTGAAGTATCATAAAAAATTATTCAGGAGAAGTTTCCTTGGCAGGAATATGTATATCAGGAAAGGGGACCTGTATAGCCAGGAGAATTTTTATAAATCGCTTAACAGTTTTGCCAAAGCAGGTGTGTGGCAAAGCACTTCGATCCAGATTGTAGAAGTTAAAGACAAAGACAGCCTGAACAAGATAGACCTGGTTGTTCAACTGGTACCCGGAAAAAAATATGGTTTTGAAGCTGCTATAGAAGCCAGCTATTCCGCATCCAGCAATACCAACAGTGTTACAGCAGCCAATGCAGGTAATTTATTAGGACTATCCGGGAATATTTCTGTGCTGGACCGCAACCTGCGTAAAGAAGGAATCAAAATGACCAATTCGCTGAGTGCCGGTGTAGAATTTAATTTCAGGCCTGACAGTAACAATAAAAAAAATATCATCAATTCAAACGAGGTCAGTTATGGCAACAGCATTGTATTTCCAAGGTTTGTTTTTCCGTTTTTAAAATACAACAGCAAAAAACGATTTACTTCTACCGAATCGTTTATCAACACAAAAGTGTCTTATATAAACCGCATTAATTTATTCAACCTGCAATCTTTCAATTTTGCTTTAGGTTATTCGGCAACCACAAAAAAGAATCACCAGCTTACTTTTAAACTTTTAAACTTTGAATTTGCCCGGTTGTATAATGAAACAGACAGCTTTAAAAAAACACTGAATGAAAATCCTTTTTTACGGTATTCATTTAATACAGCATTGGTTGCCGGGGGAAGCATTGGATACCGGTCAACCAAAATAAATGTCAATCACCCCAACAGGCAACACAGTTTTAAAATAAATGCAGAGGTATCGGGAATACCCTGGGGAATGCTGCACATTTTTGAAAAATACATGCGGCAGTTTGTTAAAACAGATGCGGAATATATTTACTCAGTAACGCGGCCTAAATCTGCTCTTGTATTCCGCATGTTTGGAGGTATTGGTATTGCTGCTAAAAAAGATACTACCCTTCCCTTCTTTAAACAATATTTTGGCGGTGGCAGTAACAGTATGAGGGGCTGGCCGGTACGTGGCATAGGCAGGGGATCACAACCACTCTCACCCTATGGCACAAATACGTTTAATGACCGGACCGGCGATATACAATTGGAAAGCAATATTGAATACCGGTATACCATTGCGCAGATCATCCCAAATTCTTTAATACTAAGAGGTGCCTTGTTCATGGATATTGGCAATGTATGGAATTTCAGGAATACCGTGCCTGGCGGCGGAGCTGATGCCGCACAATTTCAGTTTAAAAATTTATACAAAGAATTAGGTGTTGCTGCCGGTACAGGTTTCAGGCTTGATTTTAATTATTTTGTGCTTCGCTTTGATCTTGGCTTCAGGGTTAAGCGGCCTGACGTAACTAAGAATGATGGCTGGCAGATTCCGGATGTTTCATTTAATAATTTATTCCGAAGAGGTGTAAAGCTTGATGATCCCAATAACCCTGGCCAAACCTACAATGACAACCGCTATAGAAAATGGCGATATGAGAATTTTAACTTTACGGTGGGTATCAGTTATCCGTTCTAAACTGGTTTATTGGTTAATCCGTTAATTGCCCGCCCGGATGAACATTCGTTCGGACGGGGTTAATCCGTCGGGTTCGTATTCAGTCTTTTTTGTTGTGTTGAGCAGAGGCTGCAATAAATTTGATATAGCCATTTATTTTAGCTAATATCTTTTCGGCTTCATTTATCAATTCTTCAACCTTACTTATTTTTATTATATTCCTTCTTTTACATTTGGCTATCCATGATTTTGTTTCTTGTAAAGAGCCTCTTGAATAAAAGAAAAATTGTTTACTTTCCTTGTAATAATAGCGGCCATAGCCTTCAGCAATATTAGCAGAGATAGGGTCAGCAGCCCTTACTAACTGTTTACCAATAGTATCTTTCTTAAAATGATCCCAGTCAGAAACTAAATTCCATATAACATCAGAAAAAGCTTCTGACAATTGATAGACTTCAAGTTTTTCTAAAGTATATTCCATAAAAAATAGTTTAGATGTTAATGTATCCACGGATTAACAAATTAACAAATTAACGGATTAACGTATTAACGTATTAACAGCCCCTCAAACTCTTCCATTCCAACTGCATCTTCATTATTAAAGTCACCGATCCTTGTACGGCATAAACTGCTGAGATAAGCGCCACAACCTAAAGCAGCGCCATAATCATTGGCAAGGCTGCGGATATAAGTGCCGGTAGAACAGATCACTTTAAAATGTACAACAGGTAATTCAATTGATGTAATTTCAAATGATTTGATATTTATACTCCGTGGTTTTAATTCTACTTCCTCTCCTCTTCTGGCCAGTTCATACAAAGCAACACCGTCTTTTTTTATAGCTGAAAATATAGGTGGCAATTGTTCTATGTCACCAATAAATTTTTCAGTTGCTGCATGTAGCATTTCATTGGTAACAAATGAAAAATCTTTCTGCTGTTCCGGTTCACTCTCCAGGTCATAGGTAGCTGTAACAGCACCAAGGGTAATGGTTCCTGTATATTCCTTTTCCTGCGCCATAAATTCATTTATCTTTTTGGTGAACTTACCGGTACAAACAATTAATAAACCTGTTGCCAGCGGATCAAGTGTGCCGGCATGGCCGATCTTTTTTATTTGTAACAGGCTACGTAATTTTCTTACCACATCAAAGGAGGTCCAGTGCAGGGGTTTGTTTATTAAAAGTACTTTTCCCTCCAGGTAAGGTTGCTGAATAGCCGGATCAATAGCAATTCTTTCTTTGCGTTCTTTCTTAACCGGCTCTTCGCCTGCCTCTATTAATTTGTTGGTATATCTTTCCCGGTAGGTTTGTTTACGTGGCAAAATGAGTTGTTATTAATTTATGCAAACGTACTGAAACTTTTAAGGTATGGAGTTTTGTATATTTATGTCATATACACCATCATAAATGAACAATCTTCAAATTGAAAAGTTATGGATAGAACTGAAAAGATATGGACAGATTTTTCTAAATCCATAAATGGGGAAATTTTTCAAACTAAAGGGACATATTCTAATCCAGACAATGTTTTTAAGATTCAAAATGAAAAAGTAACGATAGACTTGATTTGGGCTGATTTGCCAGAATCTGGAAGAGGACCTTATGTAAATATTAAATCGAATTTCAACTTTAAACTTCCTGAAACCACCTCAACGACTTTGGAAATCACTCCCAATGATTCTTTTTCAAAGCTATTATTACTATTTAAAAAAAATAAGCAAAAAAGCCAAGTGTTGGAGCTTGATAAAAAATATATTTTTATATCAAACAGTAATCATTTTATAAGGCAATTGATCATTGATTTGATTCCCTTTTCAGAGAATAATCGATTTAATAGTTTTGTAATCTCAACTTCCAAGGGAAATGGGCAAAACTCTTTGAATATTCAAGTCAATGCCTTACTTATTGAAAAAGCTGACCTGGAATTCGTTTACAAATTTGGACTCCTCTTGTGTTCAAGGCTGAGTGCTAGTATATGACCTTTCTTCCTAACAACCTCTCCGACACAGGATGTTACGTAAATATTCTTCTTCAACCGCATTTTATCTTACTGTCAACACTTCGACAGGCTCACTATGACCTATAAGACAAAAAACTATTTACGAATATCAGCCTATACTTCAGATACTCTCAAATAAAAAAAACGTTCCAGTTGCCTGAAACGTTTCTTTCAAAAATTATAATTCTACATGCTTATTGTTTTGACTCTGTATTTTCTTTCACTTTTGTTCCACCCCTGTGTGTGGAAGCAATAGAAGCAAACCTTATTTTTAAACCGGCTATTTTTAAATTATCGCTTGTTTTAAGGTCTTTTTCAACAACATTCTTCCTGGTATCCAATGCTTCGTACAATACATTGATCTCATCCCAATCTTCCCTGGTATAATTATTTTTGTTATCTGCTACTGCATTTACAAAGTTTTTATACACTCCTAATATATTATCTCCGGTAACATATTCAAATTTCATGTCATCACCTATCTTTCCTTCACCAAATAACTTACTTCTGAGCACCTGCCTGAAGTTTGGGCTTGTAGTTGTAGCCTCCATTTTGGCCTTTGCTTCGCTCTCTTTAATATTAGCCTCATACTTGGCTTTTAAAGTTGCATACTTGGCTTTGCTTTCTTCTGCTTTGGTTTTTTCAGCAGCGTCAAGTGCAGCCAGATTTTTTTCTGCTTTCATTGCTCTCTCCTGGTAACCGTTGTCAATTGCTGTCCAGTTCTCCGTTGTATAAACAGGCGCCAGGTTTTCAACAGAATCAACATATTGATTTAAACTGGCAGCATCCTGCTTAGCTTCATCGTTTGCGCCATTGCAGGCTGTAAATCCTATCGATATGACAGCAGCAGCAATAATTAAATAAGTCTTTTTCATTTTTTTAATTTTAGTTTTTACCTGTAAGGCAACATCCATGCCACGATGCCTGCAGGTATTTATTTGTAATTATTTATAAAATGCATGTTGTTTTAATTATTTCGCTGCAAATATATTTTGTATAAGCCGCCTCAGTATTACATAATTCCAAACATTAATTACATCATTCACACATTCGTTGCTGCATGAAATAAATAACTGTTTTATAAACCTACCTTGTCAAAAAAAACTATGGAAAAACGTATATTAGGTATCATCTTATCCCTCTTAGGTGTTGCCGGCCTTATTTATGCCGGTGTAAGTTTTATGAACGGTGGAGAAGGCACCAGGAATATTAAAGCAATAATTTTTTCGGGTGTTTTAGGGGCTATTTTCTTTTTTGCCGGTATCGGGTTGATAAGAAACACAAAAGATAAGGCTACTTAACAGAAATAATTATCCGGCATTTATTAACTGCTGGTTGGTTCGTGAATACGAATCAACTTTTTTTTATGGAGATAGATTTTCCAGGCTCATCCTGAGCACTAAATTAATTTCTTAATTAAATATCGGTAAATACAACATAGGCTTAAAAAAGAAGGGGCCTGGATAAAAATCCAGCCCCGGTTTAAATCCAATATCCTGTGAAAAACCAATACAAAGAAACGAAGCTCTATTTTACTAATGTTACAGTTTTATTTAATTATGTTACATAACTCACACCTTGATATAGCCTTTGTATTCTTTTTTTAAAAGGTTTTTATAGAAAATCTGCATACATCTGTTTCATTTCCTGTAATGAATTGATAAATGTGATACACTATCAATTGTTACTGTTCTACTCATTTTTCTTTGATCTTCTCAATTACTACTTCATTAGAAGTGTGAATGATGCAATCAATAGCCAGAGTTATGTAACAATTGCCAATAATTTTATATTCATCTTTACAAATGAGTAAAGCACTAAAACAGTGTTGCCCGGAGTATAAATATGCTGAAAGGTCAAATAAATGACATCATTGTTTTTGCAATTATTAAATAAGTTTACAATTTAGTACCGATTGATCAAAAACTGAAAACCATGACCGTTAAACTGTTTTCAAAAACCAAGACTTTAGCCAAACCCACAAATAAATACCCGGCAAAGCCAATCACCGAAACATTAACCAATGGTTTTTTTACAGTGGATGATAAATGGACAGTGCAATACTGGAACCAGTCTGCAGAAAAGATTACAGGTGTTAAGGCAAAGGATGTGATTGGCACAAACCTCTGGAAAAATTTTTTTGCCGGGGTTATTCCAAAAGAGTTATATACACTTGAACAATATACCTTTTTACAAAATGAACCGGTACATTTTGAAAAATACTGGGGTGAAATGGGTGACTGGGATAATGTAATTACCTACCATTGCGACAATACCTTATCCGTTTCATTTAAAAGCTCAAAGCATGCTCATTCAGAAATTTCCAAAAACCCGGCACAGCAATTAAAAATCCTTACTGAATTATACCGGTTTGTTACAGAAATTACAAATGATTGCCTTTGGGAATGGAACCTGCAGGAAGAGCAAATATTCTGGATTGATGGAGGGCACCACCGGATTTTTGGTTACCTGGTAGAGAATGCCCTGATCCCTCAAATTTTTTGGGAAAGTTGCATACACCCTGATGATAAAGAACGGGTTTTAAAAAGCCTGAATAAAACCATTCATAGTTCAACCCCTTTATGGGAAGCTGAATACAGGTTCAAAAAAGCTGATAGCACTTATGCATATGTTCATGACCGGGGCCACATTATTTATGATAAGGATAAACAGGCTTTGAGGATGATTGGCGCTACAAGGGATATTACTGAAACTGTTTTATTAGAAAATAAATTAGTTGAGGAAAGATTAACAAAACAAAGAGAAATTACCAATGCGATATTAACAGCACAGGAAAATGAACGGGCAAATATCGGCACAGACCTGAATGAAAACCTTAACCAGATGCTGGTCGTTATCAAATGGTATATTCAAATGGCAAAAACAGATAAAGACAAAAGGGATGTCAGCCTCAAAAAATCTACAGATTATATAGCCCATGTTATAAACGAGATAAGGAAGATATCAAAAACCCTTGTAATACCCGGTATCCATTTACTTGGCTTATTTGATAATATAAAAAATCTGATCGAGGATATACAAGAGATTGATCCGGTAAAAATTAAATTTAAGACATCAGGTATTGACGAAGAATACCTGAATGAAAAAATGCAAGTTACCATTTACAGGATAGTGCAGGAACAATTAAATAATATTATAAAACATGCAGGGGCGGCCCTTGCAACTATTAGTTTATACAGGCACGCTAATGAAATAATACTGTCTGTTTCAGATAATGGAAAAGGTTGCAATTTGCTACAGGAAAAAAATGGCGTAGGTATTATTAATATAAAGAGCAGGGCCGGATTATTTGGCGGTATCGTTATTATAAAATCAAAACCCAGCTTAGGGTACGAACTAAAAGTTGTATTCCCATACTTTACTACTGATTCTGATCTTTCTTAAACTACCGTAGTTTTTAAAACTACGGTAGTTTAAGAAAGACTATGGTAGTTTAGGAAAGACTATGGTAGTTTTAAAACTACCATACTCTCATTTGGCAGAGACTACCGTAGTTTTCAAAACTACGGTAGTCTTAATCAACTCAATCAAACAAAAACTGCTGTAAACATTCTAACTCTATTTTTCTTTCCGCATGTATTTTAATAAAGAGGCTTTTGTTTCCAAACCATTCAATTACTTCCATACGCTTAATTTTTGTTGGCTTATCTCCAATGATGGCATTGTATGAACTAAACTCCCAGTCCTGATAGTTATCGCAAAGTTTTGCAGTAACAGGATTGGCATGAATTGGCAGAGACTTGCAGAAACTACCGTAGTTTAGGTAAGACTACCGTAGTTTTCAAAACTACGGTAGTCTTAATCAACTCAATCAAACAAAA
>JBDTUK010000151.1:0-8359 GCA_040007795.1 Ferruginibacter sp.
GGCGGTTATGAAAAAACAAAACATAATCTCAGCAATTTTATTTGGCATTGCCATTTGTTTAACCACATTAGCTTCTGCACAGAACAGGAATTCTGTTACCCCGGTAGAAAAAGGAAGTATAACATTCAATGCAGGTGTCGGCATGGGTACCGAGTACCAAAGCGATTATTATAATAATGCTTTTGGCACAAAAGTGGCCCTTGAAGTGGGTCTGTGGCAGGCGGGCCCGGGCATAATTACATTGGGTGTAGAGGCCGGCAGTTCATTCTCCAGCGGTGGCAGCTTAGACAACTACAAAACAAGTACATTCATTGCTGCAGGGCGTTCGGCCTGGCATAATGGTTGGAATATCAACAACCTGGATACGTATGCAGGGTTATCTGCAGGCGTTGGGTTTCATAATTACCAATACAATAAGAATGGAAAAGTTAAGCAGAGCGAAGTTATTCCTGTATTCGGTGGTTTTGTTGGCGCTTCTTACTTTATTACGCCCAGGTTTGGTTTGAATGTGGAGGCAGGATACGATATTACCCAGGTACAGGGCGGTATCATATTTAAATTGAAGTAAGCTAATCCTGTTGCATTATTTTTGCTTTATAGCAATATTTAATGACAGGAACAAAAGCATATATCTCCAATCTCATTTTTACAGGTGATGAATGGCTGAATGAACATGCAGTAATTGTTGAAGAAGGGTTAATAACGACCCTTCTTCCGGTTAATGCTTTGCCACCGGGTATTGAAACTGAATCATATCCTGAAGCTATACTTGCACCTGCATTTATTGACCTGCAGATATACGGCGCTCATGAAAAATTATTTGCTGTCTATCCCGATCCATCATCTTTAGAATTATTGAATGAATACTGCAGGAAAGGCGGCGCTGTATTTTGTATGCCTACAGTTGCAACGAATGAACCGGAAGTTTTTTATAAATGCATTGATGCTGTAAAAACCTATTGGCAACAGGGAGGTAATGGAATATTAGGTTTACATGTAGAAGGCCCCTGGATAAATAAATTAAAAAGAGGTGCCCATATAGAATCGCTGATACATAGCCCTTCTTTGAAAGAGGCAGAAGAACTGCTGAAGTACGGTAAAGATGTTATAAAAATTATCACGCTGGCCCCCGAAGTATGCAGCCAGGAAGTACTTGATCTCATTCTCTCATACGGTATTAAAATTTTTGCCGGGCACAGCAATGCAACTTATGAAGAAGCCCTATATAGTTTTGATAATGGCGTTACCGCAGTCACTCATTTATATAATGCCATGAGCCCTCTTCAACACCGCAGCCCGGGATTAGTTGGCGCAGCATTTAATAATTCCAATGTGATGGCATCTGTTATTGCAGATGGATACCATGTTGATTACGCTGCTATAAAAATTGCAAAGAAAATGATGCAGCAAAGGCTGTTTGCCATTACTGATGCAGTAACCACAACATCACAAGGATATTACCGGCATCAACCTGAAGGAGATAAATATACAGCCGATGGAATACTTAGCGGCTCGGCATTGACCATGTACAAGGCATTGCAAAACCTGGTAAACCATTGCGGAGTAGCATTAGCAGAAGCACTGCGGATGTGCAGCCTTTATCCAGCGCAGGTTATGCAGATGGATGACCAGTTGGGAAAGATAGCCAAAGGTTACCAGGCAAAAATGGTAATTCTTCCAAAGACATTAGATAGCAGGGATATTAACCTTGTCTTCTGCTGAAAGAATCTATTCAAAAAGTATTTTTTCATTTACAACCGTTCCGCCAAAAGAAATATTCATAATGTAAAGTGTTTTTACACCGAAATAATTCGGTACTTTAAAAGTGATAGAACGGTTGCCCCTTGGGTTAAACTGGTTATAATATAATTTTTCTCCCCTTGTACCAAAAATTGTTATATCAACAGGCTCATTCACTTTAGATAAAAACTCTACAGTAATAGTATAGTTGGTAACCGGGTTAGGATAAACCCTTACTTCCTGGCTGATGTTGTTTTTAAGTTTTACAATTTTTGAATAAACCGGAACCCCCTGTTTGGTTATTCCTTTTACACGATAAAATACTTCAGCTGCATTTATGCGGTCATCTTTATAAATATATTTCTGCTGGCTGGTATTGGTAACATTCATCACTGTTTTAATTTCCCGGAAATCAGTTGGGTTAACTGAACGTTCAATAACAAAGCGATCAAATTTATCATTCTCGTAAACTTCGTATTCCAGTTTTGCAAATGCATTTTCCCAAATGCCGTTTAATTCAATGCCATCAAGGGGTAACAGTATTTCATTAAAGATAGGTACCGTTGCAAACGTACCATTCAATACTGTTTGAGATTCTGCCGGCGACATACACAGCCATTTTTGCATAACAGTTGAATAAAGTTGCCTGTAATCATATTGCAATGGCACTTGTGTACTGCTTGTTGGGTTAGTTGGTAATACTGGCGATGTGCCGGTTACTCCGCCATTCAACATAGCACCAAAGAAAATTACGGGTGCACCTGAACCATGATCTGTACCATAACTTGTATTGCTGATAACCCTGCGGCCAAATTCGCTAAATGTCATGCCGGTTACTTTGGTATGCTTGCCCATTAAAGTTATATCATCCTGGAAAGCACTAATGGCTACGGATAGTTTGGCCAAAATATTTGCATGAGACCCTAAAACTGTATTGCCTGCTGTAACCTGGTCAACATGGGTATCAAAAGTATCGGGATGATTAACAATATAAACCGGTGTTTTAAGTCCACCGCCAATTAATCTTGCTACAATCTTAAGCTGATCGGAAAGTGTATTGCCCGATGTTGCATACATAGTTGATAAAGTAGTTTGTGCAGCATAAGCTGTTGAAATGCGTGAAGTATATGCATTACTCTGGTCTTTCATCAACCTTAAGAAAGTAAGTTCGTTTCCATAATCACTTACCGGTGCAGGGCCCGGTGTACCGGTTGCAACATTTATTAATGAAGTTGGGTTAGGAGCATTATAACCCATATTGATATTTGGGCCAGCCAATGATAAAGGCAAAGCACCTCCAATTTGTATTGCCAAAGGATCGAGGTTACCAGGGTTGGGATATCCGGTCGGAAATCCCGGGTTGGCAAGATCAAGTTGGCGGCCAAGCCATCCCGTACTTGGCGATGGTAAAACATTTGATCCGGTGAACCAGATATCCTGTGCCTGGAAGTGACTGAAGTTTGGATTGGGATAAGATACACCCTGCACAAGATTTACTTTTCCTGCATTATACAGATCCCTTAAACCCGTCATAGAAGGATGAAGGCCCGTGGTGGCTGTACCCGTAAGTGTCAATACAGATGCAGAAGGCAGTAAAATACTTGCCCTGGCATTGGTTAATTCTGTATACCTGTCTAATGGCACCACCATATTTAAACCATCATTGCCACCATTCATTTGTATAACCACCAAAATCCTGTCGCAATTGGCAGCAGGCATGGCAAGCGCCTGTAACAAAGGATGCAAAACACCGTCTCCGGCAAAAACAGGTATCCCTTGTATCATTAACGGCACTGAGAAAAGTGCGGTGTTGCCTAAAAATTTTCTACGATTCATGATTAAATATTTTATGTGCCTACATTAATTGATATTCTGCCAACTGCAGCAAAGTGGTTAATAAAGAATTAAGCCTTGTTGTTACAATACTTGCGTAAGAACCATTAGTAGGTGTTCCTGTATAGTTATCCCATGCTGTTGTCCAGTAACTGTTTGTCATCTGGCCCCCAAGCAGCGTTTGAATTTTCGTATCTATTTTGAACTGTGCAGGCAGATCAACCGGTAGTAAATACTGTATAATAAGGTCTATCAGAGTCTCCGGGTTTTGTATTGACGCATTTGGAAACTGCTGAACAAATGCGATTGCATTTATTTTTATACTTGTACCTCCGGTGGTATACCCGTTTATAAAACTGGTTAATAAAGAGGCTCTTTTTTGTATGCTGTAAGAGTTGATCCAGTTTTGATAAAACATCGGCTCCTGGTAATACGCCTTCCATCCCGAAACATTGGGTACCAGGCCATATCCCTGTTCCATGTTGTTGTATGCGTTACTATGAAAATTTTGCCAGATAGCGTATTGGTTAACAACCTGGGTAGCGCCGGCTGCTGCAGTGGAATTTATATTAAGGGTTCGCAGGGTTCCTGCTATAAAATCAATAGGACTCTTTATCATTACGCCTTTGTTAGCTACATCAAAAAAGTGTTCGCTCTTGAGTAGTTTACTTACAACAGGCCCCATCTGCCAGTTGCTGCTTACTAAAAAAGCGGCAAGCGGAACAATTACATTCGTTTCAATATTTGCATCAATATCATAGTACACAAAAAAGCGGTAAAGCCTGCGGCAAACATATTTCGCAACAGTATCCTGTTGTTGTGTAAACAGCATATCAAAGAAAAGATCAAATTCATTTGCTCCGGCTGCTCCAGCCTGGTTTGCAATGGTTGTAGGACCAAAAAAGTTAGAAAATACTTTAGAGCTTTGATTATGATAGCTTGAATTGAAAGCCGGCGCAAATGGATAGGCTGTTACAAAACTTGGTACCCGCCATCCTGAAAAAACCTTTGATGCAGCTATGATATCACTTTCTGTATAGTTTTGAGTAGGCACTTTACCCAGTGTAAATAATTCCATCAACTCCCTTGCAAAGTTTTCGTTGGGCACCGTAGCGGTACTGTATTGATTACTGAGAAAAACCAGCATGGCCGGCATTTTGGCAATAGATTTTATCAGGTCTTTAAAACTGCCCAGTGCATTGGTACGCAACAAACTCATATAATCATGGCACATGGTGGCAGCGTTGTTCTGCATACCTCTTACATCATCAAAGTTTACAGGTATAAAATGATACCAGAATAAAACCATCTTTTCACGGATAGTGGTATTTTCATTTACACACAGGCCCCAACTCCAGTCAATCAGGCTGTTTTGGCGATATGAATCAACAGTACCATCGTTGCTACCGGTTAAATAAGCCAGGTTATTAGCCGTCCAGCTACCACCCAGCAAAATTCCACCACTATCAACTGCCGTATTTTGATAATAATTAAGTGGTGTTGGGGAAGGATTGGAAGGAGCTGTTAAGGTTAACATTGAATCTACAGCTGCAGATGGAGTCATGAGCAATAAAGCTTCCAGTTCAGTTTTTTTAACCCCAAAACCAACCCTGCGTAACAAATGTGCAGCCTCCCAAATAGTCCATGTGCCCGTATATGGTGTAAGTCCGCTGGTTACATTTCCTACCCTTCTAACCGGCGGTCCATCCGGATTAGGAATTTCCATTTGCTGACTATAATACCGGTCTTGCAATGTTTTCCTGGCATATTTTTTAAATAACGGATCTGGTTCTCCAGGCGGTTCATCAGTCATCACTTCGGGAGTGGTAGTTTTTAACCCGGTAATATTTTTTAAAAAATCTTTTCGCTTTAATTTTTCGTTTGGCATAAAACAAATGTTTATTATAAGTATGGTAATTTTATTATCAGATCTGGTTGAATAGCAAGGCGTGAAACATAAAAATGCAGAACTCCTGTCGCTAACAGGTAAGTAAACAGAGGGAACAGATACGTTTGCCGGTAAAGGAATGATTAGGGACATGAAGATAAAATAATTATACCCATATCAAAAATTATTTGAGCCTTTTTTAAGCTTTTCAATATTAAATTTTGTTTTAGCTTAAATCAGGTTTAAAGTTAGATATGCAGACCTACAACAAAAAAGGCAAAAGGAATTTTATGATAATGCGAAGACAGAAAATAGATCCTTTGCAATTGGCCATATTAAGATCATGGTTGGGTGAATAAATAATTATTGCGCAACAGGGCTTTTAAAATCCGGATTATCAAACATTGATTTGTGAAACAGGTAATACTTACCATCCCTGTTGTTGCGCCAGTACCTGTGCCCTTCCAGGTCGTAATAATACCTGCCATCCACACTCCTTTTAGCAACCCTATCATTTACAGTAATTACTTTAGGGGTTGCTGTTTTTATTCTAACTACTTTCTTTTCTACGGCGATTGAATCGGTATGTACCCCACTGGTTGAACCAGTTGTACCGGATGGGTGAGTTTTTTTACTGCAACTGCTTATTACAACAATCATTAAGAAGGTTGATATCAGCAAGAATATTTTGTGCATCAGTCGTTGTTTCTGTTACTATACCAACAACTATACCAACAACTTTACCCGAATTTGTTAAAGCCCTGTTCCTGCTCTTTAACTTATGCTTAAAAAACAAAAAAGTAAGGCAGATAATAAAATTTGTAATAATAATGTATCTTCCTGTTTAAACTGATAAAACTTATGAGGAAATTATCATTACTGCTGGTTGCCTGTATGGCATCGTTTTTTGCATTTTCACAAACATTGAATATTGATAGTATAGTTACTGCCCGAAAAATGCAGAAAGACAGTTCACTCCGTACAGCCATTCATGCAGATTCGGTAAGAATAGAAAAAGAATTTGAGGGCAAAGAAAAGGAAGATAAGCTTAATGCCCGGTCTGTATACCCGCTTTTGAACGCCGGCCTGGGTAGTGGTGTAATTCCAGTAGCAGACCCGACTGAAATTCCTGATCCGAATATTGATTATAAGATATTGTTTGAGCTAGCCGGGAACAATCCCGATTCGACCATAAAAGAGATCAATTCCGGACTGGCTGAAATAGCAAGGGTCATTAACCTGCATATTGCATCGGGTGTACCAGTCAAAAGGATAATACCTGTAATTGTAGCACATGCCGGTGTCCTTCATTCGCTTAAGAATAATGAAGCATTTCAGAAAAAATATAAGATTGACAATCCAAACATAAAAATTATCGACGACCTTAAAAAGTTAGGCGCCAAATTTATTGTCTGCGGCCAGGCAATGGCGTTTTTAGATATAAAAAAAGAAGAGTTGCTGCCGGATATGAAAGTTTCGTTAACAGCACAGACCGCACTTACCCATTACCAGTTGAAAGGATATGTGTGGCACCCGGTATGGTAATGTATATTATTATTATGATGTAGAATGGCTTTACCAGATGATCATACCCTCCCAGGATCAATCGGGATAGTTGTATGTGGCGGAGAAAGTCGCCGCATGGGCATT
Source organism: Ferruginibacter sp. (assembly GCA_040007795.1). Taxonomy (GTDB): domain Bacteria; phylum Bacteroidota; class Bacteroidia; order Chitinophagales; family Chitinophagaceae; genus Ferruginibacter. Next base: position 7,112 of record JBDTUK010000151.1, read on the forward strand.
GATAAAAGCCTGCTTCAATACTATGAAAAGCCACAGCGCTATCATGTTTATGAAATGCTGCAACCATTTTGCGAAAAGGTTTTTATTTCCTGCAACGAAGCACAGGTAAATACTCTTGAAGAAGGTTATTCTTTTTTAACTGATGATCCTGCCTATAAAAATATCGGGCCGATGGCAGCATTGCTGTCTGCCTTTACACAATTCCCTGGAAAAAATATATTATTCATTGGTTGCGATTATCCTTTTTTAAGCGCAACTGACTTACAAGATTTTTTAACACATTGTAAAGATGCCCCTGTAAGTTTTTATAATGAACAGGAAGAACTTTATGAACCACTGCTGGCATGGTATCCAAATCAAAGCTTTGATGAGTTAAAAAAAATGTTTGAAACGAAAGAATATTCCTTACAGCAATTTTTAAGAAATATCCAGGCTGCTAAATTTTATCCTGCAAACAAAAAAAGCATAATGAGCATAGATACCAAAGAAGATTTTAGTAAAGCACACAAGGCAATAAATCCTTCATACCTTAAGAATTTCTTTTAGTAATTTTATGCTATGAAAGATAACCGGGTTGAACATATCAGCATCCAAAAGATAAGTGCCGGTGAAATATCGGAGACTGAAGACAAGGTTGCTGTGGAAGAACCCCTGGAAATTCAACTGGCATACAGCAGCCCCACCGGCCGTATGCAAAAAAATATTGCCGTTACCATGCGTACACCGGGTAATGATGAAGAACTGGCAGCCGGTTTTTTATTTACAGAAGGGATCATAAAAAACAACAAAGCGATACTGGAAATAAAACAAACAGCAGTTGATGAAAACCGGGTATTGGTTACGCTGCAGGAAAATATAATTCCCATGCTTACCAATGCATCAAGGAATTTTTACAGCACATCCAGTTGTGGCATATGTGGCAAGGCAAGTATTGATGCCATCAGCGTACTACCTGTTTATCATCACGAAAAAGATAGTATTCGAATCTCACCCGGTTTATTGTATGCCTTACCCGGCCGGCTAAGAAACCAGCAAATGGTATTCGAGAATACTGGCGGCATACATGCCTGTGCATTATTTTCATTGAAAGGGGATCTGATTTTGATACGGGAAGATGTAGGAAGGCATAATGCCCTGGATAAGGTAATCGGCGCTTCTTTGTTAAAAGAGTGGTTGCCCATGAACGAAATGATCTTATTGTTAAGCGGAAGAGCGAGTTTCGAATTAATTCAAAAAAGCGCCATGGCA
>JBDTUK010000152.1:0-8540 GCA_040007795.1 Ferruginibacter sp.
TTATGAAGAGAGAACTAAACAGCTGGTTTAGCCCGGCCCTGCAAAAAGAAATGCCCATCGTTACTTATGGCGATTATGGCTTTGCACTTTTATTTGTACCCACAGCTGCTGCAGATTATTTAGAGTACGAACGTTTTCAAATGATGGAAACCCTGGCGCCTTATATCACTAGTGGTAAGGTAAAAGTATATTCTATCAACAGTATTAATAACGAAAGCTGGTTGAATAATGAAATGGCTGGCGCTCACAAAGCCATCCGTCAAAACCAGTTCAATGAATATGTTTTTAACGAAGTGATTCCCTTTATTAAAAACAGCTCATCCAACGAAACAGAAATTATTACCTGTGGTGCCTCTTTTGGCGCCTTACACAGCATGAACCTGTTTTTAAAACGCCCCGATCTTATAAATGGGGTTATTGCCATGAGTGGGGTATATGACCTTACTGAATATACCAAGGGATATTTTGATGATCAGGTTTATTTCAATTCGCCCATGCATTATATGGGCAACCTTACCGATCATTCCATCCTGGAACAGATCCGAAAAAGCAGGCATGTTCATATTCTAACCGGTAGTGGTGCCTATGAAGACCCCAACGCTTCAAAAGCCTTTGCAGGTCTGCTTTACAGCAAGGGCATAAATTATGAACTGGATGTTTGGGGCGAAGAATGGAAACATGACTGGCCAACCTGGAGAGCCATGTTACCGGTATATATGGAAACCCGGTTTTAATTCCCCGGTTTTTTTGCACAATAATACAAGGGCTTTTTCAGTTATAGGGATAACCTATAAATCCTAAACAGTGAAAAGCCCATTACTCCTTTTTGCACTTAAGTGCTCAGTAATACTATATTTTGCCGCTTGTTCGGGTATCGGAGATTATACAACTGCAGTATCAGCTACACCGCTTGTAACCAAAGGTGCCTGGAAAGTAAACCTGGTTATAGAGGCTGATAAAAATCAGGCCAACGAACTTACCGGGTACAGTTTAACTTTTGACCCTGCCGGTAAGATAAAAGCCACAAAAGATGGAACAGAGATTAACGGGAACTGGTCTGAAGACGATATTTTAAAAAGAATTACCATCAGCCTCGATACTAAGGACCCCCAGCTGATCATGTTGAATAATTATTGGAATATTTCAGCCGTGACAAAAACAGGGGTAACCCTTCAAAATACTGCAAACCCTTCCAATGGCCGGTTACAGTTAACCAGCTTATGATAAAAGAGAGTTGTTTTGTTTATTTGAGTTTACATGATCTTAAGAAGCTGTTCCAGTAGTGGGGTAGCTTTTTAAGTTTAGGGATGTTGATTGGCAGCAGATTTGTTTTACTTTTATGCCATGCCAAAGAAATTATTTTTGTTAGATGCATTTGCACTTGTTTTTCGTGCTTACTATGCACTCATTCGCAATCCACGTATTACCAGCAAAGGAAGAAACACTAATGCCCAGTTTGGTTTTACCAATACCATTATCGAACTCATTAATAATCAAAAGCCCACCCACATGGCCGTGTGTTTTGATACACATGCGCCTACCGAACGTCATATAGATTTTGCTGATTACAAAGCCAACCGCCAGGAAACACCGGAAGACATTTTATCAGCAGTACCCGATATCAAAAGAATCATTGAAGGTTTGAATATTCCTGTTATTGCCATTGATGGTTACGAAGCTGATGATGTAATTGGCGCATTGGCAAAAATGGCTGAGAAAGAAGGTTACGAAGTTTATATGGTAACGCCTGACAAAGATTATGGACAACTCGTTTCTGAAAATATTAAAATTTACAAACCTCCTTATCAAGGGGGTAAGTTCGAAATAATGGGGCCAAAAGAAGTTTGCGAAAAATGGGATATTGAAAAAGTAGAACAGGTAATTGACATTTTAGGTATGATGGGGGATGCGGTAGATAATATTCCGGGCATTAAAGGAGTGGGTGAAAAGACCGCAGCAAAGTTGTTGAAAGAATACGGCACACTCGAAAATGTTTTGGCAAATGCAGATAACATAAAAGGCGCCCTTGGAGAAAAAGTAAGAGCTGGAAAAGAGCTTGCCATAATGAGTAAAAAATTAGCTACCATCATTACTAATGTGCCTGTTGAATTTCATGAAGAGAATTTCCTGATAAAAGAAATGAACAAAGAGGCATTGAGAGAAATTTTTGCAGAGCTTGAATTTAAAACATTGGGGGAACGAATATTAGGAGCCCCCCCAGCCCCCCAGGGGGGGAGTTTTGATTCTGCAAATGCCAAGAGTTCAACCCAAAATGTACAAATGGATTTATTTGGAAACATAATAGCTTCTCCAGATGATAAAAAAGAAAGCCTTGAAATTGAAGACTCTGAAAATCCCCCCTTGGGGGGTGGGGGGGCTGAAAGGAACATCAACAATACAGCTCATGATTACACTTTAGTTCAAACTGACAAAGAAATTAAAGACCTCGTAAAATATTTATCCGGTAACACAGAAATTTGTTTTGACACCGAAACCACCGGCATTGATGCCAATGATGCAGAACTGGTAGGCCTTAGTTTTTCTGTAAAGCCCGGCGAAGGATTTTATGTCTTCTGCCCTGCCGACCAAAAAGAAACTTTAAGACGGCTTAAATTTTTCGAGCCCTTATTTAATGATAAAACCAAAACATGGATCGGCCATAATATTAAATACGATATGCTGATAATGAAATGGTATGGTTTTGAACTGGCAGGAAATACTTTTGACAGCATGCTTGCTCATTTTGTTATTGAACCCGACGGTAAAAATGGTATGGATGCTTTAAGCGAAAGATATTTAGGCTATGAGCCGGTACATATTGAAGAACTGATTGGCAAAAAAGGCAAGGGCCAGGGCAACATGAGAGATGTGGAGCCGGAAAAAATAACAGATTATGCCGCTGAAGATGCCGACATCACTCTGCAGTTGAAAAATATTTTTCTTCCTAAGCTGAAAGAAAAAGATGTGGAGAAAGTTTTTTACGAAGTAGATAATCCTTTGGTAAAAGTTTTAACCGCAATGGAATTTGAAGGAATAAGAATTGATGAAGGGTTTTTAAATGAGTACAGCAAGGAGTTAGAAAAAGAAGCAAAAGCTGCAGAAGAAAGTGTGTACAAACAGGCCGGCGTTCGTTTTAATTTGGCATCGCCAAAACAGTTGGGCGAAGTATTGTTTGATAAAATGCAGATTGACCCTAAGGCTAAAAAAACAAAGACCGGTCAATATGCAACGGGTGAAGATGTTTTATTAAAACTTGCCAGCAAAAATAAAATTGTAGATGATATTTTATCATTCAGGGAGTTTACTAAACTAAAATCAACTTATGTAGATGCACTGCCGTTGATGATAAACAAAAAAACCGGCCGGGTACATACATCCTATGCACAGGCTGTGGCTGTAACAGGAAGGTTGAGCAGTAATAATCCTAATCTTCAAAATATTCCGATCCGCACTGAAAGGGGTAGGGAGATTCGTAAAGCATTTATTCCAAGAGATAAAGATCATGTACTGATCTCTGCCGATTATTCCCAAATTGAATTACGCATTGTAGCCGCCATTAGCGGAGATAAAAATATGTGTGAAGCATTTCGTACAGGAAAAGATATTCATAATGCTACCGCTGCAAAAGTCTTTAATGTAGATGAGAAAGATGTAACCAAGGAAATGCGGTACAAAGCCAAGAGTGTGAATTTTGGTATCATCTACGGCCAGGGTGCATTTGGCCTTGCAGAAAATTTAGGCATTAGCAGAACAGAAGCAAAAGAGATCATTGATAACTATAAAAAACAATTTCCGAATATTCAGAAATACATGGATGATACCATTCATTTTGCACAGGAGCATGGTTACGTACAAACACTGATGGGCCGCAAGCGTTGGTTAAGAGATATTGGTAGTGCAAACTTCACTGTTCGTGCCTTTGCAGAGCGCAATGCTATTAACTCTCCCATACAGGGCTCTGCTGCCGATATGATAAAACTGGCAATGATAAAAATTCATCAGGAGTTTAGTAAACATAATTTCAAATCAAAAATGTTATTACAGGTACATGATGAATTGGTTTTTGATGCACATAAAAGCGAAATTGAAAAAATAAAGCCCATTATTTTAAATTGTATGCAAACTGCATTGGCATTACCTAATGGAGTACCAACAGATGCGGAGATTGGAGAGGGTGAGAATTGGCTGGAAGCGCATTAACATCGGTGAGTCACCTTTTTAGCGATTTTTATTTTCTCCCCCTCACTATTTAAAGGCTATTGATTTTATCATAATACCTGCATATCATTGCAAGACAGAAAAGAGTCGAAAGCTCTTTAATCCCTTTGAAAGAATAAGGGAAACTAAAGTATTTTATTTTATAATTTTTTCTACATGAATTAATTTTCCCTCAGTATTACTACCTTCTAAAACAATTCTAAATTTTTTTGTCAGATCGTTATTATAAAAAGTAATGGGTATTTTATTGTTGACAGCATTAGTAATAATATAAGGTTGCCATAATAACGTTGTCCGGGCATCTGTACCTAAGGTAGTATTAGTTTGAGAATAATCTGGAGAATAAAATTCTTTATTTGGGGAATACCCCGCAATGTTTACCAACTTTAAATCGGTGTCTTTAGGGCGGCGGTCAATCAGATCATTCCCTTTTTTTAAATAAATAGAGACTGCTGTTCCTAGGTCTCCACCTTGATTTCTTGTACCAAAATATGGTCTTATGATTTTTACGTAAGCAATATTACTTATCCATAACATTTCTACTTCTGAATATTCAGCTATATGTTCATCAATAAAATATAACGGAGGGTTAATTTTATCTCTTCCCAACATACCACTTCTGTACTTTAAATAATTAATTATATTTCCTGAAGCCTCAGCCATTTCATCGTGCAATAAATCAAAAGCTTCCGAAGTTGCACCTCCCCTAAATAAACCACTAGTATATTTTTCATCCATTTTCAGTAAGGGGTTATTTTTCCAGTTACGCAAACTGTTGCTTTTTACTACCACCCCCTGCAGTGTTTTTTCCTTATTAAAGGGCTGGTTGGCTTTGTTAGTATTGTAATAATTAAATAAGGATGCTGTGGAACTGAATTTTATATAACCGGTGGTATCCCATATAAAATAATCCCGGTAATTATTTATTGCCTGGGGTTGGTTAAAGGTATAATTTGAGGTGCTGAAAGCCATCTTTGTATTCCAGCTTTTATTTTTATTGAAGGAAAACAAAACCCTGGCCGTATCATAAAAGATTAATCCCTCCTGTTTTAAGAGGCCATTGTTATCGGGCCTGATCGCATAAAAATTATTGGTACTGTCTTTTGTTTTAATGATCAGGTTTACATTTTCTTCTGTTGTCATTTTATCCATTATATCCTTGCTTATTTGTCCGTAAGCAGACAAGTAATTGTCCGGAGGGTAATTTATGACAGGCATTTTTTGAACAAGCATATCATCCCAGTTGTACCTGCGCCAGCCATGAGTCAACATTACTAGGTCGAGGTTGGCTTTTAATTCACCATTGGAATTATCGGCAAAGTAATAAGCTGGGTTATATATGTACCCTTTTACATCACCACTTAGCAATAAATTGGTTACAATCGTAGAACTGGTTTCTTCATTATTTAATTCAGCATCGGTAACACTCAGTGACATGTTTGCAGATATAGTATCGGTCACTTCTATTTCAATAATATTCTTTCCTCTTTTTTGGGTGTTTATTTCTTTATCGGTAATTGTTATGCCAAGTGTATAATTATTGTTGTTGATAAAGGCAACTCGTTCTGCCACTGGCTGCCAGTTAGTATTAAAAACTGTTAGTTGCATTATGCCAGTAGGTAAAGTGCTTACAGGTACCATACCTGTATAAGGTAATACTGATGATACTGCTAAATCAGTTTTATAAAAAATTTTTTGATACATATACATCAACACATGCAGGCTATCGTCGGGTAATTTATTTACAATATTATATACAAGCTTATCTTTTTGCTGGGCTAATTTTAATGATACACCACCAGGTTTTGTTTTTGGCAAATATGTTTGCTGTATAACACCATTATTATCTGTCCATTCAGCATAAAAACTTTCGTTAGCCTGCATCTCTACATCAAATCTGCCCATGCCGTCATGTATTGATTTTAGTTCCATAACTACCTCGCCCGTTTCCTGTTTTTTTAATACCCCTTTAATTTCAAAGGGCAAACCGCTATTATAATTGGCTTTAAAGGCAATGGTATTCCTCGTGCCCTCAATAATATCGCCGCCCTCTGGGAAAAACTGAAGGCTTACTGTTTTAATGGATGCTAAAGTTTCGTCTTTCGCATTTTTATTCATTAATTTGATAGCCTTGGTAAATAAGAATGTGGTGTCAAAGTTCATCATCCAACTGGTGTAAGCACGGCATATTAGTTGTTTGCTTTGTAAACTATCAGGTATATCAAAATGCCCGTCGGTAGTGGAATTAAAGATCGGGGAAAGCTGTTCCTGTATAAGCTTGCCATTCTCATCATACAAAGCTGCATAAAAATTGGTACTCCTTTCACTTGGTAAATTTTCTTCAAACAGGTAGGCTTTAAACCAGATGGTTTCGCCGGGCAGGTAAATTTCTTTGTCGAAATGAATATGAATCTTTTCCTGTGGGAAATTAGTGCCGTACAGGTTTACACTATTTTCTACGGATTGGGCTTTAGTGGTATAATTAGACATAAAAAAATACGACCACAGAAGAAAATGTTTTTTCATAAATCAAAAATTATTTTTTAATAGAAGTGCCATTGCACTAATGGCACTTCTTAGAGAAAAAAAATACTATTATTTAGGACCCACCACAACTACAAGATAATAAAGGTCTTGTGCCACAAAGAATTTCCGGCGCCCAATTACAAGTAGTCCAATAACCCACTACAGAAAAATAGCATTGCTCATTTTGTTCTGGCCCACAATTATGCTGTGTACTTGGATCTCCCTGACAAACTACAGTGCAAACTTGTTCACTCCCTCCTTTTATTTTTTTCATTTCGTTTTGAGACATCATTTTGAAGTCTTTATATTTCATTATCATAACATTGCGGCAGTTTTATAAAATTCAAAAGCTGCCAAAAATTTTAATAAGCCCCACCCAGTCTCCCCAAAGGGGAGGAGAACAAGGCTGTAGTTTAATAAATAAACCTACTCTTTTTTAAAGCCCGTATTTAAAAAAATCAGGCAGGGTTTTCGGCTTGGCCCTTTAGATAACCACAATGTTGTACACCATTATGTTTACCTTTTGTTTGCAAACAAATTCTTAAAACTATTTTTCTGGCAAGCCCTTATCTTTTTTAAAATGCCTGGCTTGTAGATTATTTTTTTTAGAATATGTTAACAAGTTGCAATCCTTCACCAAACTATTTTTTCGGTTTGCTTCTTTTTGAAAGTATTTTTTCAAATCAATTGGCGTTTACTAAAAGATATTACCTTTTAATAAACTGCCTTATACTGTTCATCAGCCTGTCACTTAATTTTAAATCTGCGGTTATTATTTCCCCTTGTGCAATCAGCCCATCCCTGTATTGAACCTGTTTATTATAATTTGTCTTTAATCCGTTAATAAAAATAACTTTAGCTGCATAGCCGCTGTCCGTAGCAATGTTTGAGATAAAATCCAGCCTGCCTTCTATTGCGCCATATTCCTGGAAAGGATAGGATGGTAGTTTTAATAATACCTTTTCTCCTTGTCTTATTTTTCCGAAATTGTTTTGGGGTATATATACTTCTGCATAGTAGCTGCTGTTTTCCGGGTTAATAAAACAAATAGTCTGGTTGATCTGTATTTGCTGGTTTTCCTGGAGAAACCCGGCAAAAGCCACTTTACCATCAATAGGGGCAATCAATAAATACTTACTCTTCCATTCATCTAATTGAGCTTTTAAGGTATTAAGGGCTTGAGTAAAAATTCCTTTCTGTTGTGCTATTTCATTTTCCAATTGCAATATCTCCTTTTGTTTTTCATGCTGGTTACTTTCATTACTGATAATAGCCGAACTGATCTGTGGAATACTCATTGCCTTGCCTATATATTTACTTTTTTCATTCCGGTAATCTAATGGCGAAATCACTTTTTGATCCTTAAGTGTTGCGTTAGCTTCAAAAGTTTCTTTAGCCAAACCAAGGTCTTCCTGTTGCATTTCTTTCTGCTCTGTTAAATTGGCATGAAGGCGTTGCAGGTAAACCATATCACTTTGCAACATAGCTTTCTTTCTTAAATAAAACCCGGCAGAAAGATATTGTTTAAACAAAATAAAGCCCTGAATAAAGGTTGATACAGCCCCCTCTATCTCCCCCGAAGGGGGAGGAAATGGAGAAGATGGTGATGTAAATGAAGTAAAATAATTTATGGCTTCTTCTGTCTTGTTTGAAATTAAAAGTAACCGCACACTATCTATTACTTTTGAAAATCCAATCATTAATTCATGATCTGCCCTGCTCTCCATAAAGCCCAACAGTTGGCCTTGCTGTACAAACCTTCCTTCAACAGCGTTTAACTTAATTAATTTCCCCTC
>JBDTUK010000153.1:0-14330 GCA_040007795.1 Ferruginibacter sp.
ATAAAAAAATCATAAAATATGGATGCAGGTACACAACAAAAGATCAGCAGCTGGCTTAGCGGTAATTATGACCAATCTGTAAAGGATGAGATATTAAAACTACAAAAGGATAGTCCTGCAGAGTTGGAAGATGCTTTTTATAAAAACCTGGAGTTTGGTACCGGTGGCCTTCGTGGCATTATGGGTATTGGTACCAACCGCATGAATAAATATACAGTGGGTATGGCCACACAGGGTTATGCCAATTATTTAAAGATCTGCTTTGGTTTATCATCCGGAGCTTCGTCCGACGCCATAGGCTCTGGCCGACGGCAGTCAGCGAAGGATGAAATGATCAGTGTAGTGATCGGTCACGACAGCCGAAACAACAGCCGTTTTTTTGCAGAAACTACAGCCAATGTTTTTGCAGCGAATGGAATAAAAGTTTATTTGTTTGAGGCCCTGCGCCCAACGCCTGAAATAAGTTATGCTATTCGTAAAACAGGAAGCAAGGGTGGAGTAGTATGTACTGCATCGCATAATCCTAAAGAATACAATGGTTACAAAGCATACTGGGATGATGGCGCACAAATGGTGCCGCCACATGATAAGAATGTAATTAAGGAAGTAGAAAAAATTGCTTCGGTAGATGATGTGAAGTGGAGTGGAGGAGAAGCAAATATTACAATCATTGGAAAAGAAATGGATGCCGCTTATCTCGAAATGGTAAAAGGATTGTCTGTTTATCCTGATATTTGCGCAAAGCAACACGATCTGAAGATTGTGTACACACCCATACATGGTACGGGTATTATGCTGGTGCCACAGGCATTACAAAAATTCGGTTTTGATAATGTGCAAATTGTAAAAGAGCAAAGTATTCCTGATGGAAATTTTCCAACGGTCATTTATCCCAATCCTGAAGAAACGGAAACGATGAGTATTGGTTTAAAGAATGCAAAAGAACTGGATGCTGATATTTTGTTAGGTACAGACCCAGATGCCGACAGGGTAGGTATTGGTGTAAAGAATCATAAGGGCGAATGGATATTAATGAATGGCAACCAAACAGCCATGCTTGCTTTTAATTACATGATCGAGGCAAGAAAAACAAAAGGATTGCAGCAGCCCAATGATATGGTAGTTAAAACCATTGTTACCACCGATATGATTGATGAGATTGCCAAAGCCAGCGGTGTTAGCTGTTACAATGTGCTTACCGGCTTTAAATGGATTGCGGCGTTGATCAAAGAGAAAGAAGGCAAAGAGAAATACATTATTGGTGGCGAAGAAAGTTTTGGATTGATGATCGGCGATGAGATAAGGGATAAAGATGCGGTTAGTGCTGTTGCTTTGATCTGTGAAATGGCTGCTTATGAAAAAAATAAAGGCCGCAGTCTTTTTGATAAACTGATCGACCTGTACCTGCAATATGGTTTGTATAAAGAAAGCCTGGTGAGCATTACAAAAAAGGGAATGAATGGTGCAAAAGAAATTGCTGATATGATGGAAGGGTATAGAAAAGATCCACCCCTTACCATTGACGGTGGAGCCGTTGCTGAATTACTTGACTATGAATTGCAGGTGGGTAAGAATTTGCAAACTGGTAAAAGTTGGACAATTGATCTGCCAAAAAGCAATGTGCTACAATTTGTTTTGGCTGATGGAACAAAAATTTCTGCAAGGCCAAGCGGTACGGAACCTAAAATAAAATTTTATTTTAGTGTAAATACTAAATTGAATAATGCGGCAGCGTTTGATGCAAAGGAAAAAGAACTGGATGATAAGATAGAGCGGATAGTGAATGAAATGAAGTTGAAATAAGAATGTTTTAATACTGGCCACAAAGGCACTAAAGCACAATGTGATTTATAATTTTTATTCTTAGTGTCTTAGTGCCTTTGTGGCAAATTTACTTTTGGTTAATGAGAAAATACGAAGACACATACCGGCATAAAGGACTTAGAAAAAAACTGATTGATACGCTAAAGGAAAAAGGTATCACAGATAATAATGTGCTGGAAGCCATGAACAATATTCCCCGGCATTATTTTTTGGATAGTGCTTTAGATGAAATAGCCTACGAAGACAGGGCATTTCCCATCAGTGAAGGGCAAACCATTTCCCAGCCTTATACCGTTGCTTATCAAACACAGTTGTTACAGGTAAAGCCTAATGAAAAGATACTTGAAATTGGTACGGGAAGCATATACCAGGCAAGCGTTTTGGCCGAAATGGGAGCCAAGGTATTTACCATTGAGCGGCAAAAGAAACTATTTGAAAAGACAAAGCAATTCATATTTAAAAACCAGTATCCAAACCTGAAATTTTTTTATGGTGATGGTTACGAAGGCCTGCCAACTTATGCCCCGTTTGATAAAGTGATCATCACTGCCGCAGCACCTTTTATTCCGCCCAAACTGATCGAACAATTAAAGCCGGGAGGTAAAATGGTGATACCGGTGGATGAAGATCATCACCAGCGCATGTTGCGTATAACTAAAAATGAAGACGGGACTACCAGCGAAGAAGCATTTGATAATTTTTCTTTTGTACCAATGTTGAGTGGGAGGAATGGTTAGGAATTAGGAATTAGGAATGGTTAGGAATTAGGAATTAGGAATTAAACATGAACTGTAAAGGTAACACAACCTTAAACCATTGAATTTTAAACCTTTTAAATCTTTCCCTTGCGCTTTTTTTCAAAAATAACCGTTCTATGCAATGCCTGTTTTTTATTAGCCGTGGTATTCTGGTATATGGAATCGCATAATGCACATGAAGGAAAAAGCGAGCAGATCTTACCGCTTCCCTGGCTGGAGGGAACACTGGTGCTGCTGGGCTATGGAGCAATTATAGTTAATGCACTTTTTCTGCTGCTGTATTTTATTTTCGTTTCGCTTAAAATGGAAGTTAAAATACCCAAATGGATAATTATCTTTAACATCGTAATTTTTTGCTGCCAGGTTTATTTTCATTTCTATTTCAAATAATTAATATGATACACAGCATTCTTAAAGACAGGCCAACAAAATTATTTATCTTCTTTACTGCTTTTTTTGTTGCCAATGCATTGATCGCTGAAAGTATTGGCACTAAAATATTTTCACTTGAAAAAGTATTCGGGCAACAGCCATTAAGTATGACTTTATTTGGGGAACATGGGCTGGGCCTGAGTCTTACCTGCGGTGTACTTTTATGGCCACTGGAATTTGTGATGACAGATATAGTAAATGAATATTACGGACCTAAAGCAGTACGGCGAATTTCTTTTACAGCAGTTGGTTTGATCGGGTATGCTTTTTTAATGTTCTACCTGGCCATGGGGGTTCCGGCCGCTGATTTCTGGTTTGGGTCGGGTGTGCAGGATGGGATTCCGGATATGTCAAAAGCATTTAATGGAATTTTCGGACAGGGTATGTGGATCATCTTCGGAAGCCTTACTGCTTTTTTGGTAAGCCAGATCGTTGATGTTACCATATTTCATAAGATAAAAAAAATTACCGGCGAAAAGAAAGTATGGTTGAGGGCAACCGGCTCCACACTGGTATCTCAACTGGTAGATAGTTTTATTGTATTGTTCATCGCATTCAAATTAGGTAAGGGCTGGAGCTGGCAATTGGTTTTTGCTATCTGCTTAATTAACTACGCCTATAAATTTACCATGGCAATTATTCTGACGCCTGTAATTTATTTTGTTGAACACCGGATAGAAAAATATGTAGGTGCCGAAACTGCACATAAAATGAAACAGGCCGCCATGGGAAAGGAGAGTGAATAAAGTCATTTGCCCTCTGCGGAATTTTTACTTTTTTGATTTGGCAACTTTTTCATCATACACCACTTTCAACGCATCCTTCATCATTGTTCTTTTCATTCTACTCAATTCAAAAATGGTAGCGCCTTTTAGTCCCCATCCACCTGGTACCGGATAAATAATTGTTTTATCAAATGCACAAAAAACCGATTGCTGTATTGGAGAGAACATGAGTACAGCAATATTGTCTTTCTCTTTCATGGTGGCAAATATCTTTTTATTTACCCGGAAAGATGCTCTGTCAAAATGCGGCAGTTCAACTGCACTGGGAAGTGAAAGTGCCATTTGCCGGAATGTTTCAGTGGTTACCACTTTACTGGTTTTCTTTTTTTGAATACTGATTATGTGCTATGAAAGAAAGGGGTATGCCAATAGCTACAATCAAAATTAAACAGTTAATGATCGATGTTTCTCCTTTATAAACAAAAGCTTTGTTATTCCATAGTGGAAGTATCACCAGATTCATCATTGTCCATACAAAAATTCCATATACTACTGCGGTAATGAATTTATTTAATTGAAGCCACTTTAGCCGGGGGTACATAATAAAAAAAAAGATTGTCCAGCTAAAAGCTATGGCAAAATGAACCAGCAGGCCACTTAGCTGTTGTAAACCTGTACTTGTAAAAGTTGTTTCTCCAAGCGCAACTTTTGAGACATAGCTTAAAACATTCAAAGGATTTTTCTCTGTTTTTATATAATAATAGGTGAAGGCAGATAATATATCCAGGGTGCCTGCCAGCAACCAGGTCTTAATAATAGTAGCGAGGGAAGCACCCGGCGGCTTACTGTTTGAGTTAGTTGAAAAGGTCATAGTCAGTTGTTTTGGTATGTTGCAGGGATACAGGCCACTACTGCATTACATATCTAAATTAAATAATTTAGTGGAAGTTGGGGGAATAGTATGGGGTTTAGCCGCATTTAATTAACTTTACGAACCACTACTTATAAAATGAAGGCCCTAAACCGACAAATAACTGCTTTTTACCAATATGCTTTAAAGATTGCATTACTTCTGGTTTTATTATCAGGTGGAAGCAGGCATGCTTTTGCACAATGCCCCCCAAACATAGATTTTGAGCAGCGGAATTTTAATGGATGGCAATGCTGGACAGGTAATGTATCTGTAGGTCCTGGTAACACAAACAGTATTAATCTGACCTTGCAACCCGGTCCTGTTGCGGGCAGACATGAAATGCTTAATGCATTTCCGGGCAATGGCCTGGATTCTTATGGTGGTTTTCCCCGAAACTGTCCGAATGGAAGCGGACATTCTATTCAATTGGGGAATAATCTACCGGGTGCCCAGGCTGAAGGAGTTTCTTATACATTTACTATTCCCCCGGGACAGAATCAATTTAACCTGATCTATTACTATGCTGTAGTATTCCAGGGGCCGCCCCACCAGGATTATCAGCAACCCAGGATGGTAATTGATATCAATAATATTACTGATGGTGGAAAAATAGCCTGTTCTTCATTTGAATTCTTTTACTCAATAAATAGCCCGAATTTACCCGGCTTCTATTTATCAACAAATCCGCAGGGGTCTACACAGGTCTGGTGTAAAGATTGGGCAGCTACTACCATAAAACTGGATGGATATGCCGGTAAAACTGTTCAGCTTTTTTTTAAAACAGCTGATTGTACGCCTACCGGGCATTTTGGTTATGCTTATATTGATGTTAACACCGAATGCAGCAGTGCATTTGTTGGAGCTACCTATTGCGCTGATGATACTGCGGTAAATGTTACGGCTCCCTTTGGATATGAAACATATAAATGGTGGAATGTAACTGACCCTACAACGATATTAGGTACCGCTCAAACGCTTCATTTTTCACAACCATTACCTACACCGGGTACAGTTCTCAAAGTAGCCATAACTCCGTATGCAGGGTATGGCTGTGTTGATACATTGACCGCAACATTACAGGATACACTTACCGTTCAATCAAATGCCGGGCCTGATCAATTATCATGTGACAATGCCCCTGTGCAGCTTGGAGTAAATCCAAAGCCGGGGTATGTCTATTCGTGGAGCCCTGTCACGGGTTTAAGTAATCCTAACGTATCAAACCCCATTGCAACACCGTCGGTTACTACCGAGTATGTGGTCACAACGTCAAGTGCGGGGGGAGGATGTATTACTACAGATACAGTAATTGTTAAAGCAGCTGTGCTGGATAATACCATTGAGCTGGTTGGTGGTACTGAAATATGTTCAAACGGTCCGGAGACGGCTGTATTAAAAGTAGCTGCAGCAGACAGTATTCAATGGTACCGAAATGGTATAGCTATACCCGGAGCCACTCAAACAATTTATAATGTTACTCAAAGTGGTTCCTATCGTGCCACCGTATTTAGTTTTGTGGGTTGCAGTTCAAATACTGCCACAAAAGATATCATTGTTAGCCCCGGACCTGCGGCAGGATTTAATATAAATGCTGATGGACAGTGTTTCAAAGACCATCAATTTGTTTTTACCAATACCAGTTCTATATCTGCAGGTACCATGCAATATAATTGGGATCTGGGTGACGGGAATACAGCAACAACTACAGATGTTACACATACTTATGCCCAAACAGGAACTTATATCGTTAAATTAGTTACAACTTCTGATAAAGGATGTAAGGACAGTATTTCCTTTACGGTAAATGTGTTTGAAAGTCCGCTTGCAGGCTTTACGGCAAACGTAAATGAGCTTTGTTTTAAAAACAATCAATTTGTTTTCAGTAATACAAGTACTGTTCCGGCAGGCACTTTACAATACAGGTGGGATATGGGTGATGGCAGTAGTAGCATTACCACTAAAGATGTAACATACAGTTATACACTACCGGGTACATACACTATAAAATTATTGGTATTTACAGATAATGGCTGTACCGACAGCAGTACATTTAATGTAACTGTTAATCCCGATCCCGTTGCAGGCTTTACAGTTAATAATGCCCAGCAATGTTTTGGCAATAACCAGTTTATTTTTACCAATACCACTTCAATTTTATGGGGCGCCCTTCAATATAACTGGTCACTGGGAGATGGGGTTACAGCAACTACTACTGATGTTACCCATAGTTATGGATTACCCATCGACTATACAATAAAAATGCTGGCAACATCAGATAAAGGATGTGCCGACAGCATTTCATCCGTTGTAAAATTATATCCATACCCATTTGCTGATTTTATTGTACAGGATCCGGCTTGTATAAACCAGGTTTTGCTTACCATAAATAAAACATTAAATAATACAGCATCAACCCTTAATTATTTATGGGATTTTGGTAATGGACAAACATCTGTTCTGCGTAGCCCCGGTTATAGTTACCCGGCTCCGGGTACTTTCAATTTAAGCCTTACAGTCAGTACTGTACAGTGTCCATTAACCACAACAACAAAACAATCAGTTGTTGTTATTGAGGCTCCTGCACCCGGTATTCGTTACTCCGATAAAGAAGCCATATTTAATTTTGCTGAACAATTACAGGCAAGGCAAATTGGTAACACGGTTTTGTGGACACCAGCCACTAATCTCGACAACCGTTTTTCTTATGTTCCAACTTTCAGGGGCCTTGCTTCACAATTATATACCATTCAGTTAAAAACACCGAGTGGATGCCTTACTGTAGATACACAGTTGGTTAAGACACGTAAAAAGATTGAAATTTATGTACCAACCGCATTTACTCCGGGCAGCAATGGTTTGAATGATTACCTGCGGCCTGTATTGATGGGCTTTACAAAAGTCAATTATTTCAGGGTGTACAACCGGTGGGGTAAAATACTCTTTCAAATGCAAAGTGACCAGCCCGGTTGGGATGGAAAAGTAAATGGGCAATTTGTAGATCCGCAAACTTATGTATGGATGATTGAAGCAGTGGACGTAGACGGCATAGTACATCAAAAGCAGGGTACTACAATATTGATCCGCTAATAATTTTTTTTTCAAAAAATCATGGATAGGGTATAGGTTCTAAATGTAAAACCTGGTGCAGGTGGTGAAGCAGGTGTTTGTTATAATCTGCTGCCAGCCATTTAATAGAATGTATATCTCCTGTTTGCACTTCTCTTGACAGCGCTGCTTCCGGAATATTTTTAAGAATGATGACAATATGTTTGTTGATGAGTGTCCACAGATCAATAAGATCCTTAAGCGGATAGTTTTGATAATCAGCAGCGATCACCCATTCATTTTGAGCATAAACAATATAGGGCTTCTCTTCGTGCTGTGCCACTACAAAGCGGCGGATATTACTTTGCGCCGAATCAATTAAATGCCCCAAATATTCTTTACCACTCCATTTGGCAGGTGATGGTTTATCAGAAAATGCGGCTTCATTTAATTGCTGAAGTTGCGGAGTATAATCCGTAATTATCTTTTCCAGCTGGTTGATGATCGTTTGCATGACTAAATTTACAATTATTGCAGATATTTACAAGGGTTGAAACAAAAGGTTGAGCACATGTAATAAACCGACAGCTCATAGCCTGCTTCTTTACCATTTATCAAAATTAGAGGGACTTTAAGTTATGAAAGTTTACTTTAAACTTATAAAACTAAAACCATGAAAAAACTATACATCCTTTTTTATATTGCCGGGTTAACCATCACGGGCTTTGCCCAATACAAAAATGATAATGTGCTTTATAAGACTGTTTACACACAGGATCTGTGTAACGAATTAAGCAGTCATCCAGGCTATCTTTTAATAGATGTCCGTACGCCGGGAGAGTATGCAGATACATCTTCAAGGGGGTTGAATTTAGGGAGGTTTAAAAATGCAGTAAATATTGAAGTATTAGAACTGGGAAACCGTATTTCGGAGATCAGTAATTACAAATACAAACCGGTTTTTGTTTATTGCTCACACAGCCAGCGCAGCAGGCGGGCCAGCAAGATGTTGGCGGACAGTGGCTTTACACAGGTGTTTAATATAAATGGAGGTATGACGGGGCTAAGGCAATTACCTCTTGAAGGAAATAATTGTTTATACGATAAACTAGAAACACAGAATACGTACAATATTATTTCCGCAGCAGATTTATGTACCAAAATCTCAAATAATGCAAAAAAAATACTCCTGCTGGATGTAAGAAATGATTCAGCTTTTAAGCATATAAGCCTCGATGCAAAAATAAATTCCTTTGGTTATTTTAAAAACTCCATGCACATTCCTTTGGCTGACCTGGAAACAAATATCTTAAAAGTTCCTGCGGGCAGGGAGATCATTATCATAGACCTGTTTGGTGGGGAAGCTGCAAAAGCCGCTGAATTACTGAAGCGGAATAATTATAGCAATGTTTCTGTATTGCTGGAAGGGCTTGACGCTGTGAATAGTACAGACCGTAAAACATTGGCCTGCCTGCCCTCAGCTTACATTTCAAACCTGTCTTATAAGATTATCAATGCGCAGGAATTAAAATCATTTTTAGAAACAACAAACGAATATCTCTTTTTAGATGCCAGAACAACAGAAGAATTTACGAACAAGCATAAAAACTACTGGCAAAATATTGGCCATCTTGAAAATGCAGTAAATATACCCTCAACAGACCTGGAAGCACAGTGGAATAAAATTGAAGGGTATAAAACAAAACCTGTTATTGTATATGTGTTTGGCAGTGGAACTGTTGCACATGAAGTTGCAAACACTTTAGTAAAAAAGGGCTTTATCAATGTGATGGTATTGCAGGGGGGCCTATTTAATATTGGCTGGACGGCTGCAAACGTGAAAGGCTTTTCTTCACTTGCTAAATTAAGGGTAGATGTGCCTGAGAGAGATTAATAGCCCGTCTAAAATAAAAAAGCATGACGGGGGCCATGCTTTAGTTTTCATAGAGAAAAATTTATTACCTCAAAGAATAATTGTAGCCTTATTGCAGCCTTCTCAGCATAGATGAGCTGGTACGCTGCCTTTTTTGTATATTCCACATATCCAGTATTCCAAAACTGCGTTGGTTACTGTCCATTTTCGAATCAACGGCATTTGTTTCTTTTGATTCACTTGATAAATCTTTCTGCTCTTTTTTGTTCAGGGTAGTGCTAACACCCATTGTTTCACTTTTCATATATCTATGTTTTAGTCATTACACATTCTTCCTCTATAAGTCAGGCGAAGTAGTCTGGCCGGGGATGTTATGGCAAACAGGAGGTTTTAAAAACCATTATCTATCGCGGTAGTTCTGAATTGCGCCGCAAATATACAGCATAATAGGTTCATGGCAATGGGTATTGAATGTTTTACGGCTTAAAAAAATGTTAAACGGTAATTATTATCTATAAATAATTCAGCCTGCTTTTATTTTTAGTTACTTTTAATACTTCTAAAAGATAAATTATGAAACCAGTACGTTTATTATTTTTTGCCTTTTCCCTGTTTGTAATGTTTGATCTGCATGCACAAACAGTGCCTCCTGCTGCAAATGGGGTCTTAAAGCAGGCTATTGTTGATGCCGGTCATCAAAACAAAAAAGTATTGTTGATGTTCCATGCTTCGTGGTGCGGATGGTGCCATAAAATGGACAGCTCATTAAATGATATTTCGTGCAAAAAATTCTTTGATGATAATTTTGTGATTGCACATATAACTGTGATGGAAAGTAAAGGAAAGGAGAACCTGGAAAATCCTGGCGGTTTGGATTTAATGTTAAAGTACAATGGAAAAGACCAGGGATTGCCTTATTGGGTAGTTTTAGATAAAGAGGCCAAATTACTCTTTGATTCACAGGAGAGGACAACACAACCTGATGGTACTGTTAAAGGCGCTAACATTGGTTGTCCTGCAAGCCAGAAAGAAGTAGACAGGTTTATTGAAATTCTTAAAAAAACAACTTCATTAACAGCTCCGCAGCTGGCCATAATTGCAAAGCGATTCAGGTTAAACGAGCATAACTAAAGTATGAAGACGATCGGCTTAATCGGCGGCCTTACCTGGTACTCCACTTTAGATTATTACCGTTTGCTGAATGAACTGGTTAACAAAGAACTCGGCGGTGTTCATTCGGCAAAAATTATTTTAAACTCTGTTGACTTTGCCGAAATAAAAGTGCTGACCGAAAAACAGGATTGGGATGGCCTTTTAATAATTATGAGTGAAGCTGCAAAGAGCATTGAAAAGGCAGGAGCCGACTGCGTAATGATAGGCGCTAATACCATGCATAAAATTGCTGATGAAGTTCAGGCAGCCATTACTATTCCGATTATTCATATTGCAGATGCCGTTGCTGAAGCGATCAAGATCAAAAACCTAAAAAAAGTTGCGCTGCTTGGAACAAAATATACCATGCAGCTTGATTTTTATAAAACCAAACTGGCCACACATGGTATATCTGTTATCATTCCCGATGTAACCGGTATTGAACTTATCAATATTTCTATTTATGGCGAATTCAGCAGGGGTATTTTTTTACCAGAACGAAAACAACAATTTCTTCAGATCATTAATTCATTGATTGAACAGGGAGCTGAAGGGATCATACTTGGTTGTACCGAAATTCCCATCTTAATAAAACAGGAAGACTGCACGGTGCCGATATTTGATACGGCATTTATCCATTCCGAAGCTGCAGTAAAATTTGCTTGTGAAGTATAACCCGATAGCTATCGGGTTTGGCAAAGTTGCAAAAGCAAGATTGCATAATTGCAGTTTGATCGAACTTTGCCAAGGTTGAATCTTTAATTTGTTATTGTATATTTAAATATGCAAAAAACAAACGAGCCTGCCCTTAAGCGTGAGATCGGGGCCGTAAGCCTGGCATTAAATGCCATAAACCTTACCATTGGTGCAGGCATTTTTGTTCTGCCTGCTATTGTTGCCGAAAATCTTGGGCCTGCAGGTTTTATTGCTTATTTGCTTTGTGGATTACTGGTCATTTTAATTATGCTTTGTTATGCTGAAGTGGGTAGTAAGGTAACTACCACCGGGGGATCGTATGCTTATGTAGAAAAAGCATTTGGCCCTTTAGCCGGTTTTTTGATCAATACCATTTTTTGGTTTGGGTTTTCAAGCCTGGCAGATGCTGCGGTGGTTAATGCAATGGCCGATATGCTTGCTATCTGGTTTCCCGTTTTTTCTATAACCTATATGAGGATCATCTTTTTTATTGCTGTATTTGGTTTCCTTGCATTCGTGAATATCAGGGGAGTAAAGCAGGGATCACAATTTGCTGCAACAGCAACCGTGATAAAATTAATGCCATTGATATTATTAGTATTGATGGGAGTGTTCAGTATCTCATCTGAAAATCTTGCTATAAAAACATGGCCCGGTATAAAAAGTATTGGGGAAACTGCACTTGTTCTTTTCTTTGCATTCATGGGTATTGAAACTGCTTTATGTGTAAGTGGTGAAATAAAAAATCCGCAAAAAAATATACCTAAGGGAATATTCATGGGTGTTGCAGGAGTGTTGCTGATGTACCTGTTACTGCAGTTTGTTGCACAGGGAGTTTTGGGCAATCAGTTAGCTGTGCATAAAGATGCACCATTAGCTGCAATAGCTACAAAACTGATTGGCCCGGTTGGTGGTACCATCATTCTTGTAACCAGTGTCCTCTCAATGTTTGGTATGTTAAGCGGAGATATATTGGCATCACCAAGAATATTATTTGCTGCAGCGCAGGATAAATTGTTGCCCGGGTTTCTGGGTCGTGTACATCCAAAATTTGCCAGTCCTTATTGGGCGATAGTTGTGTATAGTACTGTGGGAGCCATATTTGCCTCTACCGGGGGCTTTAAACAATTGGCTGTGCTGGCCAGCTCATCTGTTTTGATCATTTACCTTGCTGTTGTATTAGCAACAATAAAATTGCGGTATAAAAAAGATATTAATGAACCGGGCAGTTTTATAATACCGGGAGGATTAATTGTTCCAATACTTGCTGTAGGTACGATCTGTTGGTTTTTATCTCACGTAACATTTGCTGAAGCAAGGGCACTTACTATTTTCTTCGGAGTGTTAACAGTAATTTATTTTATCAGGGATACAGTAAGCAAAAGAAAAGCAGTATAAATATTGTTTTATTTTTTCTTAGGGATAATTATACCAGGCCTTTTCTTTTTTGCCGAAATCGATTTCACAATAGTTGCTCCTTTAAGTTCCTGTTTTGTTGTTTTTAATTTAGCAAGAGAATTGGCGTACGCCGCTTTCAAAAGCTGCTTTATATATTTCTGTGGAAAATCATTTTTAGCTTCAATCTTTATATACCTGTACTGATTACCTTTCCCTTCCAGCATTTTTTCGGGATCAGCAATTTGAGAACCCCGGTAAAAGCCAAAGTGTACATATTTGTTGTTGAACACAGCAATGGAACAGAAAGTATCGCCCAGTTTATCGGTTGGCGACCATCCAAATGCAACAGCATTATAGTTGTCGTAGATCAGTTCATTGCAGTTCGGGTAAAGATTCCATACAAACCCTCTTAGCCAAAATGCCAGGTCTGTAATATCCTCATTAAACGGGATCAAAAATTTCAAGAGGTCTGATGTTTCTTTTTTACTCATGCTTTTAAGATTCCTGTTGTTATAAACTTATTAAAGTTATGATGTGTAAAGAAAAGCTAAATTAATAAATGTTAAAACTGGTAAGTAAAATATTTGGTGAAACTTTTAGCATATGAGGCCCCATTGGGCTTATGTACATATCCTGTTGTTCGTTTGTGTTGCTTTACTGTAAAGCTGGCTTAACTATTGTAATGGCTATGTAGAATAATGCTTATCTTTTAAACGAAAACCTATCCGCTATGAATAATATCCATGAAAACACACCCATAATACGTTCCGCCGGTTTAAAGAAACCCATCGCTTCAATAACTGAAAATACACTTCGTGACCTTGCCTTTGATAATGCTGCACAGGCACACATCATAACCACCACTGACAATGGGAAAATAATACTGGTCAACAATGCAGCCTGTAAACTCCTGGGTTATTCAAAAAAAGAATTATTAACCAAAAGCAGGACAGATATTTTTGATATCCTTGAAAAGCGCTTTATAAATATGCTGAAACAAAGAACAGCTAAGGGGCAATCCATAGCCCAGGTAACAGCCATACAAAAAAATGGTAAAGCGGTTCCCTGTGAAATCACTTCTGCCATCTTTATGGATGAGGATGGTATTGAAAAAGCAATTTTCACCATTGCCGACAGGAGCCAGAACATCTTTGAGCAAAAAAAGATTGATACAAAAAAGGAAAAAATAGTGGCTGATAATATTGTTCTTGCCAAATCGGTGCAAAAAAAGATTGATGCAAAAAACGAAAAGATAGTTTCGCATAATATTGACCTGGCCATATCAGCGCAAAAAAGGTTTGACGTTAAGAAAGAAAAAATAGTTTCCCATAACATTGACCTGGCCAAATCAGAACAAAAGAAGATCGATACAGAAAAAGAAAAAATAGTGGCTGATAATATAGTTCTTGCCAAATCGGAACAAAAAAATATCGATACTAAAAAGGAAAAAATAGTTGCTGATAATATTATCATTGCACAGGCAAGATCAGATGCCAGGCATGCAGAAAATAACG
>JBDTUK010000154.1:0-17674 GCA_040007795.1 Ferruginibacter sp.
GTTCCGCTAAAAGGAAAATTAGATAAACTTGAGTTTACCGGTAAAGAAGTAAATGTAGTGGATTATAAAAGTGGCAATATCGATAATGCCATCCCTAAAATGAAACAGCCAAATGATAAAGACCCCAATGGTGGTGATTATTGGCGACAGGCTGTTTTTTATAAAATACTTGTAGATAATTACGAACAGAAAGACTGGAAGGTCATCAGTACTGAGTTTGATTTTATTGAGCCGGATAAAAAAGGAGAATACCGTAAAGAAAAAATTGTTATTAATCCGCAGGATATAGAAACGGTAAAACAACAGATCACTGAAGTTTGGAATAAAATACAGGCCCGTGATTTTTATACCGGCTGCGGAAAAGAGGATTGTCACTGGTGCAATTTTGTAAAGAATAATAACCTGGCCGTGGCACTTCATGACCTGGAAGAGGAAACTGCAGATTAAGGGATTTTTATGATTTTAAAACAAAACAAACAGTACAAACCCGTTAAGTTTGCATTTCAAAATAGCTGAATGAGGTTAACCCGTTTTTTATATACACTTATAATCATTTCCCTTCTTTATAGTATTGCAGTCAGCAACACCGGTTGTGCCCAGATAGGTGCGCCAACGGGTGGACCCAGGGACACTATTCCACCAAGGCTGGTAAGCGCCTCTCCCAAATTAAACAGCACCAATGTTAGCGGAAATAAAATCACCCTGACCTTTAATGAATATGTTGAGGTACGGGAAACACAGACCAATGTTTTAATATCCCCTTATCCCAAAAAATCACCTTCGGTTGATTTTAAATTAAAGACAGTAACAGTAAAACTGAAGGATACCTTAATGCCCAATACAACATACAGCATTAATTTCGGCAATGCCATAGTTGATAACAATGAAGGAAATCCTTTAAAAGATTTTACGTATGTTTTTTCTACCGGCAATGCTATAGATTCATTAACACTTAGTGGTAAAGTTATCATTGCCGAAACCGGGAAGTACGACAGTACCCTAATTGCAATACTTTACCGCAATGCAGATGACTCTGCTGTTCAGAAAAGAAAACCCGATTATATTGCAAAATTGAGTGGTGATGGTAGTTTTTCTTTTATCAATTTACCGTCGGGTAATTTTAATATTTATGCTTTAAAAGATGGTGATGGCGGCAAAACCTATAATTCAAAAAAAGAGTTATTTGCTTTTGCCGATGCAGCAATAACTGTTTCTGAAAAAACAGACCCCGTAATATTATATGCATCGGCCATTGAAAAAGAAGGCCCGGCTGTTACATCTGCCAAACCGGCTGCCACTGATAAAAAATTGAGATATAGCTTATCCCCTACCGGTCAATTGCAGGACCTGTTAAACCCACTTGAGATCGGCTTTAATAAGCCGCTAAAAAAATTCGATCCTGCAAAATTGATCTTAACAGATACAAACTATAAACCCATTCCTTCAACACTGTGGTCAATTGACAGCAGCAGGACTAAAATTACCCTTACTGTAAAATGGCAGGAAGAAACTCAGTACCGCTTAATAATGGATACCTCTGCCGTTTCTGATTCCGCTGATAACCATCTTGCCAAAAGAGATACTATACGGTTTATCACAAAAAAAGAAGCAGATTACGGTAATGTAATTTTACGGTTCAGTAATTTAGACCTTGCCAAACACCCGGTTTTACAATTTGTGCAGGGAGAAGAAATAAAAGAAAGTCACCCTATCAAAGCCATGGAATTTAATAAAAAATTGATGACTCCAGGAGAATATGAGATACGCATCTTATTTGATGATAATAATAATGGCAAGTGGGATCCCGGTAATTACGCTAAAAAATTACAGCCTGAAAAAAATATTACCCTAACGCAAAAACTGGCTGTAAAAGCCAACTGGGATAATGAACGGGATATAAAATTATAACTTGTAATTTTTTAATTGATAATTGATAATGTTCCCGAACCAAAACAGTTAGCCATATAAATAGCTGTATTAAGTTTAGAAAATTATCCACTATCCCGTTATCAATTATTCATTACACCATTATCCATTATATTTACAACATGATTTTTTCTTCTTCTCTTTTAGAAAATGCGGTGAATGAATTTGCCAAATTACCGGGCATTGGTAAAAAAACAGCCTTGCGTTTGGTACTCCACCTCATTAAGCAGGACACATCCGAAGTAACCCGTTTCAGCGAAATAATTTCTAAAATGAGGAATGAGATAAAATTCTGCAGCCGATGTCATAATATATCTGATAAACCCCTTTGCAATATCTGCAGTAACACCATGCGCAAACAGGATATGCTTTGTGTGGTTGAAAATATCCGTGACGTTATTGCCATTGAAAGCACCCAGCAGTTTAATGGTATCTATCATGTTTTGGGTGGCATCATCTCGCCGCTGGATGGCATTGGCCCCGAAGAATTAACGATTGATGCATTAGTTGACCGCATTTCAAAAGAAGAAATACAGGAGATCATTTTTGCCTTAAGCCCTACTATACAGGGCGATACTACTATCTACTATATCAGTAAAAAATTAAAGTCTTACCCTGTTAAGATCACTACCATTGCCCGTGGCATTGCTTTTGGCGGTGAGCTGGAATATGCCGATGAAATGACCCTGGCAAAAAGCATCAGCAACCGCATACCGGTCGAAAATTTTATGGTCGCCGGTAATTAATTAGCAACCTTTTTATTTTAATTCTCGTTACATACACAACCAGCACGTATGAATAAAAAAACGAAGAAGATAATCCTCATCACCGTTGTGGCAATTATTGTAATAGCAGCTATTACCGGTTACATGATGTGGAATAAACCCCACAAAGATGT
Organism: Ferruginibacter sp.; assembly: GCA_040007795.1. Classification (GTDB taxonomy): domain Bacteria; phylum Bacteroidota; class Bacteroidia; order Chitinophagales; family Chitinophagaceae; genus Ferruginibacter. Next base: position 2,825 of record JBDTUK010000154.1, read on the forward strand.
TAGAGATGCAGATGCAGTTAAAATTACTGCGGTGGACCTGTATAACATTTTTATAACAGATTCATCAAAGGCAAAATCGTCTTATACAGATAAAGTAGTGTTGGTATCCGGCGAAGTAAACCATATTTCACAAAACCAGCAGGCACAACAGATCATACTTATAAAGACGGCAGTTAATGGCGCATTCATTAACTGCACCATGGAGGAAAAAGCTGTTGACTGCAAAGTTGGGGACAAGGTCATCATCAAGGGAATTTGCAGCGGTTATATTGCCGGAGATGCGGATATGGGGCTACCCGGCGATGTTTTTTTAGTAAGAGGTTATTTATCTACAGAAAAATAAATTGTAAAAATGAAAAAGATCTTAGTTTCAGTATTGGCTTCACTTATAGTTTATATTAATTGTTCGGCCCAGTTATACTTTACCAAAAATGGAAGGATCTCTTTTTTTTCTTCCACTCTCATTGAAGACATAAAAGCAGATAACAACCAGGTGATAAGTATTATCAATACTTCAACCGGCGAAATGCAGTTTTCACTTTTGAACAATGCTTTTCATTTTAAAAAGGCACTCATGGAAGAACATTTCAACGCAGATTATATAGAGAGTGCAAAATACCCTAAATCAACTTTTAAGGGAACCATTGAAAACATAAGTTCAGTTACTTTTAATAAAGATGGTGTTTATAAAGTGACGGTGTCAGGGAGTTTAACTATTCATGGAATAACCAAAACTATCTCTGTGCCTGGAGTGATAACCATAAAATCAGGTAATATTTCAGTCAGCTCTGTCTTCAGGTTAAAAGTAAAGGATTATAATATCAGTATTCCATCAGCCACAAAAAATAACATTGCAGAAACCGTAGAGTTAACCATAAGCTGCAATTATGAAAAGAAGAGCTAGCCCATTAGCTCAACAAAACGGCTTTAACCTTTTTTGGATGGCTTCCGGAGGCCATAACAATTTTTGTATTATCATTCACTTGCTTTATTTTTGCATCAGTTTACAGGCAGATTTGTTTATTGTTCAGCCTGTTGATCGGTCTACCAATTGAACTAATAAACGAAAGCAATTCTGCCACACTTCTCACAGATTGATTCTCGTTTAAAAGTTTATGGTAAATATTTTTGCACCGGTTTTATAACTGGTAAATAAATTTTTATAAAATGAAGACATTACAAGATTGTTTAAAAGAACGCATTCTTATCATTGATGGTGCCATGGGTACCATGATACAGCGTTATAAACTTGAAGAAAAAGATTATCGGGGCGAACGGTTTAAAGACTGGCACACCGATGTAAAAGGTAATAACGACCTGTTGAGCATTACCCAGCCGCAGATCATTGAAGAGATTCATAAACAATATTTAAAGGCCGGTGCCGATATTATTGAAACCAACACTTTCAGCAGTACTTCTATTGCCCAGGCCGATTATGATATGCAGTCGTTGGCGTATGAACTAAATGTTGCTTCTGCCAAATGTGCCCGCAATGCAGCCGATGAATACACGTCAAAGGATCCGACTAAGCCACGTTTTGTTGCAGGTGCCATTGGCCCCTTAAATAAAACTTTATCACTTTCGCCGGATGTAAATAACCCGGGGTTTAGAGCAGTAACTTTTGATACCGTAGCCGCTGCCTATACTGAACAGATAAAAGGATTGCTAGATGGTGGCGTAGATATTTTATTGATTGAAACCATTTTTGATACGCTGAATGCCAAAGCTGCTATCTATGCTGCAAAAAAATATTTTAGAGAGGCAGGTAAAGCCGAATTACCAATAATGATCAGCGGAACCATAACGGATGCCAGTGGCCGTACTTTAAGCGGACAAACATTAGAAGCTTTTTATGTTTCCGTTATGCATGCTAACCCTATCAGTATTGGATTGAATTGTGCATTGGGTGCATCGGAAATGCGGCCGCATATTGAAGAGTTGAGCCAAATAGCCGGATGTTATACATCAGCTTATCCCAATGCAGGTTTGCCAAATGCTTTTGGTGAGTATGATGAGCAGCCTCATGAGACAGCACATATAATAGAAGAATGGGCAAAAGAAGGTTTTGTAAATATTGTTGGGGGATGTTGCGGCACAACACCGGATCATATAAAACATATTGCAGAAGAAGTGGCTAAATATAAGCCGAGAGAATTACCGGTAGTAGAGTTGGTTTAACCACTAAGGACGCAGAGGTTTTTACAAAGAACACAAAGTTGTATGACTGAAAATGAACTGTCTAAAATTGTATTTGATTGTGGCCTTAAAGTCCATAGAGCTTTAGGTCCCGGTTTACTTGAAAGTGCTTATGAAGAATGTTTATTTTACGAACTCATTAAAATAGGGGTTTCTGTTGAAAAGCAAAAAGGATTGCCGCTGATCTATGAAGAAGTGAAATTAGATATAGGCTATAGAACTGACCTGATTGTAGAAAACAAACTAATTGTTGAAATAAAAGCAGTTGAAGCCTTAAATGATATTCATCTTGCACAAATACTTACTTATTTAAAATTATCTGGCTGTAAGCTTGGCTTATTGATAAATTTTAACTCTGTATTATTTAAGGATGGAGTAAAAAGAATAATAAACGGCACTTTGTGAACCTTGTGTTTCTCCTTGTGCCCTTTGTGGTAAAATATAAAAATGAATACAATCAAACCATATTTAAGATTAAGTGGGTTAGAACCTTTAATTGTTCGTCCGGAATCTAATTTTATAAACGTTGGTGAACGTACCAATGTAACCGGAAGTAAAATGTTTGCCCGCCTTATCCGTGAAGACAAATACGAAGCGGCATTGGCGGTTGCCCGCCAGCAGGTAGAAAATGGTGCCCAGGTAATTGATGTGAATATGGATGATGCTTTGCTGGAGGGTGTACAGGCTATGACCACATTTTTAAATCTTGTTCAATCCGAACCCGACATTGCGAAGATCCCCATCATGATCGATTCATCTAAGTTTGAGATCATTGAAGCCGGGTTAAAATGCGTACAGGGAAAATGTATTGTGAATTCCATTTCAATGAAAGAAGGCGAAGCCAAATTTATTGAGCAGGCTTTCATTTGTAAAAGTTATGGCGCTTCAGTAATTGTGATGGCTTTTGATGAAGTGGGACAGGCGGATACAAAAAAACGTAAAGTAGAGATTTGCCAGCGGGCATATAAAATATTAACGGAGCAGGTTAGTTACGATCCGCAGGATATTATTTTCGATCCTAATATTTTTGCTATTGCCACAGGTATTGAAGAACATAATAATTATGCAGTAGATTTTATTGAAGCGACAAGGGAAATAAAAAAATTAATGCCGCTTACCAAAGTGAGTGGTGGGGTTAGTAATGTTTCTTTTTCTTTCCGGGGAAACGATCATGTACGGGAAGCCATACACAGCGTGTTCCTGTTTCATGCTATAAAAGCCGGGATGGATATGGGCATTGTAAATGCAGGCCAGCTGGTTATCTATGATGAAATAGAACCCAATTTAAGAATGCTCTGCGAAGATGTGATCCTTAACAGGAACAATGATAACAATGAAGCCACAGAAAAAATGATCTCCTTCGCTGAAACAGTTAAAGCAAAAGGCAAGGAAATTATTAAAGATGAAAGCTGGAGAAAAGAAACGGTGGAAAGCCGTTTATCACATGCATTGGTAAATGGCATTACGGATTATATTGATGCAGATACAGAAGAAGCAAGGGTCAAATATCCTAAACCACTGGATGTAATTGAAGGTCCACTGATGGACGGCATGAATATCGTTGGAGACCTGTTTGGCTCCGGCAAAATGTTTTTACCGCAGGTAGTAAAAAGCGCAAGGGTGATGAAGAAAGCGGTTGCTGTACTTACTCCATATATTGAGCAGGAAAAAGAAGACAGGAAAAATGCACATATAGCAGCAGGAACCATTAATGAAGAATCTGCAGGTGCTGCAAAAATTTTGTTGGCCACTGTAAAGGGTGATGTACATGATATTGGTAAAAACATCGTAGGGGTTGTGCTTGGTTGTAATGGATATGACATCATTGATCTTGGTGTGATGGTGGCAACAGATAAAATTTTAGAAACGGCTATCAAAGAAAAGGTTGACATCATAGGGTTAAGCGGATTAATTACTCCATCATTAGATGAAATGGTGCATGTGGCCCATGAAATGAAAAGACGTGGTATCAAACTTCCTTTAATGATCGGCGGTGCTACTACATCACGTATGCATACTGCAGTAAAAATTGCTCCACAATATGATGATGGCGTTATTCATGTACTGGATGCAAGCAGAAGTGTTACTGTTGCAGGAAGTTTACTAAGCCCCGAACAGAAGCCTGCATTCTTACTAAACATAAAAGCTGAATATGATAAACTGGTAGTAGATTTCGGGAATAAGAAATCTACCAAACAATATTTATCGTTTGCAGATGCACAAAAGAACGGGGCAATAATAGACTGGAATAATTTTACTCCCGTTGCTCCAACTTTTACCGGAACAAAGATCTTTGATAATTATGACCTGGGAGAAATAGCTGAGTATATAGATTGGCAGCCTTTCTTTATTGCCTGGGAAATGCATGGAAAATTTCCCCAGCTATTAACTGATAGTGTTATTGGTGCCGAGGCTACAAAACTTTACAATGATGCGAAAAAATTATTGCAGCAAATAATAAAAGAAAAATGGCTAACAGCAAAAGGAGCTATTGGCTTTTGGCCGGCAAATAAAGTTGCTCCAGATTCAGTTGATGTATTGGCGGATACTGAAGTAGTAAAATTACAGTTCCTGCGGCAGCAGATAAAAAAAGCAGCCGGGCAACCAAATTTATCTTTAGCAGATTTTATTGCTCCTGCAGAAAAAAATTACCAGGATCATATTGGGGCATTCAGTGTCACCATCCAGGGAATTGAACCACACATTAAAAATTTTGAAGCAAATCTTGATGATTATAATAAGATCATTTTGCAGGCATTAGCAGATAGATTAGCCGAAGCCTTTGCAGAATTACTTCATAAAAAAACAAGAACTGAATACTGGGGTTATGTTTCAGAAGAATATTTAACCAACGAACAATTAATTAAAGAAGAATACATGGGTATCCGTCCGGCACCTGGCTATCCAGCCTGCCCTGATCATACAGAAAAATATAAATTATTTGAGTTACTGGGAGGTGTTGCAGCAACCGGCATCACGTTAACTGAGTCTCTTGCAATGTACCCGGCCTCTTCAGTTTCCGGTTGGTACTTTGCACACCCGGAAAGTAAATATTTTGGCGTAGGTAAAATTGAAAAAGACCAGTTGGATGATTATGCCAAAAGAAAAGGCATGAGTTTGGAAGATGCAACAAGATGGCTGAGGCCAATACTCGAATAAGTTGAAATCTTATTCTTAAATTGCTTTTCAAAAAATATCACATGCGTATCATCTCCTACAATGTAAATGGCATACGTGCCGCACTTAAAAAAGGATTTATTGACTGGCTTAAAACCAACCCCGCCGATATTATTTGTTTACAGGAAACCAAGGCCACCAAAGATGATGTGGACCTGAAACAATTTGAGGCATTGGGTTTTCATCATCACTGGTATAGTGCACAAAAAAAAGGATACAGCGGCGTAGCTGTATTTTCAAAAATAAAACCCGATAATGTAATTTATGGGAATGGGCATATAGCAAGTGATGATGAAGGCAGGGTAATACAACTGGACTTTGGCGATATCCGTTTGATCAATGCTTATTTTCCATCGGGTACCAGCGGAGATGAGCGGCAGGCATTTAAATATGTATGGCTGGATGAGTTCCATGCTTATCTTAACAAACTAAAAAAGAAATTTCCTAAAATTATTTTAGTCGGTGATTATAATATAGCCCACAAAGAAATTGATATCCACGATCCAAAAGGAAATAAGAACAGCAGCGGTTTTTTACCACAAGAGCGTGAATGGATGACAAAATTTTTAGATAGCGGATGGATAGACACTTTTCGTGAATTTCATCCGGAACCCCACCGCTATAGCTGGTGGAGCCAGCGTTTCCCCACTGTAAGACTAAATAATAAAGGCTGGCGCATTGATTATATTACGGTGACCGAGCCTTTAAAAAAACAATTGAAAGACGCAGATATTTTCCCGGATGTAAAACATAGTGATCATTGTCCTGTTTATGTAGAAATAAAAAAGTAGCCTACCTATGTTTGTATATAACGTTACCATAAAAGTTCATGAATCAATAAAAACCGAATGGCTTACCTGGTTAAAAGAAGAACATATACCTGAAATAATTAAAACCGGTTGTTTTAAACAGGCTACTATTTTACGGTTACTGGAAACAGATGATACCGAAGGCCCCACTTATGCCATACAATACCAGGCCGAATCAAAAGCCATGTATAATCAATACATCGAAAAATTTGCCGGCATTATGCGGCAAAAAAGTTTTGACAAATGGGGCGATAAATTCATTGCATTCCGATCGGTAATGCAGGTTGTTAACTAATTGTGCAAAACAATTAAATTTTAAGTTTTCATTAATTCCCCTGTTTCTTTACCTCCCTAAAAACCGCTTTGGCAAAGGATTTCAAAGACTATTCGTCTGAAACTAAGGCCAGTAAAGGTTTTCAGCAAAGTGAATTTAAAAGAACGAAAGGATTTATTCGGGACAAAAATGCCAAAATCCTTATTCCTTGTGGTTTCCAGCCCTTCCATACAAAAAAATATTTCACAAAAAAAATTTTCTTGCAATTAAAAACCTTCTATATTTGTCGCAATTAAAAAATTCAAAAAAAATTATCATGAACAAAGCCGAATTAATTTCAAAACTTGCTGATGATGCAGGTATTACAAAAACACAGGCAAACGATGCTTTAGATTCTTTTGTAGAAGCAGTTACTAAAACTTTAAAGGGTGGTGGTAAAGTTACTTTAGTTGGATTTGGTACTTTTTCTGTATCAAAAAGAGCTGCCCGTAACGGTCGCAATCCTCAAACTGGTGCTGTTATCAAAATTAAAGCAAAGAAAGTTGCTAAGTTTAAAGCCGGTAAAGAATTATCAGCTAAAATGTAATTTTGTGTCAACCACTTAAAAAAGCAAGGTGCAGTTGTACCTTGCTTTTTTTTGTAAACCTTTTATTTACTCATTAAAAATCTATTATTATGGGACGTGGCGATATTAAAACAAAAAAAGGAAAAATTTTCAGTGGCTCTTTTGGGAAAAAGAGGCCAGCAAAATCTGCAAAAAAAGTTGTGGCAGCTGTAGCCAAGAAGAAAGCTGTTGCTAAGAAAAAGGCCTAAGCTGTAATTAGTAATTGGGAATTATAGAAATCACCAGGCATAAACTCCAATTCCCAATTACTAATTCCTTTAAGGTGCCAGGCGTTCAACCTTCCAACCTGCATTTTCTTCTAAAGTGTATTGAATCCGGTCGTGCAGGCGATTGGGGCGGCCCTGCCAGAATTCAATAACCCGGGGTATTACAATATAACCGCCCCAGTGTGATGGACGGGGAATATTTCCATTCATAAATTCCTGTTGGTATGCAATTGAGTTTTTTTCAATAACCTCTCTTGATACAATTACGCTGCTTTGCGGCGATGCCCAGGCTCCTATCCGGCTACCTTCCGGCCTCGACGCAAAATATTCATCACTTTCAGTTACACCTACTTTTTTTACTGTCCCGGATATTCTTACCTGTCTTTCCAGTTCTTTCCAGAAAAATACCAGGCAGGCATTGGGGTTTTTTTCAAGTTCATTGCCCTTATGACTATTGTAGTTGGTAAAAAAAACAAAGCCTTTTTCGGAAAAATCTTTCAGCAAAACTATCCTGGCTGAGGGTATGGCATTTGCATCAGCAGTAGCCAATGTCATGGCATTCACTTCATCTATTTCACTTTTTAAGGCATCATTCCACCAGCTTTTAAATTGTGCAACAGGATTTGTTGCAACTTCTTTTTCCGACAGGTTTCGCAGTTGATATTCTTTCCTGATACTGGCTATGTTTTGCATTGCTATGTTTTATCCCTCAAAATTCATCTATTTAGTACAAATAAAAAAGCATCCTGAATATAGAATGCTTTTTTATTTGTAACCCGTATTACCAGTTTAATTATTTAGGAGAATCAGTTTTGGTTTTTTCCTCAATATCCTGCTTAAGGCTATCAAAGCCACCTTTAATACTATCCGAAGGATTACGATAAATATAGGCTGCCAATAACACGCCAACAGCAGCCAAAACGGCTAAATAAAAACCAATACTCAAATAAGACATCGCTCCACCCATTGCATCAATAAAATTCCAAACCATTATAAGAGATGCCAGGGCCCCACACGCTAAAGCAATAAACCAAAAGGTTTTATCCAGGTTCCTTGTCTGGTCACCTAAAAAAGCTACCACCCCTGCCCCAATAAAACATAAAAAAACCAGGATACCGCTACCATGCATGCCATTGACGCTGGTACTCATCCCAAAGAAAGAAATTCTTACCCAGGGTAAAAACATAGCTATAAAGCCTGCGGCTGCAGCAATTAAAATAAATTTACGCTGCTTATTCATTGTTTGAAAGTTCATATGCAATAAGTTTTAGAGAAGTAAAATAGAAAATTGATTGCAGCAATGCAAGCCTTTACCAGCCTATTTATGAAAAGTAATTCACAAAAAATGGTTACAGGTTAAATTCCCTTAAATATTTCTGTGATTCCAGCACGGTTAACCTGCTTTTCAAATCATCTCTTTCCCTTTCTGTATTTTCTAACTTACTTTCAAGTTCTCCTATACGGCCGGCAATTTGCTGCAGTTGAAGGTTCCTTTTATTCACTTCTGTCAGTTGCGATTGTATATCTGTAAACTGTGTATGTAAATAAGCATATTGCTTTGCCAGGTCATTACATTGGTTTTGTAATCTTGCGGCTTCTGTTAATTCCTGCTGTAATTCTATTTCCCGCTCTTCGGCACCTTTTGCCTGTTGCTGTTTTTCGCTAAGCCGGTTTTGTATACTGTGAATCTCCTCGAGCTGAATATCCAGATTACTTCGTAATATAGTAGCTTCAGCAATGCTCTTTTTCAGGATATCAAGCTCTTTTTCCCTTTCATTAAGTACCGTATTCAGGTCTTCCATCTGCGCTTGCAAACTCTCATTTACTGAGACCAGTTTTTTTATCTGTTCCTCTGACAACATGCTATTTAAATTGATATACCGTTAAATTATAGTTTTTAGTGCCTAAAACCAATAAAACCAGGTGTTTTTTGTACCTTTTAAGCAATAATACACTGTTGGGCAGCGTATAGATGTATCCGGGTATCTTAATCTATAAATGCCCGATGTAAACTTAGCAATAATTGACGGAAGACGAACTCATACGTGGATGTATAAAAGGTGACGGCTCCTGTCAGAAGGAGATTTTTCACCGCTTCGCCAGCCGTATGCTTGGTGTTTGTAACCGCTATGCCCGAAACAGTGCAGATGCTGAGGATATTTTGCAGGATGCGTTCATCAAGGTATTTGATAAGGTATACCAGTTTAAATTTGAAGGCTCTTTTGAAGGCTGGATTAGAAGAATAGTAGTGAATACAGCGCTAAAAAAATATTCATTACGCAGGTACGAAAAAGAAGTAAGTGGGTACGAGATAAAGGATAGGGACGAAAGCGGTATGGAACCATCGGCCTATTCTCATTTAACAGAAAAAGAACTTTTGGACCTGATAAATAATTTACCCGACGGATACCGGATAATTTTTAATTTATACGTGATAGAAGGATATCAGCATGATGAAATTGCAGAAATGTTGGGCATACAGTCGGGAACCAGTCGCAGCCAATTGGTAAAAGCACGTAATATGCTGCAAAAACAAATTTTACAATTACAAAAAGTTGCGGTATGAGCAATAGCCAGCAGTTTGATGAACATATAAAGGAGCAGTTTAACAGCTATTTACCTAATGTACACCCACGCATTTGGGAGAATATTGCTGCCAGAACTGAAAGAAGAAAGCCTGTTGGTTTTTGGTTCTCTCTTTTTAATAATAAAAACAAACTAATGTTACTGGGCTTGTTAATTGCAATAAGTACTGGTGGTGCCTGGTTGTATATGAACAATGGTTTTACTTTCTCAAATACAAAAATTACTGACCAAAAAAATAACATAAAAGACAAAAACCAATCAGGTTTAAGTAAAAACGAATTGCCCGGCAATACCAATGCGGCAGATCAGGCAGGGGTTACATCAATTTTTAAAGAAGATAATACAGCTGCCACAAATAATACCTCACTAAATAGGGGTCTTTCATTATCAACCCCGGGTGGAATTAAAGCCCGTATCTATTCCCCTTCCCTTTTGGCTGATGATGAACAAAGTACTATTGGAATTGGTAATACTGATAAGAAAAAAAGAACTACAGGTTTAGGAAGTGTATTGAATATCAAAACAGAATCGCCTGATTTAAATAGTGATAATGATGATTTTGCAGGACAGGGTACCCTGCTTGGCAGATTAACATTCAATGCTGAAAATTTGGCTGCAATAAAAAAGAAAAGAGATCAGCAGCCTTTGTCTTTCAATCCTATAATTTATTTGCCGGGTTGCCCATCAATTGAAAGAGATGCAGCAGGCAATAAAAAATATATAGAAATATATGGCGGACCCGATTATGCATTTCGCAGTTTAAGTGACACCGGCAACTCGGTGTACCTGCAAAAAAGAAAAGAAAGTGAAAAATTCAAGTCTGCCTTTAGTGCTGGTATACGGTACACTAAAGTTTTCAATAATTCTATGAGTGTAAGAGGGGGTTTTAACTACAGCCAGATAAATGAAAAATTCACTTTTGCGCAGGGTAACCTGGTTCAGATAACTTATATCATTAATACCAATGGCGATACCACGGGCTCTTATACTACAGTTGGTACCCGGTATAAAACCACCATCAATAAATACCGGAGCATTGATGTGCCTATTGTGGTTGGGTATGAACTGGGTAATGGAAAATTACACGCTAATATCAATGCAGGAATTATTGTTAATGTGTACAGCTGGCAAAAAGGAGAAGTTCTGGATGCAACCCTTAACCCGGTAAACATTACTACCGGAAAAAATTCTTCGCCTTACCAGTTTAAAACAAATGCAGGAGTTGGCTTTATCGGGGCAGTATCTGTTTATTATAGATTGACTGATAAAATTCATGTAATGGCAGAGCCTTATTTCCGTTACAACTTTACCCCTATGAATAAAGAGGCTATTACATTAAAACAAAAATATCATACTGCAGGCCTGCGATTAGGAATTCGGTTGGATCTTAAATAACAGGCAGCATAAATTATAAATGAAGTATCTAATAGCAAGACAGTAATTTAAAAAGATGAAACTGATGAAAAGAAAAACAATCATACATGTATTACTGGCAGGCATAATTCTTTTAAGTGCCTGTGAAAAAAATACAGATATTTTTGTACCTGATCCCGGGCAATTAAATGGCCCGGATACTTCCTGGCAAAGTACAATCACGACTGCAATGCCGGTTTCAAATCTTAAAACCAGTTTGTTATTTGACCCTTATATAGACACTATAGAAGTAAACAATAATATAGCAAGCGTTTTAACCCCTTTTGGTGTTCAGGTAAATTTTCCTGCTAATAGTTGCGTAAGTTCTACAGGCCAGCCTGTAACCGGCAGGGTAGATGTAGAGATAATGCTGTTAAAAAAGAAAGGAGATATGATCCGCCAGTCAAAGCCTACCACTTATAATGATAGTTTACTGGTGACTGCCGGAGAAATTTTTATCATTTTAAAAAAGAATGGATTGCCTGTACAACTGGCACCTAATGCCAAAATAAACGTTCGCTACACAGATATTCCTACCAATCAATCAATGAAATTATTTGTAGGTGATGAATCCAATGCCCAGCAATTTAACTGGCTTCCTGTTCCCATTTCAACAAATAATATCCTTAATGTGGGTACGCAGAATTATGAAATATATACCAATCATCTTCGGTGGATAAGTGTTTCTTATGGTTTTGATCTAGGCACTGTTGCAAAAGTGAATGTTACTGCAAGCCTTGCTCCTTATTTTACTAATGCTAACACGGTAGTTTTTACCGTCTTTAAAGATTTTCGTTCAGTAGCTGGTATGTATGGAGATATCAATACCCGAAAGTTTAGCACCGGGAAACTGCCGGTTGGCAAGGCAATAACTGTTGTAGTTATTTCTAAACAGGCTAATGATTACTACTTAGGATTTGAAAGCGCCATTACAGCAACACCAACAAATGGAACCGGCGTTCAAACTGTATCAGTAACACCGATAAAAAGATCATTACCCGATATATTATATTACCTCAGTACACTTTAATGTTGAAAGTTGAAAATAAAAGAGGCTGCAAATAGATGCAGCCTCTTTTTATTTGTATATATTTTTATCAGCTTACCAAAGTGCCTACTTTTTCTCCTGTAACAACTTTTAAAAGATTACCTGATGTATTCATATCAAAAACAACAATGGGTAAATTATTTTCCATGCATAAAGTGAATGCAGTCATATCCATTACCTTCAGGTTTTTCTGAATACAATCAGCAAATGAAATGGTTTCATACTTTGTTGCAGTGGGATCTTTTTCAGGGTCAGCAGAATAAATACCATTTACCCTGGTACCTTTTAAGATAACATCTGCTTTAATTTCAATAGCCCTTAATGAACCGGCGGTATCGGTAGTAAAATATGGATTTCCGGTGCCGGCTCCAAAAATCACAACCCGCCCTTTTTCCAGGTGGCGCATGGCTCTTCGACGGATATAAGGTTCGGCAATTTGTTCCATTTTAATGGCGCTTTGCAGTCTTGTATAAATGCCGGCTTTTTCAAGCCCGCTTTGCAATGCCATTCCGTTGATCACCGTGGCTAACATACCCATATAATCTCCCTGGGCCCTTTCAATTCCGCTTTCTGCCTCATTCATACCCCGGTAAATATTTCCACCGCCAATTACAATAGCTACCTGTATACCCAGTTCGATAATTGATTTTACATCCTGGGCATAGCGTGCAATTACTTCACTGTCTAAACCAAAATTCTTATCGCCCATTAAAGATTCGCCGGAAAGTTTGAGAAGGATTCTTTTATACTTTGGAAGCATTGCTTTGTTATTTTTTGCGAAGATATATTTTTATACTTGTTTAACAGCTTTTATAGAATACATCATGGGCATTTTTTCATCCATTCCCTTAATACGCCACATACCATCTTCTCCCTGTTCCAGGTTATTAAAACATTTATAGGGAGAATAGGTAAACTCGTTAAATAGCCGGATATGTAAATTATGCTTAAGCAGGGAAGTTATTATTTCGGAAAAGGGATGGTTCCAGCCATGCTCAATAGACTTTATAGGAGCGGTTCGATCGGAGTATGTACCCGATACCTCTTCTGTAATTACTCCTGTATTAAAGTAATCGTATTTAATGTGTTCAAAATTTTCATCCATCATCCAGAGTACCGGATGAAAGTCGACCATATAAAAAGTACCGCCAGGCTTTAAAAAATGCGATACGACCTCTGCCCATTTATCCAGGTCGGGTAACCAGCCAATGGTACCGTAAGAAGTAAAAACAATATCTGCCCCAACCCAACCTCCCCCCTCAGGGGAGGAGTAATAGTGCAAAGCCTCTGCATTATTTTTTAGGTCATAAATGTTCGAACAGATAAATTTTGAATTCAATTTAAGTTCTGCATTTATTTCCTTTGCTAATTTGATCGCTTCATCACTCAGATCAACCCCGGTAACAATTGCACCTTCCCTTGCCCAACTCATGGTATCCATACCAAAATGGCATTGCAGGTGCAGTAGTGTTTTTCCTTTTACATCACCCAATTCTTCCAGTTCAATCTTGTTAAGGGATGATTTCCCTTTTTTAAAAGAAGCCAGGTTATAAAAAACAGAATCTTTATGAATGGAGGTTCGCTTGTTCCATGATTTTCTGTTTTCCTCAAAGTATGATTGAGACATCTCCATGCTCCAAAATTACAGGTAAAACAAAACAGTATGGAATGATTTTATAAAAACAATGCTGCCTTATGTTGTTCTCCCTATTTATTTACTATCACTTTTTGCTCAACAATTTCTCCCGATTTTAATTCGGCTTTTAAAATATAGGTTCCATTTGCCAGGCTATTTACATTAATAGTTGATTGTACTATTTTCCATTCATTAATTTTTCTTCCGCTCATATCATATAGTTGCATCTGCTTTATCTTATCCCAACCCGCAATATTTATTATCTCACTTGCCGGGTTTGGATAAATACTGATGGTTATTTTTTCGGTAAGTTTTACCAACTGAATATTGGTATAGCTATATTTTCCATCTACATCTATTTGTTTAATGCGATAGTAGTTATTACCATTTGCAGGCTGTATATGTATAGCAGTATAATTTCCTCTTGCTGCAGTACTATAGTTTACTGTTGCAATTGGCTGAAAGTTTGTACCATCTGTACTCCACAGAATTTCATACCGGCTTACATTTATTTCCTCTGTAACTTTCCAGTTAAGTACAGACTGTTTATTACTATTTAATAAAGCCGTAAATGAAAGCCATTTAAGTGGAACTATAGTTAAACTTTTTTCTAAAATGTATTCTGTATTCTGTCCGGTGCAGGTAATAGTGTTTAAGGTTTGGTCTAATACCATATTAGACGGCGCAATCCAGGCAGTTACCGCATTATTATCTCTCTTTTTTAGTTTAAGATAAGGTTCATTAATTGGTGTAACATAAGGATTGTTTGTATAATCATATACAAAACTATAAGCCGCAGCATTGGGGTTTACCACAAATACACCAGCATAACGTTTGCTTCCAGCCAATGTATCAACAACCCCATTAACCGTATTCGGCC
>JBDTUK010000155.1:0-12416 GCA_040007795.1 Ferruginibacter sp.
CTTTCAAATATATCAAACAAACTGATTGATCTTAATTTATTCAACCGGGCAGCATCGGTGGCTTTTTCAATTTCTTCAAACCGTATGGCTTTGCTTACAATGATTGCCAGGTCCCGGTGTACAGCCGGGTATTTTGGAACTTCGCTGTACTCTATATTTATTTTCCTGTTTAATTGCAGCAATTTATCCCAATTGAGGTCAGCATAAAAAACGGGTTGTTTTATATCAAAGTTATCCAGCATTTTATTGTTTATCAAACCCAGATCTGCAACCTTTTCATTTTTAATATTGGCCTGCAGGCTGTTTGACAGATCAGCATTTTCAGATGCTGTATAAGAATCTATTTTTAAACCAAGTGTATTGATCACCTTTTCAAATACCGCTTTGACAAAATAAAAATCTGTTTTTTCTGCTTTTGTTTTCCAACTGCCGGAGGTTGTATTACCAGTAATATAAACAGCCAGATGATTAGTTTCAATATATTTCCGGGTTTCGGCAATTGCATAGGTTTTGCCAAATTCAAAAAACTTCAGGTCATTATTCCTGCGGTTCAAATTATACGCAATAGATTCCAAACCGGTCTCCATCATGCCTGGCCGCATGATATTCAACTCTTCACTTAAATTATTTATCATCTTCACTGTTGTTTGCAAAATCTCATCACTGTAGTAGGCACTATTGGTAATGGAGTTGGTAAATATTTCCCGAAAACCTGAACCAGCCAGGTATTCAGCTGTTTTTTCGGTGTAGGCTACTTCATGCGATAATGTTTCTGCTGAAGGCGCAATGGTTATCATTACCGGAATCTCTACATTATCCAAACCATCTATCCGCATTATTTCTTCCACAATATCTGCTGCAATAGTAATATCGGGCTTACTGAGGGGAACACAAAATCTCATTTCATCATCGCCTTCCTTAAGTAATTCAAATCCCAGACTGCTTAAAATATTTTTGATGGTATCGCCATGATAATTTTTACCGCTTAATTTTTTCAGATAGTGATATTTAAGGGCGACTTCTGTTTTTTGTTTTGGAACCGGGTAAACATCTACTATATCACTGGCAATATCTCCACCGGCAATTTCTTTGATCATCATTGCCGCTCTTTTTAAAACAGCTACAGTGTTACTGATATCAACTCCTTTTTCAAAACGGGTGGCGGCATCTGTACGCAGGCCATGGCGCAAGGATGTTTTGCGGATATTTGCCGGGTTGAACCAGGCGCTTTCTAAAAAGATATTTTTAGTTGATTCCGATACACCGCTATGCATTCCACCATAAACACCACCAATACACATCGGTTCATTACTATTGCAGATCATCAGGTCTTCTGCAGAGAGTTTTCTTTCTTTTTCATCCAATGTAACAAAGAGAGTTCCTTCAGGTAAATTTTTAATGATCACCTTTTTTCCCTTTATAGCATCGGCATCAAATGCATGCAGTGGCTGGCCGGTTTCATGCAAAATAAAATTAGTGATGTCAACAATATTATTGATTGGCCTTAAGCCAATACTCTTTAATCTTTGTTGCAACCAGTCAGGGCTTTCCGCAATTGTTACTCCTTCAATACTTACACCTGAATAACGCTGACAGGCTTCCTTATTTTCAAGGATCACTTCCATCTGCAAACCCTGGTTGTCGGGTTTAAAATTATTTTTAAAAGGAGATCTTACTGTTGCTTCCTTTTTATTATGGTGCGATAGGTAAGCACATACATCTCTTGCAACACCCAGGTGACTCATGGCATCAATGCGGTTTGGTGTAAGGCCAATTTCAAAAATATAGTCTTCGGTAAGTTTAAAATATTCGGCAGCTGCCATACCAACTTTTGTATCTTCCGGCAATACCATAATACCGGCATGGCTTTCGCCCAAACCAATTTCATCTTCGGCACATATCATCCCCTGGCTTTCAATACCACGGATCTTTGCTTTTTTTATGGTTAAAGGTTCACCACTTGTTGGATAGATGGTAGCGCCAATAGTAGCTACAACCACTTTTTGTCCAACGGCAACATTTGCAGCACCACAAACTACCTGCAGGTTTTCTGCTGCACCAATATTAACAGTAGTGAGTTTTAATTTATCAGCATCAGGATGTTTATCGCAGGTCATTACTTCACCTATTACCAAACCTTGAAAGCCACCTTTCACGGCTTCCTTTTTTTCCAGGCTTTCTACTTCCAGGCCGATGGACGTAAGAATTTTACTCAGTTTCTCCGGTTCAATTTTTTCGGGAAGGCCTGCCTGTCCGGTAGGCAGGTATTCATTAAGCCAATTGTAACTAATGGTCATTCAGTTGTTATTATTTGTTATGGTCCGGCAAAGATAGTTTTTTGATAGTTAAGCATTGTTTTACGGACAGAACTATAAACTAACTATACATTTTCAATAATGCAAGCATGTAGCATAAATGCAATGGTGTAAAAAAGAAAAATCGGCATTACCAAATTGTTAATAAACCTAAAGAGATTGCCAATTTTATTGATTTTTGTTTTGTGAATTCGCAGTGTATAATTATTTAATTACCTGAATAAACTATCTTTACTGTGGATAAACAAGTGGATAATAGCTGTAAAAACATTTTAAGGGCAATGTGGATAAAAATGAAACTACCCTGATCATTCTTTTGCATTTACCTTAGCCGCCCTGCACACAATAACCTAATAAAGAACAGGCATTAGAAGAACATGGAACTTACTAACTTTAATAAAGATAAAAAGCTGCGCCGTAAAACGCCGCTCGACCTTGGAACAATGATGTATGGCAAGGTTCCGCCGCAGGCGAAGGAACTGGAAGAAGCCGTACTTGGTGCCATCATGCTGGAAAAAAGTGCATTTGACACCGTGGTTGAAATTTTAAAACCCGAATGTTTTTATGTTGATGCCAACCAGCGAATATATAAGGCCATGCAGGGTTTGGCCATTAAGAGTTTACCAATAGATTTATTGACGGTTGTTGAAGAATTAAAATTCCGTGAAGAGCTTGATGCTGTTGGCGGTCCTTACTATGTTACCAAATTAACCAATGCGGTTGTCTCTTCAGCCAATATTGAAGCCCACTCAAGAATTGTTCTGCAAAAATTTATTCAAAGAGAATTGATACGCATCAGCGGAGAAATTATTGGTGATGCGTATGAAGACAGCACCGATGTTTTTGATATGCTTGATGAAGCCGAAAGCAAACTTTTTGAAATTACCAATAATCACCTGCGCAAAAATTTTGATAGTATTGATACGGTTTTGGTAAAAACCATTCAGCGTATTGAAGACATGCGCAACCGGCAGGAAGATATTACCGGTGTACCTACAGGATTTCCTTCTTTAGATAGGATTACCTATGGCTGGCAACCTACCGACCTGATCGTGTTGGCTGCCCGTCCATCTGTTGGTAAAACCGCATTTGCATTAAACCTGGCAAGGAGTGCAGCACTGCATCCAACCAAACCAACTGCAGTAGGATTTTTTAGTTTGGAGATGAGCAGTGGCCAATTAGTACAAAGGATATTGAGTGCAGAAAGTGAGATATGGCTCGAAAAAATTGCCCGTGGAAAATTAGAAGAACATGAGATGAAGCAATTGTATAAAAGAGGTATTGAACGTTTATCAAAAGCGCCTATTTTCATAGATGATACTGCTGCGCTGAATATTTTCGAATTACGAGCTAAATGCCGTCGCTTAAAAAATAAACACAATATTGGATTGATCATCATTGATTATTTACAATTGATGAGTGGAGCTGGTGAAAACCGTAATGGAAACAGGGAGCAGGAGATAAGCCGTATATCCAGAGACCTGAAAGGATTAGCAAAAGAATTACAGGTACCTATCATTGCATTATCGCAGTTAAGCCGTGAGGTGGAAAAAAGAAAAGAAGGCGCAAAAATTCCGCAACTGAGTGACTTGAGGGAATCGGGTGCCATTGAGCAGGATGCCGACCTGGTCATGTTCATGTACCGCCCCGAGTATTATGATATTACTGCCAATGAATTTGGTGAAAGCAACAAGGGAGAAACTTTTGTAAAAATTGCCAAGCACCGTAATGGTAGTTTGGATACCGTGAAATTAAAAGCCCTGTTGCATATCCAGAAATTTATTGAGGAAGAGGGCGGCAGTGACTTTGCTTCGGGCGCTCCTGGTGGAAACTGGAAACCGGTAAAAACTGATGATGGTGATGGCGCTAAATTGTATATTCAAAAAGGAAGCAAGATGAATGATGGAGAGTTTGATGAGGATGCACCCTTTTAATTAAGAATTAAAAATTAAAAATTATGAATTCAGCGTGAATATTATTTTTACGCTGAATTTTTGTTTTATGGCACTACCTTTTTTTTATAAAGAAGATATAAATGTAACAATACCTGGTGTTGTATTGGATGAAGATACCAGCAAGCACATTGTGCAGGTATTGCGTATGCAAAATGGCGAACAATTGCAGCTAACAGATGGTAAAGGAAATTTATTTACTACAGAAATAACAGACAATAACCGCAAAAGGTGTGCTGTAAAAATTATTGAAAAATTCAAAATTCAAAATTCAAAACTCAAAATTTCCATCGCCATTTCATTAATAAAAAACTCCAGCCGCTTTGAATGGTTCTTAGAAAAAGCCACCGAGATCGGCGTTACAGAAATTATTCCACTCCTATGTGAAAGAACAGAAAAAACCGTTTTCAAATTTGAGCGGATGAAAAGTATTTTGGTAAGCGCCATGCTACAGAGCCAGCAGTGCTGGCTGCCTCTATTACATGAGCCCACAAAATTTGAGCAACTAATTATATCAGCAACTCATCAGCAAAAATTTATTGCCCATTGTATGAATGAGGAGAAAAGAAATCTATCGGACATGGTGAATGGATATCTTAACTCCCAGGTAATTCTTATTGGTCCCGAAGGTGATTTTGCAAAAGAAGAAACTGATCTTGCTGTTCAGCATCATTTTATCCCGGTATCATTGGGTAATACAAGATTAAGGACAGAAACAGCAGGTATAGTTGCAGCCACACTCCTCAAACTATGCTGAATTAATAGCTACCGCAAATAAAAATCACCTGTTGGGGTATTGCCACAATTACTATATCTCTGAACATTTGAGTATATTAGAATAAGAATGTGATCTCATTCTTTATAATAATAGCATTTATTGTTCTATGAACATTTAATCACAATGATAACAAATCACAACACAATGATAAAGTGCCTGACATTGTTATTATATTTTGCTGTCACCTGGTTTTTTGTCTCCTCCTGTTCTCAAAACAGAAAACAGCATCCACATAAACAGGCAGATATAGTAGTTCTACCGAAAATGACTTTGTTAGCCAGCCTGCCAGACAGTAACAAACCTACCATAACATTTTTAGAGAAAACCCCAAAATCCAAAAATTTCCTGCCTGGTAAATTACCAGCAGTGTATTCGTTCATTCACCCGATTACACATTTGCCTGTTTTTCCCGAGGCCCAGGGTATTGGATCCTTCAGAAATTTTACAACAGATCAGGGACTTGCAACAGATGCTATATACTGTGCAGCAATAGATAAAAAGGGAAACCTTTGGTTTGGTACAAGCAACGGTGGAATAAGCCGCTATGATGGAAAAAAATTTACGAATTATACCACAAGGCAAGGACTGTCTCATAATAGTATTTTTTGTATTACAGAAGATAAAAAGGGAAATATCTGGATCGGTACCATTGGTGGCGGCCTCAACTGTTACGATGGAAAAAGATTTACCAACTATACTACCAAACAAGGGTTGGTAGGTAATTCTGTATCCTGCATCATAGAAGATAAAAAGGGAAGACTCTGGATCGGCACAGAATACAACGGAGTTAGCTGTTACGATGGAAAAAAATTTACCAATTATACTACAGTTGAAGGACTGGCCGATAATGGTGTTTATTGTATTGCAGAAGATAAAAAAGGTAATCTCTGGTTCGGGGCTACTTATGGACAGGTAAGCTGCTTTGACGGGGAAAGGTTTACGAATTATAATTTTAATCGGGGGCAGGGAATGGAAAATAATGTTGTGTGGAGTATTTTGGAGGACAAAGCAGGTGATCTATGGTTTGGGACGAACAATTATGGAGTAAACCGTTTTGACGGGAAAAAGGTTACAAATTATACGTCTGCCCAAGGTCTGCCGAGTAATTCAATTTTTAAAATTTCTGAAGATAAAAAAGGTAATCTTTGGATAGCTACTGATAGTGGTGTAAGCCGCTTTGATGGCAAGCAGTTTACGAATTTTACTACAATTCAGGGCCTGGCCAATAATATTGTCTGGAGCATCACAGAAGATAGAAACGACAATCTCTGGTTTGGTACTTACGGGGGAGGAGTGAGTTGTTATAACGGTAAAGCTGTTACAAATTTTACAATTTCCCAGGGCCTGCCAAATAATACTGTTTTGGGCATCGGAGAAGATCGGAGTGATAATCTTTGGTTAGGTACTTATGGAGGAGGAATAAGCCGCTATAATGGTAAAAGCTTTACCAATTATACGGAAACACAGGGGCTGTCAAGTAATTTTATTACAAGTATCATCAAAGATAAAAAAGAGGATCTCTGGTTTGGTACGGTTGGTGGTGGTGTGATCCAATACAACGGAAAAGATTTTGTCAATTATACAAACAGGCAATGGTTACCATTAAACAATGTTTTGAGCATCAAGGAAGATAAAAATGGGAATCTGTGGTTTGGCACCCAAACACATGGCTTAAGTGTTTATGATGGGAATCAGGTTATTAATTATACAACTGCCCAGGGATTGGCTAATAATAGTATCAACTGTATTGCAGAAGATAAAAAAGGAAACCTCTGGTTAGGAACTAATGACGGTGGGGTAAGTCGATTCGACGGTAAAAGCTTTACTAATTATACGATAGCACAGGGGCTTCCAAATAACACAATAATTTATATCATAGAGGATAAACTGAATAATATCTGGTTCGGTACAAATGAGGGAGTAAGCCGGTTCGACGGAAAAACGTTTATCAATTATAAAAAAGAGAATGGATTGCCGGATAATGTGGTGACAAATATCATTATTGATTCAGGTGATAACGTAATTTTTGGAACAAATTCGGGAGTGGGTGTATTGGTTGCTTTCACATCAAAGTCAACCGAAAAGAAGATGACGGATAATGTTCCTCCACAAAATAAATTGAGCAACGAAGAGCTAAAAGGTTATATACCGAAAATTGAAATTTACAACTCTTCGACAGGATACCCGGTTAAAGAAGCGAACTGGGGACAACCAGCAATGTTCAAAGATCATAAAGGAATAATCTGGATTGGAACCGCATCAGACAAAACAGGACTGGTACGTTTTGATTACAGCGCAATACACAAAAACACAGATCCACCTGTTATTGAATTACAAAACATAAAAATTAACAATGAAAGTATCAGCTGGCATAATTTATTACCCGACTCTGTAAGGGAAAGATGGATAGCGGACAGTAACATAGTCACTCCTGGTATTGCAGAAGAGATCACCTTACTGGGTAAAGAATTAAGCGATGCTGAAAGAGATAATGTGCGTCTAACATACGGGAATATTAAATTTGACAGCATCACTAAATGGCATACTATTCCTATCAACCTCGTTCTTCCTTATGATCATAACAGCATCTCGTTTGATTTTAATGCAATAGAAACCGGTAGAAATCACCTGGTAAAATATCAATACATACTAGAAGGTTATGACAAAATATGGAGCCCGATCACCCCTGATAATTCTGCCAGTTTCGGTAATATGTATGAAGGAGCCTATTCGTTTAGACTAAAAGCGATGAGCCCTGAGGGAATTTGGAGTGACACCATTGTTTATAAGTTTGTTGTATTGCCACCCTGGTATCGTACATTTTGGGCTTACTTACTTTATGCACTCCTTGCGATCGGTGCTATTTGGATATTTATAAAATGGAGAATAAAAGGGGTGCAAAAAGAAAAAACCTTTTTAGAAGAAAAAATTAAAGTGCAGGATACCCTTTTTACCGAACGCATCCGCATTAGCCGTGATCTGCATGATGAAATTGGAGCAACGCTTAGCGGAATAGCAATGTATAGCCACTTATCTAAAGAACAGGTTAAAAATAAAAACATTAATGAAGTAGAAAAGTCTTTAAACATTATGCAGCAATCAGCTGGTGAAATGGTGAACAAACTAAATGACATTGTATGGCTGATAAATCCTGACCAGGATTCGCTTCAAAAACTAATTGAACGCCTGGAAGAATATGCCAGGGATATGGCTGCAATAAAAAATATGGAAGTTGCTGTTCGTATTCCTGAAAACATAGCAGCTATTAATTTGCCTATTGAAAGCCGGCGCAATATTTATACGTTTTGCAAAGAAGCCATTAATAATGCAGTTAAATACAGTAATGCAACTTTACTGGAACTCATCATAAAGGAAACGAATGGTAAAATGGAGTTTTCGGTAAGTGATAATGGCAAAGGCTTTGATGCTGTAATGGTAAGGCGGGGCAATGGCCTGGTGAATATGCAGCAGCGGGCAGATGAGATAGGCGCTAAACTTTTAATTCAATCGCAGCATGATGGTGGATCACAAATTTCATTGCAATGCAAAATCACCTGATGGGGTATTGTTTAAATAAACTTATTGTTTCACATTTGTTATCAATTCATGGAAATAAGAGTTGCCATATTTGAAGACAATAAACTGGTAAGGGATGCCCTGCAGGCCATACTCAACGGCACAGCAGGGTTTACCTGCACCGGAGTTTTTAGTGATGGTAGCCGATGGGAGCAGGATATAAAACGCAGCCAACCCGATGTGGTATTAATGGATATAGAAATGCCGGGCCTTAACGGCATTGAATTAACAGGTTTTATTGTTGAAGCTTTTCCTGAAGTAAAGATCCTGATACAAACCGTTTTTAATGATAACGAAAAAATATTCCAGACCCTGTGTGCCGGGGCTTCGGGTTATATTTTAAAAAACGATCCACCGCATAAATATCTCGAAGCTATTAATGAAGTGTATAATGGCGGTGCCCCCATCAGTCCGGCAGTTGCCAAAAGGATGCTTGGTTTTTTTTCCAATAGAAATGTAATATTGGTTTCGCCGGGTAATACCGATTTTCAACTCAGCGAAAGAGAAAAAGAAATACTGCACCTGATGGTAGAGGGGCATAATTATAAATCCATAGCCGACAAATCTTTCATCAGTTACGAAACCGTACGCACCCATGTAAAGCATATCTACAAAAAACTACACGTAGCCAGCCGCAGCGAGGCCATACAAAAAGCCATACAACAGGGGCTCTCCTGAATTTTTTAAAAATCACCCAATGGGGTATTGTATTCAACATTTACAACCAACAACTTTGTGTTTGTTTAAAAAGGTATTTATACATGTTTTCCAAAATATTTTTAACTATAAAAAAACTGTTTATGAAAAAGAACTTTTTTGAAGCACTGAGTGTTTTTCTGCTGTCTTTCCTGTTAATTTCCGGCTGTAAGAAAGTTACAGAAGAAGAACTGATGACTGAAGACCCGGTAGCCGGAAGAACTGCACAGGATAGTAAAACTGCCAATACACCTAATGGCGATAATGGTTGCCAGTTACGTGCCTGGGAAGTAAACAATGGTTACTCTGAAACTTTTCGCAACAACAGGAAAGGGCTTGTTGATAGATGGCGGTTAGATTACGCTGATGGATACTTTTATGATTATTTTATTACCTATAACAGAAAGGATCTTTTGCTGACGGCACGTATGCTGTTACCGGGTGACGCTATTGATTACAATTTCTATACTGATGGCAAGCATATCACACGTTGCACCGGATATCGGGAATCAAACAATGAGCTGGCCAATGATATTTTCTACATCTACAATAACAAGGGACAGATGATCAGGCTTGTTGACCAGCCGGCCCAGGTGGAGACCAGGTTTTATTATGATAATAAAGGATACAACAGGAGGTCTGATATGTATATCAACAATGAGTTGTTCTATACCTATTTATTGAACTACGATATTCCAGGTAAAAATCCATACCTGGCCCTGAACGGCATTGACTTTGGCTTTCCGAACTATATATTTATGGCCACTCAATGGGATAAAAGATGGAACTCCAGCGGTACAGTGTATGTTTATGATAATGGTAACCCCATCGTGATCGCCGATGATGACCCGGTGCAAACAGTGATACACACGGGCAACGGGAACTATGTCACTTATGCAAAATATTTTGATATCCCCACCGAATCTTTTTATGATATGACATTCAGTTATAGTAATTACAGCCAGAACAGTAATGGAGAAAATATTCAGGCAGGATCCGGGTCTGTTAAACAGACCGGTTCCATGAATACGATTACGAGGCTGAAAAGAATACTGACCGGTTATTCCAAAAACATGAAACAGGAATTGATTGATTTTAAAAACCAATGCCTTAGTCAGCTTAAACCACGGATAAACAGATAGCATGCAAATTCAAACTTAATGAAGAGAATACATCAGGTGATATATTCTGAGCTGCATGTGATTATGTCCTCTTCAAAATAAAAAACTCCCGGTGGCTTAACCACCGGGAGTTTTTTATTTGCTCACTTTTACTTTGCTGAATCAGATTCATCTGTTTCTTCCTCTTTCAACACCGGCTCATTGAGTTCAACGACCCTGTTCTTTTTCATTCTTTTCCGCATCACCATGTTCAGCATTTCAACCCCAAACGAAAAAGCCATACCGAAATAAATATAATTTTTCAGGTGCAGTTGATGGGCCGCTTCACTGTCCCAACCTTCAATAATTAAACTTAATCCGATCATTACTAAAAAAGAAAGCGCCAGCATTTTTAATGTGGGATGCTTGTGAATAAATGAAGAGATTGCCGGGCTAAACAGGAACATGATGATCATGGCTATTACAACGGCTGCGATCATGATCTCCACATATTTTGCCGTACCACCTGCCGTGATGATGCTGTCAAATGAAAAGACCGCATCGATCAGCATGATCTGCCCGATAGCATTTGTTAGAGATATTTTTTTATTTTTTTGTGAGGAAACATTGGGGTCTTCACCTTCCAGTTTATGGTGTATTTCCATCACCGATTTATAAATCAGAAAGATACCACCCGCCAGCATTACAATACTGGCCAGGTCGAAGCCTTTTCCAAAAAGTGTAAATACGGCTTTGCCTTTTTGCGTGAGCAGCCAGCCCAGGCCCATTAACAGCAGGCTTCTTGAAAGGATCCCGGTGATCATCCACATCCTTCTTGCTTTTTTCTGGTCTTTTATCTTTTCTAACCTGTTGAGGATGATGCTGACAAAAATTACATTGTCAATGCCCAGCACCACTTCCAATACAACAAGTATTAAAAAGCTGATAATACTTTCGGATGTAAATAAATGTTCCATGCTTTATTGAAGATTGAATATTGATTATTGAATATTATTTGTTTCCCTGCAGATATTTTTAGCGATAGAGGGACCCTCATAAATAAAACCGGTCCATACCTGAACCAACGATGCGCCTGCATCTATTTTTTCTTTTGCATCTGCGGCTGTAAATATACCTCCACTGGCAATAATGGGTATTTGGCCATTTGTTTTTTGATAAATGTATTTTATAATTTCTGTGCTTCTCTGCTTCAGTGGCAATCCGCTTAAGCCTCCGGCACCAATAGCCGTGAGTTGTGATTGGTGAGTCGTGAGGTGGTCTCTGCTGATGGTAGTGTTTGCTGCAACAAGACCATCTAACTTTATCTCCATTGCTAAATCAATCACATCATCAATTTGTTCTGTTGTAAGGTCAGGCGCAATTTTTAATAGAATTGGTTTAGTGTTTAGGCGTTTAGTGTTTAGGCGTTTAGTGTTTAGGCTTTGAAGATTTGTGAGAATTTTCTTCAGTGAATCCTTTTCTTGTAATTCTCTTAATCCCGGTGTATTTGGGCTGCTTACATTCACTACAAAATAATCAACGCAATCATGTAAAGCATTAAAACAAATTTCATAATCCTTCCAGGCATCTTCGTTTGGCGTGATTTTATTTTTACCGATGTTGCCGCCGATGATCAGTTTCTGGTTTGTTGTTTCTCGTTTCTCGTTTCTGGTTTGTTGTTTCTCGTTTCTCGTTTTCCAGGCTTTTAATCGTTCAGCCACAGCTTCAACTCCATCATTATTAAATCCCATACGATTGATAAGTGCCTTATCTTTTGGCAAACGGAATAATCTGGGTTTATCATTACCAGCCTGTGGTAGCGGCGTTACCGTTCCTATTTCTACAAAACCAAAACCAAGGGCTTCCAGTTCATTTAAATATTTTGCATTTTTATCAAAACCGGCGCCCAAACCAACCCTGTTAAGAAATTGAATATTGATCTCGCCTAAGGCGAGAGAATATTGAATATTTCCTTTTGGCTTGAAGCTTGCGGCTAATA
>JBDTUK010000156.1:0-11880 GCA_040007795.1 Ferruginibacter sp.
ATTTTTGACGCAGCAGGTATTGATATCATTCTTGTGGGCGACAGCGCCAGCAATGTAATGGCCGGCCACGAAACCACCCTGCCCATCACACTTGACCAGATGATCTACCATGCACAAAGTGTGGTGAGAGGCATTGACCGTTGTTTGGTAGTTGTGGATATGCCCTTTGGCTCTTACCAATCTAATTCAGAAATTGCCCTGGCCTCTGCCATTAAAATAATGAAAGAAACCGGTGGGCATTCTGTAAAACTGGAAGGTGGTGAGGAAGCCCTTGACTCGGTTAAAAAAATTGTAAGTGCAGGTATACCGGTAATGGGGCATTTGGGATTAACACCGCAAAGCATTTATAAATTTGGTACTTATAATGTACGGGCAAAAGAAACAGATGAAGCCAGTAAATTAAAAAAAGATGCCTTGCTGTTACAGGAAGCCGGGGCCTTTGCTATTGTGCTGGAAAAAATTCCGGCCGCACTGGCAAAAGAAGTAAGTGAAAGCATACATATCCCAACCATTGGTATTGGCGCCGGTGGTAATTGCGACGGGCAGGTTTTGGTAATGCATGATATGCTGGGCATTAATGTAGAATTTAAACCCCGTTTTTTAAGACAATACCTGAATATGTATGAGCAGATAGACGGGGCCGTAAAACAATATATTGCTGATGTGAAGAGTAAAGATTTCCCCAATGAGAGTGAGCAATATTAAAAATAGCTTTTGATCTTTGTCCCACAAAGACACAAAGCACACAAAGTAAATTTATAATATTCTGAATTGGTTTAATGGCCTTGCTGCCTTCGTGGGATATAGGCCTACACATCCATCAAAAAACAATATCTTTTTTTTACAGTTTTTTCTAAAAACGCTTCTTCGTAACTTGCATCCCTGAATTATAAATCATAACAGCATGAAATTTTTAAAGACATTAAAGATCCAATCAAATAATAATGGCGTTTCAACCGGGCTTAACTGGTTAAAAACAAATGGTGAAAAATTAAACTCTTACTCGCCTGTTGATGGCAAATTAATTGCTTCTGTTACCGGTGCCGATTCAAAAAGTTATGAAGCCGTTATTCAAAAAGCACAATCAGCTTTTATTGAATGGCGTGCCTGGCCTGCACCAAAGCGTGGAGAAATAGTTAGACAAATTGCAGAAGAATTAAGAAAAAATAAAAATGATCTTGGGCAATTGGTTAGTTACGAAATGGGCAAGAGCCTGCAGGAAGGTTTGGGCGAAGTGCAGGAGATGATAGACATCTGCGATTTTGCTGTTGGCCTTTCACGCCAGTTACATGGTTTAACCATGCACAGCGAAAGACCAGGGCACAGGATGTATGAACAATATCATCCATTGGGAATTGTTGGCGTTATATCTGCTTTTAATTTCCCGGTGGCAGTATGGAGCTGGAATGCAGCCCTTGCCTGGGTTTGTGGCGATGTATGTGTATGGAAACCGAGTGAAAAAACACCGCTATGTGCTATTGCCTGTCAGAATATTATTCAACCTGTTTTTAAAAAGAATAATGTTCCTGAAGGAGTATCTAATATAATTGTTGGCGGAAGAGATGTGGGAGAATGGATGAGTAATGATGCAAGGATACCGTTGGTTTCTGCAACAGGAAGTACAAGAATGGGTAAGGCTGTTGGCGCAGCAGTGGGTCAACGTTTAGGAAGAAGTTTATTGGAACTGGGTGGCAATAATGCAATCATCATTTCGCAAAATGCAGATTTAGATATGGCTTTAATTGGTGCGGCTTTTGGTGCAGTAGGTACTGCAGGGCAACGCTGCACTTCTACCCGTAGGTTGATCATTCATGAAAAAGTATATAATAAATTCAAAGAAAAATTAGTGAATGCCTATAAACAACTTAAAATTGGCAATCCGTTACATGAAAAAAATCATGTTGGCCCGGTTATAGATAAGGATGCAGTGAAGATGTACCTGGATTCGATTGAAAAGTGTAAAGCCGAAGGTGGAAAATTTATTGTGGAAGGCGGCGTACTTAAAGGAAAAGGATTTGAAAGCGGTTGCTACGTTAAACCATGTATTGCCGAAGCAAAAAACAGTTTTGCTATTGTTCAGCATGAAACTTTTGCACCCATTTTATATTTGATGAAATACAAAACACTGGATGAAGCCATTGCTTTGCAAAATGGAGTGCCGCAGGGCTTATCTTCAGCCATCATGACGGGAAACCTTAGGGAGGCAGAACAGTTTTTATCGCAGGCAGGAAGTGATTGTGGTATTGCCAATGTAAATATCGGAACATCCGGTGCAGAGATCGGTGGTGCTTTTGGTGGTGAAAAAGAGACCGGTGGCGGACGTGAAAGCGGAAGTGATGCATGGAAAGTGTATATGCGCAGGCAAACCAATACCATCAATTATACCGATAAACTCCCGCTTGCACAGGGCATTAAATTTGACCTATAAAGTTTTGCAAATAAAGATGAACGGTGCAGCTGTGATAAGCATACCATTTAATTTCGCCTAAACAAACACCCAATATGAATAAATTTTCTAAGATTTTTATTATTGCATTAAGTACAGCACTGTCTTCTTTTGCACAAAAAAATGAAGTGCCAAAAGGATGGCATTTAATGGACAGGCAAACGAGCGGCTTCTATGGTGTTAGTATAGATAAAGCCTACAGTTTTTTAAAAAGCAAAAACCTTAAAAGCAAAACCGTTGTAGTGGCTGTTATAGACCAGGGTATTGATACACTCCAGGAAGATCTGAAATCTGTTCTCTGGACCAATCCTAAAGAAATTCCCGGAAATGGTATTGATGATGATCAAAATGGTTACATAGATGATGTGCATGGCTGGAATTTTTTGGGCGGCAAAGATGGAAGAAATGTTAAGGAAGACAGTGATGAAGGTGCCAGGGTTTATTATGGGTTAAAATCTAAATGGGATAATAAAGAGGTTAAGATAGAAACCCTGACCAAAGACCAGGCCTATGAATACGAAATGTTCCTGAAAGCAAAAGCAGCCATTACCGGTAATGATAATAAAGAAGATGATGTATCGAATGTTGATGTTCTTTCCCTGAAAGATATTTATACAGGGTTACAAAGAAGTGATAGTACTTTAAAAATTAGTATGGGTAAAGAAATTTTTACCGGGACAGAACTGGAGGCATATTCTACCAAATCATTAGAGGAAAAAAGAGCAAAGAATAATCTGTTAGGGCTAATGAAAGCTAATAACCTGCTTGACCAAACCAATAAAGAATTTATAGATGGGTTAAGTGAGTATATTGAATATGTAGAAGGCGAACAAAGAAAAACAGAAGCAAAAAAAGCTCCTCCTATAGCATACAGAAAAAATATTGTCGGCGACGATGAAAGCAATATAAAAGATATTGGTTATGGTAACAATGATATCATGGCAGATTTTCCAATGCATGGTACACATTGCTCTGGCATTATAGCTGCTGTACGTAATAATGGAAAAGGAATGGATGGAGTTGCAGATAATGTGCGTATCATGATGTTACGTGTTGTACCTGATGGAGATGAGCATGATAAAGACATTGCACTCGCTGTACGCTATGCCGTTGATAATGGTGCCCGTGTAATAAGCATGAGTTTTGGAAAGAACTACTCACCGCAAAAACAATGGGTGGATGATGCCTTTCGCTATGCCGAAAGTAAAAATGTGTTATTGGTTTTAGCAGCAGGCAATAGTTCAAAGGACATTGATACAACAGATAATTTTCCGAACCCTGTTTATAAGGATGGAAAAGGCAGGGCAAATAATTTAATTACCGTGGGTGCAAGTGGCGACCCTAAAGCAGGTGGTTTAGTTGGTTATTTCAGTAACTATGGTAAAAAAGAAGTAGATGTTTTTTCGCCGGGGGTTCAAATATACTCCACACTTCCCGGTGGAAATAATTATGGCAATTTACAGGGAACCAGCATGGCAGCTCCATTGGTATCAGGTATTGCTGCATTAACCTTGGAATACTTCCCTACCCTGTCTGCAAAGCAGTTAAAGTATGTAATAGAAAAATCTGCACAGAAACCGGAATATAAAGTAACCAAACCCGGCACAGATGAAACTGTTGACCTTAGTGAAATTTCAAAAACAGGTGGTATAGTTAATGCGTATGAAGCCGTTAAGCTGGCTGCCACATTAAAGGGCGAAATAAAAGATCAAAAAGAAATATTACCTAAACCTAAATTGGTAAAGAGTAAAAAAGGGTAAGTACTTTATCTGCTAAATAAAAATTTAATTCATTCATTATGCCAAAACCATCACTAACAAGTTATCCTGCTTACTTTCAAAAGTATGTTTCGCAGGTACCGGAAGAAGACCTGTTAACTGCATATCAGAATCAGCTGCCCATCATTAAGGAGTTCTTATCAAAAATTACTGAAGAGAAATCTGCTTATGCATATGCAGATGACAAATGGACATTAAAAGAAGTATTGCAGCACATCATTGATACCGAAAGGATATTTAATTACCGGGCATTGTGCATATCCCGTAAAGAAATCACTTCCTTACCAGGGTTTGATGAGAATGATTATGCAGCCAATTCAAATGGCAATGGCAGAAAATGGCTGGATATGGTGGAAGAGTTTTTAACAGTGCGTAAAGGAACCGAAATAATGTTTAAAAGTTTTACTGATGAAATGCTTGAGACTTCGGGCCTGTCAAATAATAACCCGGCCACAGTTAATAGCATAGGCTTTACCACCCTGGGGCATTTTTATCATCATAAAAAAGTGATAGAAGAACGGTATTTATAAAAACAACAGGTTTCACAGAATAAAAAATTCCCAATCACCAGTGATTGGGAATTTAGTTATTACTATCCCTGAATTATTATCTCTTAACTATTTTTTGTGTTATCACTCCATCTCCTGTTCTAAACTCCATCACATACGTGCCGGGAGCAACAGTATCCAGGTCTTTTACAATTATAATATTATCCCCCGGTTGAAGTATTACATTACGTTTTAAAACCTCCTGACCATTCATATTGATGAAGCGTACAGTACTGTTTTCTTCTTTTGTACTATGTATCTGTAACTTAATATTATTAGTGAATGGATTAGGATAAACAGTTAAGTTATTTACGATAATTGAGCCATCAAGCCTTAATGCCACCACCTGGCTGTAAGAAGCCTTGCCATCTATATCAACAACACGTAGACGGTAATACAGAATTTTTGAAGTTACATTTATCAATGCATCAGGATAGGTGTAATTTTTAGTCAATGAAGTTGTACCATTACCAGACATTGTACCCATCTTAGAGAAATTAAGACCATCAACACTACGTTCTATCTCAAAATGGTCGTTATTGGTTTCACTAACTGTTGTCCATCTTAAAACTGCATCATTATTTTCTTTCTTAACAGTGAATGAGGTCATTTTTACTGCCATTACGCTTCCTGCAGCTATATTGGCGGTTCCATCATCTACAAACTGATCTCCAAAAATATTTTGCCCTGTAATACGGGCTGTGTTTGTTACTGTTGATAACAACGGCACGGAAGAAGGAGTAACAACTTTGAATCTAAGTGTATAGGTTTCGCCTGGTTGCAAAGTACCACCCGAAGTACTTGTTTTTCCTGTTCCAATATAGAATTTTACATAGGTTTTTCCGCTACTTGTACCTTTAAAAGCGAAATCAGCATCTGAAGCATCTGTTTGTGAACAGTTACTTGGAAAACCTGGACAACTTACAACTATCATTGAACTGGGAACATAGGTAACATTAGCCGGAAGTGTATCAACGACAGTACAATTTAAAGCTGCCGCTGTTCCAATATTTGAACCGGATAAAGTATAAGTTAATATCTCATTGATCTGAAGCTGGCCAAACGGTGCAGTGCCATCACTTACTGTTTTATCCAAAGTAATATCCGGATCCTTCGATTTAATGGTAAATGCAAACAGGCTGGGGAAATACTGATCTGCTTCGCTTCCAAATTCAATATTAACCTGGGTTGCATTAGATAAAATACCATAACCAACCCCAACTTCAAGTTCATCAATATCAATACTCATCTGATTTTTAAAATCAGGATTCTTTGTAGTAACAAAATTCCCGTTTTTTGAAATGGTTCCATTCCAGAAATTTGTAGTACGGTTTACTCTTATACCGGCAACCGTTCCATTTACTTTGATATAATCTCCCATCGGATTATTATTAGTAATAGCCAGGCTTGCATCTCCTTCCCATGCCATAGCTGTCATATACGCATCAGAGGAAACAAGAGGAGCTGAAGGAACGTTTAAACCTGTAAGCGTTATTGTCTGTGCACCTCCGTTGTAAACCTGTAAATATCCGTCATAAACCCTTACGCTGTTATAAGAAACAACCGGGTTTTCATAAACAACTACAATTGACCATGCTGCATAGTTTCCTGCACTTGCTGACCCTGTTGAAGCTGTAACATCAGCAACTGTGTATGTACCTGCTCCATTAGCACTTACAAAAGCAGTCAGGTCAAAATAAGATTGATATGCAGAGTCGGGTGCTGATACTAAACTCTTATCTACCTGTGATATTGGTGCTACAACAGTTGTGTATGCACCTGAAGTACCCTTACGGATCTTTACTGTTCTTAAATTAATATTTCCACTACCACCGGTACCTCCGGCAATTCTGCCACCCCAGTATAGCCGGGCAAATTTAATGGTGTTAGAGCCTGAAGGCATAATTAGGTCTGCAGAAGAAGAGTTAAATGTATTTATGGGATTGCCATCAAGTTTCATATCATAATAAAAATCATTAGCGCCAGTACTTCTGTTGTATAATGCCACAGCAACCTGGTTATTTCCATTTGTAAAACTTGATGACGGTATGTCAAGTACAAAATCACCATCATTATAATTTCTGCTGGCGCTTGGGCTCGTTCCATAAGGTGCTGAACCAGATGGCATATTCATCCTGGCTACTTCAATACCATTTACATAAATAATAGCACCGTCATCATATTTTACTGTTAACGTGATAGTAGAATATTGCAAGGGGTTTGTAATATTAATATCCCTTCTCAGGTAATACGTTTCCCGGTTGGTTTGCACAGGCGAATTAACACCCGGCTCATTATAACCAAACGCATTGCTGTTATTGGCTGTATTAGTCCAGTTGGAAGCATCATTATATGCGTCCTGTGTCCAGTTCAGGCTGGACACGTTGGGCGGCGCAGCGTTATAATTATTCAAAGAATAATATTTCCACATGCCGCCATAAGCCAATAAGGAAGTAATACTGCTGGTACCATCAACATCCACAAATTGAATATTGGAACTGTTGTTGGCGTAAGCACTCGTTCTGGTGCCAGAGTAATTACCATTATTGCTGGTATCAAAATCATTCATATACGCAGTATTCACAATACCCGTACTACCGCTGCCACTGCTATAAATTGCGGTGATCGTGTTACCAAACACAGTATGTCCTCCGTGTAAATTATCAGAAAAAATTGGGCCGCCGTAAGGTCTTACTACCTGGGCATTTGAAGATTGATGTGTGGCAAATATGGATACTAATACCATACTGCAAACAGTTACGATTTCTCGTAATGAGGTAAAATTTTTCATTGTCTTGTGGTTTAGAGTTAATAATATGCGGTAAGCATATGGCTTTGTAAGGACATTCAGTGATGCGTTACAATCACAAAGACAATCTTTCAGGAGATATTACAATGGAGAATTTCTAAAGATACGTGGACGGGGTAAGCGAATTTTTATAAAGAGGTATCACAAAGATATACTATGTTTTATTAAAATTCAAAGCTTTTATCCTGATTTTTTTTGTGGCCTGGTTGACATTCTTCCTTTTTGTATTACTAATCAGCAGCTTAATTACAAAAAAATAAGGAATTATATTTAATAACTAAAAAAAATACCATAAGTGAGTTACCTATGGTATTTTATAGTTTAGAATATCACACTAAGTCAATTACTTTTTGCAGTAGCACTCTGGATGATCATATTATTCATCACCTTAACCGTTTCATCAATATAAATATCGTTACTCACCCTTTTCAGCCATTGTGTATTTTTTTCCATTTTGTCTTTTGCAGCATTAATTACAACAGCGTCAGCCTCGGGATTCTTCACACTCATTTCCTTGGTTAGTTTATACAGGTCATCCAATTCCTTGGCCATAGCTTTAAATTGCTTTTGCTCTTCTTTATACTTAGTAAGGTTCAGGGAATATTCTTTATCATTATTTTTTTCCAGCCACTCACTGCTTGTTTTTATTTTACTGAACACGGGGCTTTTAGCGATCTGGTTATCCGTTGCAGCAACCACCACACTATTGCTGATGGTGCTTGTCCAGGGTTTATAATCTGCTTTTGTAATTTCATCCCAGGGTAAGGCGGCAGTATTATCTTTTTCACGAAATTTCAAATACTCCAACCTGTCGGGTATAACAATATCCGGAGTAACACCTTTTAATTGCGTGGAGCCACCATTTATACGGTAGAATTTCTGGAGGGTCAATTTTACAGATCCCAGGTCTTCAGTATTCTTGTTTACAAAAGCAGGGTTTTCACTCTCAGGGTTCAAAGGGATTGTGCGTTGAACCGTTCCTTTACCATATGTAGAACTGCTGCCAATAATAATACCTCTCTTATAATCCTGTATGGCTGCTGCAAATATCTCCGAAGCACTTGCACTGAATTCGTTCACCATTACTGTTAATGGTCCGCTGTATAAAACGCCTCTGTCTTTGTCTTTCCATTGATAAGGTTTATCCTCACGCCCCTTTACCACACAAATAGGGCCATCTTCAATAAACAGCCCGGCCATTTTCACCACTTCTGGTAATGATCCGCCGCCATTATCTCGCAGGTCCATAATAATACCTTCTACATTTTCAGCCTTAAGTTTTTGTATTTCTTTAGCTACATCTTCTGAACATTTAGCACCATCAGGATTTGCAAAATCAATATAAAACTCGGGTAAATAGATATATCCTATTTTATGATCGCCATTTATGATGGCGCTTTTTGCAAATGAATCATCCAGTTTTATTTCATCTCTTATTAACGTGATCACTTTAACTGTGCCATCCATTCTCCTGATAGTTAACCTTACTTCCGATCCTTTTTCTGCGCCACGTATCAGTTTCACCGCGTCGGTTGTAGAATAACCGGTAACATCAACCGGTTCGGCACTTCCCTGTCCTATTTTAATGATCTCATCATCTGCCTTCAGGTCACCGTTTTTCCAGGCCGGGCCACCCGATATTAATGAAGCTATCTTTATTTTTCCATCATCTTCCTTAAGCTGGGCACCAATACCGAAGAAGCTTCCTTTCAGCGTTTCATCAAACGAACGTTTTTCAATGGGTGCAAAATAATCCGTATGAGGGTCCATGGTATTGGTAATTGCATTCACAAACGTGCTGAAGTTTTCATCACTGTTCTCCCGTGTCTTCTTGGTAGTAAAATATCTTTCCAGCTGTTTTCTCACTGACTCCCTGGCTTCTCTTTCCAGGGTAGAGTCAGCTTTCAATTTGAAATTTTCTTTGCCTTTATTTTTTTCCCTGTCATCCAGCAAATCTGAATATTTGGCCAGTGTCAGGTATTTTAAACGCTTTCTCCATATTTCTTTTCTATCGGTCTCTGTTTTCGGATTGCTCAGTTTTTCACGGTCCAGCATTACATTTTCATCCTTAGTAAAATCAAAAGGTTTAGCCAGTATATCACTATACAAACCTGTAGTTTCATTCAGGCGCTTTAAATAAACTTCATTTATGGCAAAGAAAGATATCAGGTCGGCACCATGAATTTCATCATCTATCTTATTGCTGTATTTTTCAAAATCTTCAATATCGCTCTGTAAAAAAATATTCTTTTCGTTGTCCATATCACCAATGAATTTTTTCAACACAAGTTTTGAAAAATCATCGTCAATCTTTTTAGGGCTGTAATGGCCCTGTTCCAGTAAAACACCTACGGTACGGACTATTTTTGTGTACTTTGATTTGGGATTATCATGGTCGGATTTGCCCTGTGTTTGAAAAGCTAAAAAAAGGCTTGCTGCGGTAAGTACCAGTATTACCGGTATGGATTTTTTACTCATCATAAATTGTGCAATTTTTTGCATGTTGTAAAAATAACGGAAAAACGCTTGTTTACACTTATACTAAACGTAACATTTTGAATAATGTTTTGTTAAAGCATTTTTTTGGAAAAGAGAACGGATAAGCGGTAATTTTTATCGCTGCCTGCTCATAAAAAATAAAGAAAAATCCTGCGAAATAAAAAGCCCCGGTTATGGACCGGGGCTTTTTAGGGTAATCGAGGGGGCTCGAACCCCCGACCCTCAGAATCACAATCTGATGCTCTAACCAACTGAGCTACGACTACCATTTAACAGAGCGCAAAAATAAAGAAAAACAGTACGCCTTCAAAATTACATTTTGAACAGCCTTGTTAAATGGCTTTCTTTGCAATCCATAAACAAATCGAATGCACTGGATGCAATATGTTTTACCAATTCTCTTATCAGTCTTTACTGGTTGGATAACCACCTGGATCGCTGTTAAGCTGCTATTTCATCCCAGCAAGTCAATTTCTTTACCCGGTCTTAAACTTCAGGGCATCATTCCAAAAAATCAACAGGCAATTGCACAACAATTAGGAAGCATGGTCAGTAAAGAGTTTTTATCTTTTTCTGACCTTGAAGAAAAAGTTACCAACCCCGACAACCTGAATAAGCTAAAACCGGAAATTGAAAATCATATTGACATTTTTTTACGGGAGAAATTAAAAGATACTTTCCCAATGCTCTCTATGTTCATTGGAGATAAAACCATTAACCAGTTAAAAGGTGCTTTTTTACTGGAATTGGAAAGCCTTTTTCCGATCTTAATGAAGAGTTATATGGCCAGGCTGAAACAGGACATTAACGTAGAAAAACTGGTTACAGAAAAAATAGCAGGCTTTTCCCTGGTAAAAGCAGAAGAAATGCTAAACAAAGCTGCAAAAAATATGTTTTTATACTTTCAACTGATGGGAGCCGTTATTGGCTTAATTACAGGTATGTTGCATGTTTTTATAAATATGCAAGTGTATAGCTGACAATTTGTTAAGAAAGCCGCCTGTTCCCCACTTTATTATACCATTCATCATCTTAATTGTAGAAAGTCCGGGTTTTTAAGAGGTACTTTGCGCTCAATTAAATTTAAAAAAACAACTGGTTCACTGATGACAAACTTAATTAGATCTTTTTTGATTTTGGCTTTTACCCTTAGCCTCTCTTTTACATTCGCTCAATTTCCTGGCGGTGCTGCCGGACGAACAGGTGGACAAAACATGAACCTTGGCCACTTTTATGGCAAGATAGTAGAAACCACTACAGGGAAGCCTGTTGAAGCTGCATCTGTTCAGCTAATACAAAACAAATTTGATTCTGTTAGCAAAAAGAGAAAAGATGTGATTGTAAGCGGAATGCTGACCACCAAAAAAGGAGAGTTCAGTTTAGAGAACCTGAACATAATGGCCAGTTACAAATTAAAGATCACAGCAATCGGTTTTAAACCCATAGAACAAAAAGTTAATTTTGAATTGAACATGGCTGCCGCTAAAAACGGCGACTTCAGCAGCATGCTCAGTGGAGTAGACAAAGACCTTGGCAATTTAAAACTTGAACCAGATGCTTTGCAATTACAGAATGTGACTGTATCGGCCAGCAAAGCCTTACTTGAAATGAAAATAGACCGCAAGGTTTTTAATGTAGAAAAAAATCTTACCAGCGTTGGTGGAACCGCTGTAGATGTAATGAAAAATGTACCTTCTTTAAATGTTGATATTGATGGAAACGTAACCTTACGCAATGCAGCACCACAAATATTTGTTGATGGCAGGCCCACTACCCTTACATTAGACCAGATACCGGCAG
>JBDTUK010000157.1:0-13731 GCA_040007795.1 Ferruginibacter sp.
GAAACTGGTGTGCCGGAAAAGGTGCGGCATTCGCAGTTAATGATGCATTTACTTTAGGCGGACAAGGTGCTGTAGAAATGGCACAGGCTGTGGTTGATATTTGCGAAAACCCATCTCCTGCATTAAATCATACTTACGAATTGACAGATGATATTGAAACCAAGATGAATAAGATCGTTCAAATTATTTATGGAGGTAAAGGCGTTGTGCTGTATAAAAAAGCCAAAGACATGATCGCAAAAATTAAAACGCTAGGACTGGAACATCTGCCCGTGTGTATGGCAAAAACACAGTACTCATTTACAGATAATGTTGCTAAAAGTGGCCTGGATGGTGATTTTTTTATTGATGTGGAAGACATCGTCATCAACCGTGGTGCCGGTTTTATTGTAGCTGTTTGTGGCGAGATCATGCGGATGCCCGGATTACCGAAAGTTCCGCAGGCAAAATTTATTGATGTAGTGAATGGAAAAATTACCGGAATAAGTTGATCGGAATTAATTTTTTAATTTTAATATTAAAGAAGGGTTTGAATACAAACCCTTCTTTAATTTATATCGGCTTCAATTTTATTTTACAGAAGATTCAATAGCGGCCTGCGCTGCTGCCAATCTGGCTATGGGTACCCTGAATGGAGAACAACTTACATAGTTCATACCAATCCGATGAAAGAATTTTACACTTTCCGCATCACCTCCATGTTCACCACAGATGCCCACTTCAAGATGTGGTTTTGCTTTACGGCCACGTTCTATTCCTGAACGAACCAATTCACCAACTCCATCCTGGTCAATGGTCTGGAAAGGGTCATAAGGCAGGATCTTCAGATCGAGGTACCTGGGTAAGAAGCCTCCAATATCATCCCTGCTGAAACCAAAACTCATTTGTGTAAGATCGTTGGTACCGTAACTGAAGAAGTCAGCTACATGCGCCATTAACTCTGCCCTGATGGCGGCCCTTGGTGTTTCAATCATGGTGCCATACAGGTAAGGTATTTTTTTCATCCTGAATTTATCACAAACCTCTTTATACACTTTATCTACAATAACTTTCTGATGAATCAATTCATTTACTGTTACCGTTACCGGAACCATGATCTCAGGAAATGCTTTTTTTCCTGCTTTCAGCATTTCGGCTGTGGCTTCAAAAACAGCCTTCACCTGCATTTCTGTTATTTCAGGATAACTGATACCCAACCGCACACCACGGTGGCCAAGCATCGGATTATTTTCATGAAGTGAAAGTACCCGCCGTCTCAATACACTCATGCTGATATGCAGTTCCTTGCTCAACTGGTGAAGTTTATCAATATCATGCGGAACAAATTCATGCAGGGGTGGGTCGAGTAAACGGATAGTAACCGGGTAACCTTTCATAACCATCAACGTATCCTTGATATCTTTCTTTACATACTTATACAATTCATTAAGTGCGGAAAGTCTTTCTGCCGCAGTTTTACTCACAATCATTTTACGCAACAGGAACAAAGGCTGTTCACTTCCTTCTCCATAGAACATGTGTTCTGTACGGAACAGGCCAATTCCTTCGGCACCAAATTTTATAGCCTGTGCTGCATCTTTAGGTGTTTCGGCATTCGTTCTTACACCCATCGTTTTCGCTTTATCAACTAACTTTACCAGGTCTTTGTATGAACTGTTTTTATTAATATCCATTTCGGTCAATGCCACGTTTCCTTCATACACCAATCCTTTTGTTCCATTCAGGCTTATCCATTCACCTTCTTTAATGATCACATTATTCTTTGCATGAAATGTTTTGGTGTCTTCATGTATTTCAATATTGCCACAACCCACAATACAACATTTTCCCCAGCCTCTTGCTACCAGAGCAGCATGTGATGTCATACCCCCTTTTGTTGTAAGTATGGCCTGTGCTTTATGCATACCATCAACATCTTCCGGTGAGGTTTCTTCTCTTACCAATATCACTTTTTCACCTTTAAGCGCCCATGCTACAGCATCATCCGATGAAAAAACAACACGTCCTATTGCGCCGCCGGGGCCGGCTGGCAAACCTTTTGCAATGGGCCTGGTCAGCAGCTCTGCTTTTGGATCAAGCATAGGTAGCAACAATTCAATCAATTGATTGGGCGCAACCCTCATGATAGCCGTTTTGGCATCGATCAGTTTTTCTTTATGCATCTCTGTTGCCATACGTACTGCAGCAATACCATTCCTTTTACCTACCCGGCATTGCAACATATAGAGTTTTCCTTTTTCTATGGTGAACTCGATATCCTGCATATCCTTATAATGGTCTTCCAATCTTTTTTGATAACTGTACAATTCCTTATACAGAGCTGGCATTAATTTTTCAAGCGAAGTATACTGTTTGCTTTGTTCATTCATGGAATATTGATTTACCGGTGCAGGTGTTCTTATACCGGCCACTACATCTTCTCCTTGTGCATTCACTAAGTATTCGCCATAAAATTTATTTTCACCTGTCCCGGGATTTCTTGTAAAGCCAACACCTGTGCAACTGTCGTTACCCATATTGCCAAACACCATGGCCTGCACATTTACAGCAGTTCCCCATTCATCCGGAATTTTTTCAATGTGGCGGTATTCAATGGCTCTTTTTCCGTTCCAACTGCTGAACACAGCGCCAATGCCTCCCCACAATTGTTGCCACGGATCTTCCGGAAAATCTTTACCTAAAATTTTCTTCACTGTTTTTTTATAATCCTTCACCAGTTCTTTTAATTCATCAACAGTTAATTCTGTATCACTTTTATATCCCTGCTTTTGTTTTATATGTTCCAGTTTTTCATCCAGTATTTTGCGGATACCTTTATTATTCTTTGCACTAATGCCGGCACCTTTTTCCATTACCACATCAGCATACATCATGATCAGGCGGCGATAAGCATCATAAGCAAAACGTTCATCAGCACTTTGGGCAATCATGCCTTTGATGGTTTTTTCATTCAACCCAACATTCAGCACGGTCTCCATCATACCCGGCATACTTCGCCTGGCACCCGAACGTATGGAAACCAGTAACGGATTTTTTTCATCACCGAATTTTTTACCGGCTAGCTTTTCCATTTTGCCAAACGACTCTTCTACCTGGCTCTTTAAAGTTTTGGGATAGGTTTTTTTATTGTTATAAAAATAAGTGCAGACTTCAGTGGTAACTGTGAACCCCGAAGGTACCGGTAGCCGGAGTTTTGGATGCCCTGCCATTTCTGCAAGATTGGCTCCCTTGCCACCTAAAAGATTTTTCATTGATTCATTTCCATCGGCTTTGCCGCCGCCAAAAAAGTAAACATACTTTGCTGCTTTAGCATCTTTTTTCATGGTTTAAATTCTTTTATTCCATACAGAGTTAACCCAACTCTGCTGTATAATTGAAAACATAACTCATATCTGAAACTGATTCTCATCATAAAGAAAGAATCAATACTGGCAAAGGTTTGATACGCAAGGATTGGAAGATTTTATAGATGTTCGTAATAAGGGATCTCATCGTGACTTACTGCTTCTTGTTGATGCCAATAAGCCATGGTTACAACATGTCCGTCGGGTGTTTTAAGCAACCTTCCGTAAATAGCATTGATGGTATTGTATGTGTAATCGGTTACACCAAGGGTAAACGTTTCAGGTGCTGCAGGCACAGGAGCAGGAGGTAAAGGCGTCTCTTCTCCCCGGCCGACCGCGTCATCCGGGCGGGCTTCCGCAGCTTTTGCAACCGGTGTAGCAACAACTTTTGCTGGAGGAGAGAGAACAACCACCACAGTAAATTTATTATATTCCAGTAATTTTTTTAAGAAGGCAACTCTTTCCGGCGAAACATTCTTCTCCACAATGCCGCATTTAACGCCATCCAGTTCTTCAAATTCGTGATTTTTATTAATGGCCATTTCGTTTAGTAGTTTAGTAGTTTAGGGTTTAGGGATGTAGTTCTAAACTACTAAACCCCTAAACTCCTAAACCATACTTTGTATATAATCATAGATCCAGCTCAATAATCCAACCAAAATAATTCCTGCTCCACAAATTGTCAATCCAAGTTTTGCAGAGAGATCAATTTGCACTTTTTCTATTGGGTTTTCATTCTTCTCCATAAACACAGCACGTATAACCCTTAAATAATAATATAGAGAAACAATCATATTCAGGGCTGCAATGGTAATAAAGAAATAACTGCCTTTCGATGCACCGGCAGTCAGTAAAAATAATTTACCAAAAAATCCAGCTGTAGGCGGAATACCAGCCAATGAAAATAATGCCAGTGCCAGCACCCAGCTTAAAAAAGGATTGGTTTGATACAGGCCTTTATAATCATCAATATTCTCTTTATTAGTTTGCGATGAAATGGCAGCAGCTACTCCAAATGCAGCCAGGTTTGAAAATACATAGATGAGGATAAAATAAACAACCGAAGTAGTTCCTTCAATTGAATTACTGCTGATACCTACTAAAATAAAGCCCACCTGTGCAATGGAAGAAAATGCAAGGAAGCGTTTGATATTCTGCTGCCGCAATGCAAACAGGTTTCCAATGATCATGGTAGCAATGGATAAGATCATCACCATGTTATACCATACTTCATGCATGGGCTGAAATACCTTGTATAAAGTTGCCATGAATATAAAAGCAACGGCTCCTTTTGAGATAACCGAAAGAAAAGAAGTTGTTGCTATTGGCGATCCTTCATACACATCTGCTGTCCATAAGTGGAAAGGAACAATGGATAATTTAAAAGCAAAAGCGGCAAATAAAAATACCAATACCAGTATCTGCAATGAGCTACCATCCAGGTGTTTCGGAAGTTCTACAAAACTTATAGTACCGGTTGCTCCATAGATCAGGGAGATACCAAATAACAAAATACCTGAAGAAAAAGCTGAAGTCAGGATCATCTTCATGGCGGCTTCTGAAGATCTTTTTTTATCAAGATCAAAGTTGGCCATAGCTGCAACCGGAATAGTGGCCAGTTCCAGCGATAGAAAGAACATCAGCAGGTTGCCACTGGAAATCAAGAAGAACATACCCAGCAATGCAGACAACATCAGCATAAAAAATTCCGGCATGTGCTCCGATTTTTTAAACCAACCGGCAAATAATAATGAGATGAGATAAACACCTAAGTTTAAAATATTTTTCTGCAGGGCAATCATAGCGGTGGTCTGATACATCCCGTCAAACAGGGTTCCTTCTTTGTTGAAAAAGAAACCTGCAATAAAATTCAGCAATAACAAAACCTGTATCAACAACAGCATAGATTCATTCTTCAGCCCTTTGCCCAATTTAATAAACAGGAGCAGGAAGATGATCACAGTGATCAGCAGTTCGCTTTTCATTATTGTCAGAAATTCATTCATACTTAATCTATGGGCGGTACCATCATTAGTTTTTCTTTAATTATTTCAATAGCCGGTCTTACCAGGTCGTTCAGCCAGAACGGCGCTATGCCAATGGCCAGGATACCAGCTATTAAAATCAATGCAGCCAGTTTTTCATTCCATTTGGCATCGGTTAAATTTTTAAATTCATCTTTCAATGGCCCCATAACTGTTTTTGCAACAGCCCTTAAAATATAAACAGCCGTTACTACTATAGAAAGACAAGCCAGTATCGTTGCCACACGGCTAAATGTATCAGGATTTTCCCACGAACCCATAAAGACTGTCATCTCCGCAACAAAGCCACTCAGTCCCGGTAAGCCAAGCGAACACA
This sequence comes from Ferruginibacter sp., assembly GCA_040007795.1. Lineage (GTDB taxonomy): Bacteria > Bacteroidota > Bacteroidia > Chitinophagales > Chitinophagaceae > Ferruginibacter. Next base: position 5,706 of record JBDTUK010000157.1, read on the forward strand.
AGCCAACAATAAATAATACAGTACCGATAAAAGGCATTCTTTTTAAAAGTCCGCCCATCTCACTCACCTGCCTGGTATGTGTACGTTCGTATATCATACCTATAACAGCAAAGAAAAGAGCCGTCATCAAACCATGCGAAACCATTTGCATTACAGCACCTGTCATAGAAGTTTTGGTTAACATACCGATACCCAGCAAAACAAATCCGCAATGACTAACCGATGAATAAGCATTGATGTATTTCAGATCTTTCTGCATCATGGTGGCGAAGGCGCCGTATAAAATAGCGATGACAGAAAGAACAATGACAACTGTTGCATATTGTTGTGCCCCCTGTGGCAATAAGTAAGTAGCTACCCGTAAACAACCATAACCGCCAAGCTTCATAGAGATTCCGGCCAGGAACATTGATCCTGCTGTTGGCGCAGAAGAGTGTCCATCGGGCACCCAGGTATGAAAAGGGAACAAGGCAGTGAACACACCAAAGCCCACAAATAATAACGGGAAACATATTTGCTGTACCTCCGGCGAAATAAAACTTTTGGAGAGGATCATCAGATCAAAACTTCTGTTTGGGGCATTAAAATAAATGCTTAAAAGCCCAACTAACACAAGGGCTGAGCCTCCCATAAGCATTAATGCCAGTTTATTTGCGCTGTATTCTTTTTTTCCGCTTCCCCAAATACCAATGAGTAAATATTTTGGAATAACAGCTATCTCTAAAAAGAAAAATAAAATGAAGAGGTCAAGAGAAATAAAGAAACCATACGCACCAAGACTTAACAAGATGAGTAAAAAATAAAACTCTTTGGTCATTTTTGTTACGTTCCAGGAGACCAGTACACCTGCAATAACTACAAATGCAGTTAACAGGATCATCGCCACAGAAATTCCATCTACACCTAAATGAAAACTGATATGCCATGCGGGGAACCAGTTGTATTGCAGTTCAAATAACATTTGTGCAGTATTACCTCCTGCCCGTTCATTGCGAAAAGCAAACAACAATACAAAAGCCAATACAAACTGAATGGCAGAGCCAGCCAATGCAACCCATTTAACCTGGTTTGCATTCCGCATCAACAATATGACTATTGCAGTGAGTAATGGTAATAATATCAATAACGATAGATTCATTTTAATAATTTAGAATTATGAGTTATGAATTATGAATTTGCCCATTCATAATTCATAATTCTACATTCATAATTTGCATATCATTTCCATACATATATAAACAGTAAAGCCAGTCCAATTACTCCCACTAAAAAGTAAATGGCATATTGCTGCACTTTACCAGATTGAAATCTTTTTATTTTTTCTGAGATCCATTGTGTTGTGTTTCCCGTTGCATTCATTAGTCCATCTACCACAGTTTTATCAAACCATGCTGCCGGCCTTCCAATTAAATTGAAAATTATTTTCTGGGTGATGAATAGATATATCTCATCAATATAAAATTTATGATACGCCACTTTGTATAAACCACTCAATGAAGCAGCGATCTTATCAGGTTTGTCACTTTGTTTTTTATACATCCACATAGCGGTAAAAATTCCAATTAAGCCCAATGCAACCGGGGCGATAGAAAACTCCAAATGAAATTTACTTTCCAATGCGGTTCCATCTGAGCTAACAAAATGACCAAAAGGAATGAACCCTGCTACTGCCGCACCCACAGCCAATAATACAAGTGGCAGCATCATTGCAAATCCACCCTCGCCGTGATGGACCTCATGAACCTCACCCCCCGCCCTCTCCAAAGGAGAGGGAGCTTTGCCCCAAAAAATACTGAAATATAGACGGAACATATAAAAAGCCGTTAACCCCGAAGTGATCAACGCAATCCAGTAAATGGTTGGGTTATGCTGATAAGCAGCCAATAAAATTTCTTCCTTACTGAAGAACCCTGCAAACGGTGGTACACCTGCAATGGCCAGGCAGGCAATTAAAAAAGTTATGTGAGTGATGGGTAAATATTTTCTTAATCCTCCCATGTCCTTCATTTCGTTGCTGTGTATAAAATGAATGACTGCGCCTGCACCAAGGAATAACAATGCTTTGAACATAGCATGTGTAAATAAATGGAACATGGAAGCAGTATATCCCAAACCTTCTTCACCGCCATATTTTGAAACACCTAATGCAAACATCATATAACCTATCTGCGACATGGTGGAATAAGCCAATACCCTTTTAATATCGGTTTGTGTGCAGGCAATAACGGCTGCAATTAATGCAGAGATGGCACCTACATAACCAACCAAACTCAATGCACCCGGCGATGAAATAGCAAATACCGGAAATAATCTTGCAACTAAAAATACGCCGGCAACAACCATGGTTGCAGCATGTATCAATGCTGAAACTGGTGTAGGACCTTCCATGGCATCGGGTAACCAGATGTGTAAAGGAAACATAGCACTCTTACCGGCACCGCCAATGAAAACCAAAACCAAACCCCAGGTTAAAGCAGATACACCGAGGAAAGAAGCACTGATTGCACTCTTATATTCATTTGATTCAGGTGAAGTTAATGTTGCGATAAGTGTATTAAAGTCCAAAGTTCCTGAATAGAATGAGAGAATTAATATGCCGATCAAAAAACCAACATCTGCAAAACGTGTTACAATAAAAGCTTTTTTACAAGCAGCAACAGCACTTGGTTTATCATAATAATAACCGATCAGTAAGAAAGAAGATACACCAACCAACTCCCAGAATATATATATCTGGAAAATATTGGAAGAAACAACAAGCCCAAGCATAGAAAAAGTAAAGAGCCCGAGGAAAGCATAATAAGTAGGAAATCTTTCTTCTCCCTTCATGTAACCCAGGCTATAAATATGCACCATCAGTGAAATAAAAGTTACAACCACCAGCATCATCACAGATATAGGGTCGATGATAATGCCCATATCTATAGAAACTCCTTCTGAAAATTGTAACCAGGTATATTTTAACGGCACTAATTTCTGATATATGCCATCAACCTTTCCATACTCAAAAAAATACCCATAGGCAGTGTATAAAGCCAACACAGCTGAGATCAGCAATAATGTTGTTCCAATAATACCTGAAGTATTCTTAAAATATTTTCTTCCAAATATTCCAAGCAATAAAAAACCTGCCAGTGGCAGTAAAGGAATGAGCGCTATATAAGTTGCGTTTGGCATTTTGACCTCACCCTCGGTCCCTCTCCCTGAAGAGAGGGAGGCCGGGCAATTGTTTATTTTTCTACTTTAGTAATTAAGCATTTCAGCTGTTTTATTTCTATTCAACTTAGTACTTGCGTTCTTTTAATATTTCAGTTCCTCGGTATTCTCTACGTCAATAGATTTATGACTACGATATAGATTTATTATGATCGCAATAGCCACAGCCGCTTCTGCCGCTGCAATAGCAATAATGAATATGGTAAAGAAAACCCCGTCCAGTCTGTCGGGCCACAAATACTTATTGAAAGCAATAAAATTCAGATTCACACTATTCAATATCAATTCTACACTCATCAACATGGTTACCAGGTTTCTCCTGGTAAAGAAACCATACACCCCAATGAAGAACAGTGCAGTACTGATAAACAGCATATGATATAGTCCCGGTTCCATCATGTAGTTTCGGGTTTGGGTTTTGTGGGTTGGTTTTCTCCCCCTTTGGGGGAGTTAGAGGGGGCCGCTATTACAATACAACCGATCAATGCAGCCAGCAATAAAATACTTACCACTTCAAATGGTAATGCATAACCATTTTCATTTACGCCCAGCATTTGATTGCCGATATTTGCAACACTTGGTTCTATCGCCGTATTGCCAGTTGAAACAAATACATGTTGGGCTAACTGCAGCATTACCAAAGCCAATCCGCAAAAGGCTGCCAGTGCAGAAAATAATTGTCTTCCTAATTTCTGTTTGGGCAATAACTCGCCTGCCTGTTGTGTCAGGAAAATCGAAAAAATGATGAGCACCACAATTCCGCCAACATATACTACTATTTGTACAGCCGCAATAAATTCATATTGCAGCCAGAAATAAATTCCGGCAATACCGATCAATGAAAACAATAAATAAATAGCGGCACGAAAGATCATCCTTGTAGTAACGGCCAGCAGGGCACTCACCAGGGTAAGTGCAGCTAGTAAATAAAATATGATCGTTGATCCACTCATTTTTATTCTATACCCTCTCTGATCTTTGAATCGGGTTTATTCAGAATTTTAGTTAAGTCAGCTCTATTGAAAACACTGTGTTCAAATGTTTGTGCCATTTTAATAGCATCCGTAGGACAAGCGATGATACACAAATTGCACATAGTACATAATTCGAGGTGATACACAAATTTATCCAGCGCCTTTTTCTTTTTGCCTTCCGGAGTAACATCAAACTTTGTAACTATTTTAATGGTTGCATTGGGACAGGCCAGTTCGCAGGCAGTACAACCTGTGCAGGCGTGTTCATTGTTCTCATCATGTATCAACACCACTTCGCCTTTAAATCTTTCCGCCATCTTTAATGTATCCCTGTTATCCGGGTATTCCTGGGTGATGATCTCTTTATGATGCGTAAAATAATAACCTGTGCGGCGCATGCCCACAAACAGTGATTTTACAGCACCAAAAACATCTTTTATGTATTTAACGGCCCCCCCGCCCCCCGAAGGGGGGATTGAAGAAGAGTCTTTATATTTAAAATCATCACTCATAATCTAAAAGTTACTTCGCTTTTTTAATAATTAATGATCTACTACACAATCTCCCAAATTTCCTCCCCCACCGGGGGAGATAGAGGGGGCCTCTAAAAATGCCAACCCAAAATCGCAATTGCCGTAGCCAATAACAAATTAAACATACTTATTGGTAATAAATATTTCCACTCCAGATTCAATAACTGATCTATACGCAAACGTGGAAATGTCCAACGGAACCACATAATAATAAAAATGAGGAAAAACGTTTTTCCAAAGAACCATATACTTGATGGAATATAATCCATAACATGATTAAAGGCATTCCAGTGGCCAATATGAAACGGCATCCATCCTCCTAAAAACAGTGTTGCACCAATGGCACAAACAATAAATACATTTATATATTCCGCTAAAAAGAATAAAGCGAATTTCATTCCTGAATATTCAGTATGGAAACCGGCAGTCAATTCTGATTCTGCTTCGGCAAGATCAAACGGTGCCCGGTTGGTTTCGGCAGTAACGGCAATGATGAAAATTACAAAAGAAATAATTACCGGGATATGTCCTTTAAAGATCCACCAGCCATCTGCCTGTGCATTGATGATATCGGTGATATTCAAACTGCCAGTCAGCACAACAATGGTAAGGATAGATAAGCCTGCAGACAATTCATAACTCACTATTTGTGCTCCGCTTCTCATAGCTCCCATCAACGAATATTTATTATTACTGGCCCAGCCCGCCATTAAAATACTGATGACCATAATGGAAGAAACTGCAGAAACATACAGTACACCAATATTTAAATCCCACAACTGAAAATCTTTTGCAAACGCAATGGGTGCCATCAGCAGCATGGCCACCATCATGGCAATAAATGGTGCCAGGTTGAATAAGAATTTATCTGCCCCGTCCGGTGTCATTCCTTCTTTCACCAATAACTTAACCGTATCTGCCAATGATTGTAATAATCCAAATGGTCCTACTCTGTTTGGGCCGAGCCTGATCTGCATCCAGGCAGCAACTCTTCTTTCCATCAAAACTAAAACCAAACCCAGTAAGGCAAACAGACTGATTACGGCAATGCCTGCAATAACCATTTCCATGATCAATACCCATGTTGGGTTGAATGTTTGGTTCAACCAATCATGAATTGCAGTTGATATATTTGTTAAGCTCCACATACGGCCTCACCCCAACCCCTCTCCCAAGGAGAGGGAACTCGAAGGGGCAGTTTTATAATTTAAATGTTTTATACTTTTATTTCGTTCTTTGCTCAATTCTTCTCTATAATCATCGCTGCGATAACTCTCCCCTACCGGGGGAGCTGGAGGGGGCCTATCTATCAATATCCGGTATTACCAGATCCAGCGTTCCCATCATTGCTACCAGGTCTCCCAGCTTTTCGCCTCTTGCCATCATATCTAAAGCCGAAAGATTGGAAAATCCCGGTGAACGGAATTTGATCCGGTAGGGCGTCATTCCTCCTTCGCTTACGATATAAACTCCCAATTCCCCTCTTGCTGTTTCCACTCTTGTATAAAATTCTCCTTTGGGTAATTTTAGAACGGCTTTTGTTTTTGCCTGGAAATCACCTTCGGGAATATTATCTATTAACTGTTCAAGTATACGAACTGACTGATGCAGTTCTTTTATCCGCACCATGTATCTGGCAAACGAATCGCCTGCTGTTTCAATCACTTCATCAAACTGTATTTTTTCGTAGCCATCATAGGGATATAATTTTCTGATATCACAACTCACCCCACTACCTCTGCCTGTTGGACCGGTACATCCGTAGGAGATCGCATCTTCTCTGGATAAAATACCAACACCCTTCATCCTGTTTTGAAAAATGATATTTCCGGTTACCAACTCATCATACTCATGAATCTTTCTTTTAAAAAGCACAATAAATTCCTTTACCTTTTTTTGAAAATCAGGATGTAATTCCTGCATCACACCTCCAGGCACCATATAATTCATCGTAAGTCTGGCACCGCAGGTTTCTTCCATTATATCATTGATGGTTTCCCGTTCCCTGAATGCATGAAAGAAAGGAGTGAATGCTCCAATATCCATCGCCATAGCGCCCCACCACAATTCATGTGAAGCTATCCTAGTCAGTTCTGCCATAATGATCCGGATAACCTGTGCCCTTTCCGGTACTTCAATCTGCATTCCTTTTTCAACACACAAAGCACAGGCCTGGTTATTTATATGTGATGAAAGATAATCCATGCGGCTGGTAACATAAATAAATTGCCGGTAGGTTAAACTCTCACACATTTTTTCAATGGAGCGATGTATATACCCAAGATGCGGCTCAACTTTTTTAATGGTTTCACCATTCAATGTGATCACCAGGTGTAATACACCGTGTGTTGCAGGGTGTTGGGGCCCTACATTGATGATAAGATCGCCAGCCTCCCCAACCCCTCCCAAGGAGGGGCTTTCAGAGCTTTTCAATATTTCAGTTTCTCTAAACATTATATTCTTGACCTCACCCCAACCCCTCTCCAAAGGAGAGGGAACTCGAATTTGGCATCTTTTAAATTCAAATAATCCACGCTTCTATCTCCACATCAATCTCCTCCATAATCATCGCTAAGATAACTCTCCCCCTTCGGGGGAGCTGGAGGGGGCTTTATAGCTTGATCATATTTATCGGGTCTTCAAAATCTTTACGCATGGGATTCTTTCCTTCCCATCCATCCGGCAAGATCAACAATCTTAGATCCGGATGATTTAAAAAATAAACGCCAAACATTTCATATACTTCCCTTTCATGCAATTCCGCTGTTTTCCAGATATGGCTTACAGTCTCAATTTCCGGTTTCACACTATCCAGTTTTGATTTGATCACTATATTATGGCGGTACTTTGTTGAGCTGAGATGATAAACCATGGTAAGATGTGTCTTCCAGTCAATACAGGTAAGGCAAAAAAGATAATCAAAGTATAAGGATGCATCGTTACGAAGTTGATGTGCAAAAGATAACCAATCTGTTGGGTCAACTTGTATGTTGAGCCATTCACCGCTTTCATCAAAGCTTGCAGCGGGAAGCAGTTCAGTTATTTTGGTTTTCAATTGTTCGTTATCCATATAATTATATACCCGACTTTATTTGCTCTCTTGTCATACCGGCTTTTATTTTTTCCTGTAAACTGATAAGCGCATGCAATAATGCTTCCGGCCTTGGTGGACAACCGGCCACATACACATCTACCGGTATGATATGATCGGCGCCTTTAACAACCGAATAAGTATTGTAAAAGAAAGGGCCACCGCTAATGGCGCAAGCACCCATGGCAATTACATATTTAGGATCGCCCATC
>JBDTUK010000158.1:0-8379 GCA_040007795.1 Ferruginibacter sp.
AGTTTTTGGTTTCACAACGGAACTGTGTGGGCGCAGATAGGAACTGCTGCCAATGACTGGGCGATAACCGGAAATACAGCGACAAATCCCGCTACCAATTTTTTAGGAACAACCGATAATCTCCCCTTACGTTTCAGGTTAAACAATATAAGGTCGGGAGAATTAAATCCCATAACAGGAAATGTTTACCTGGGATTTAAAGCCGGTGAGCAACAAACTGCCGGGTATTCAAATGTTGCAATTGGAATTGGCGCTTTAAGATCAAATACTTCACAATCCAACCTTGTAGCTATTGGCGACAGCGCCTTATATAATAATGGAACAGGAGTAACACAACAATATGAAGGAACCGGCAATACGGCTATTGGTTCAAAAGCCTTATATTCAAATAACATTGGGGGCTTTAATACCGCTATTGGCAACAAAGCCCTGTTTTCTAACACTGGTGGATTTTCCAATACCGCTGTCGGCAGTAGTGCTCTTTTTTCTAACACTACCGGGGTTGCCAATAATGCCTGGGGTGACAGTGCACTTTATGCCAATACCAAAGGAAATTACAATATAGCTAATGGGCAAAATGCGCTTTACAGCAATACTACGGCAAGCAAAAATATTGCTATCGGGCAGGGGGCCCTTAGTACTCAAGCATTCGCCAATGGCGGCAATGAATGGGAAAGCACTAATGTGGCTATCGGGTATGAAGCACTTACTTCAAATAACCCAACTTCAACAGCAAATGGTATCAGCAATACAGCTGTAGGCACTTATGCCATGTATGCTAATACTATTGGTTTTGATAATACCGCATTGGGAGCATCGGCGCTTTATTATAATAGTATAGGAAGGCAGAATACAGGTATTGGAAGGCAGGCACTTTTTTCCAATACTTACGGTTTCGAAAATACTGCCACCGGTTTTAAAGCACTAAGGTTCAATCAAGGAGGAGACTCAAATTCAGCTTATGGTTCAAATGCACTTTATTCAAATACCTATGGTAACAGAAATACTGCCATCGGATATCATGCACTTTTTTCCAACTTTGAAGGATACGCTAATACTGCTATAGGGTATTCTGCGGATGTCGATTTACCTGCTTCGTATTTCAATACGATTATCGGGTCCAATACACATTGTGCTTCCTATAGTTCCGTAGTGATTGGTTACAACGCATTCACCAATACCAATTACACTGCTACAATAGGTAGTCCCACTACCCAATTTATCGGTGGTTACGGCAACTGGACTAATTTTTCTGATGGCCGTTTTAAAAAAGATATTGATGAGAATGTAAAAGGCCTCGATTTTATCCTGCGCCTGAGGCCTGTTACTTATCATATGGATGTAAGGAGTCTTTACAAATTCTGGGGAATAAGCCCTTATGGAAAAGAAGATTCAATTACAGGCACAAAATACAGGTCCATTATAGATGATGCCATTACAAAAAAAGAAGCCGTACATATGTCAGGATTTGTAGCACAGGAAGTAGAGCAGGCAGCCTTAGCATCAAATTATGATTTTGATGGGGTGATCTTACCCACACACGATAAAGACCATTATCGCATTGCTTATGCAGAATTTGTAGTACCCCTTGTAAAAGCCGTGCAGGAATTATCAGCACAAACAACTACGCAAAAAAAGATTATTGAACAACAGCAAAATAAAATTGACTTACAACAACAGCAATACGAGGCCTTATTAAAACGTATAGAATCATTGGAAAAGAAAAATTAAACCAAAGCTTTCATCTTTACTTCCTGTCAGCATAAAAATAAATTAACTTTAAGCATGCGCTATGGTCTGGCCTCAATACTTATTTTGCTTTTTGCAGGTTTTATAAAACCAGCTTTGGCGCAGCAGCTTATTTTTAAAAACTATACGGTCAATGATGGGCTGATTGCCAATTCTATCCGTAAAGTGTTTCAGGATTCAAAAGGATTTTTATGGATAGCTACCTGGGAAGGTCTCAGCAAATACGATGGCAATAAATTTACAAACTTCAGTACTGCCAATGGCCTGTCGCATAACATGGTCAATGATTTTTATGAATCGGCCAATGATAAATTATATGTAGCAACCAACGGCGGAGGTTTCGATATAATACAGGAGAATCGGATCATACAAAAAACTGCGCCTGCTGCCATAACAGTCAATCGCTTTATTAATTTTACCGATGGCAAAATAATAGCAACAACAGATAATGGAGGATTGCAGGAATTCAATAACGGCAAGCTTACCAGGCTCAAAAAAGGTATTCTTTTGCCCAGTTATCTTGAGGTTACTGTTTTGAACGATTCATTTTTTTTTGCTGTGGGTGAACGTGGCATACAATTATTGAACCGGAATTATGAATTAATTTCCGAAGTCAGAAATAATGATGCGATCTATGCACAATTCAAAATTTACCAGGATTCTAAAAAAAGAATTTTTGTTGGTACCCAATCCGGTCTTAAAATGCTGGCCCACATTCCAAAGAAAGGCGAGCCCATTATATTTGCCGCACCTGCTGCTTCATTCAATATACCGGAACTTCAGCAAACTAAGATCAATGTTGTATTTGAAGATGCTGATGGCACAATATGGATAGGCACAGAAAAAGGTCTTTTTAAAATAAGCACTGATGGTTCCTGGCAATTGATCACTAAAAAGAACGGACTTGCTTCTGATATTATTACCACTATATTCCAGGACAATGAAAAAAATATCTGGTTTGGCACTGTGCTTGGCCTTTCTAAATTGGTTACAAAGACCAATATTCATGTATATACCACGGAGAATGGTTTAGGATCAAATAACCTGTCTTTTTTGTATCCTGTCAGTAAAGACTATTTATTGATAAGCACCGGGAAAAATGCCCAGGCCTTCAATACACGGGATGGGAAGTTTAAAACGGTTATCAATATTATTGATCCGCCTCTTTACAGTGTTGTTACCAACAGCCATCCTCCCCTCGTAATAGGTGCAAATAAAATGGCAACATTTGACAGTGCCTCTTTACAATTTAAAGACCCTGTTCAGTTTCGGGCACCATTTACATTTTCCCCATATTGCATCGTCAGCGACAAACACGGTAATTTTTTTTTAAGCGATGAACATCACTTGTATTTTGTTTCAGGAAAAGAAGAAGAACAACCGGTGCAGGTCCTGAAAGATTTTTTCTCTGTTTTACTTCTAGATAAAAAAGGATATTTATGGGCAGCAACATTTCAAAAAGGCCTGTATCGCATACAATATAGTTTAGTCAATAATAAGTTGACCATACTTGCCACCGAACATTTTATGCCAGGTGAAAATATCCGTTCTTTATTTGAAGACTCAAAAGGCAATATTTGGGCGGGAACTAGGTTTCATGGAGTTTACCGGTTCAGTAAAAATGAAAATGTCGGGTATAGTATTTTACAGATTGATCAAAGCAAAGGCCTTAGTTCTAACTGGATAAAAGGCCTGGCAGAAACTGATAAAGGTGAGCTATGGGTGGCATCTTTACAGGGTTTGGATAAATTGATACAGCAAGACAGTTCCTACAGGGTATTTAATTTCAGCAGGGTAAATAATTTTTATGGAACCATTACCAGTATGGTTACCGATAAAGATCATTCTTTATGGCTTGCAACAAAAGAAGGCATGGTACATATAACTGACGGGCAGATGGAAAAAATGTCTCCCTTACCTGTTTACATCACAAAGGTATCATCGCCCGATTCTGTATATTCATTACAATCAGCAAAGCTTAACTTAGGCTATGGGCATAATCAATTACAATTTGAATTTTCATCCCCGGGTTTTATAAACGAAAAACAACTTTTTTATAGTTACCGTTTGTCGGGAAGTTCTAATGCTGAATGGACTGAAGCAAGTAATCAGCACACCGTTTCTTATGCAAGCCTTCAGCCTGGAAATTATCGTTTTGAAGTGAGAACCATGGGCTGGGATGGTAACTGGGGAAAGGTTACCGGTTTTGAATTTAATATCAACCCCCCATTTTGGCAAACCGGATGGTTCTTACTGCTTTGCTTGCTGCTTCTTTTTGCCGCTATTTACCTGGCTGTTCGCAAAAGGGTTCAGATGGTACGCAACAAGGGCGCCCTTAAACAAAAGATAGCAGAGACAGAAATGATGGCCCTGAAAGCACAGATGAATCCGCATTTCATGTTCAACTGTATTAATAGTATTGATGCTTTTATACATACCAATGATAAATACAATGCAACGCTTTACCTGAATAAATTTGCAAAACTACTCCGCAATATCCTCGACAGCAGCAAACAAAACATCGTATCCTTTACAAAAGATATTGAAACCTTAAAATTATATATTGAACTTGAAGAATTGAGGAACGACAGTAAATTCAAAACCAGGCTTTATATAGATGATGAATTACTGAACAGTGATTACAAAGTGCCCCCGCTCATCATACAACCGTTTGTAGAGAATGCCATTTTACATGGATTAAAAAATAAGGACGGTAATGATGGCTTGCTGGAAATAGAAATAAAAAAACTGGGAGAAAAAATTGAATATAGCATTAAGGACAATGGCATTGGAAGGGCTGCCTCCCGGCAAATTGCACAAAATAAAGAATCATCTTATGGCATGCAGTTAAGTTACGACAGGATCAGGTTATTTAACAGGGAAGAGGAAGCATCAGTAAAATTCATAGACCTGTTCGTTAATGACAAAGCAGCCGGTACATTAATAAAAGTAGAATTAAAAATCATTTGACATGATCACAGCTATAATAGTAGATGATGAAGCCAAAGGCAGACTGGCATTGAGACAAAAACTTAAAAGCTATTGTCCCAATGTAACTATAGTTGCAGAAGCAGTAGACGGTATTGAAGCATTATCTGCTATTGATAAGCATCAACCTCAATTAATTTTCCTTGACATTGAAATGCCCAAAATGAACGGCTTTGAAATGCTGAATAACATTAAAGAAAAAAAATTTCACATTATTTTTACTACGGCATACGATCAGTATGCAATCAAAGCGATCAAATATGCAGCTTTTGATTATTTACTAAAACCCATAGACATTGAAGAATTAAAGGCAGCTGTTGCAAGGGCTGACCTTAGCGAAACCGAACAAACAAAAAAACAAATAGAACTGCTGCAGCAAAACATGCAGCATCCTAAAAATCAATTGAAAAAACTGGCTATCCCCACATTAGAAGGGCTTTTATTTTTTAACATCAACGACATCATTCACCTGGAAGCCAACAGCAATTATACTTTTATCCATTTTTCGGGTAAACCCAAAATAACAGCCTCTAAAACATTAAAAGAATTTGAAGAATTATTACCCGAAGATATTTTTTTCCGCACACACCACTCACACCTGATCAATCTCAATTATATCAAACGCTATATTAAAGGAGATGGTGGCCAGATAGAATTACAAAACGGTAATTATGTAGATGTTTCCAGAAGAAAAAAAGAAGAGTTTCTTAAAGCCATCGGCTATTAGTATTTTTGCAGCATGGAAAAACATTTAAAAGATCTTTTCAGCAATCAAAAATACAATGAAAATAATTTTTTCCTTATTGCCGGGCCATGCGTGGTAGAAAGTGATGAGATAGTTATGGAAATAGCAGAAAAGGTTTCTACCATCTGTAAAAAACTGGGAATACCCTATATCTTTAAAGCATCTTATCGTAAAGCAAACAGAACATCGGCCGGTTCTTTTACGGGCATTGGTGATGAAAAGGCTCTGGAACTGATCAAAAAAACAGGTTCAACATTTTCTTTACCAACTACAACAGATATTCATACCGCTGAAGAAGCCGCCATGGCAGCTAAGTATGTTGACATATTACAGATACCTGCATTCCTTTGCCGCCAGACTGACCTCTTGATCGCAGCTGCAAAAACCGGCAAAATAGTTAATGTAAAAAAAGGTCAATTCCTCAGCGGACCTTCCATGAAATTTGCAGTTGAAAAAATAAATGCTGCTGGTAATGATAAAGTAGGACTGATTGAAAGAGGCAATACTTTTGGTTATACCGACCTGGTGGTTGATTACCGCAACATAACCTGGATGAAGGAAATAAAAGTTCCGGTGATTATGGATTGCACACATGCTTTACAGCAACCTAATCAAACAGGCGGTGTTACCGGTGGTAATCCTGAACTGATTGAAACTATTGCCAAAGCTGCCATTGCAACCGGTGCTGATGGTTTGTTTATTGAAACACACCCCAACCCGGCAGTAGCAAAAAGTGATGGAGCCAATATGCTTAAATTAGATCTGCTGGAAGGTTTGTTAGAAAAATTAGTAAGATTGAGAGCAGCAATTTAACCTCACTTCCCCGAACTACGTTCTTAACTTTCGCTTTGCTCAGTTACCTCTCCTTCAGAGAGGAGGCGGTACATTAAACATATACGAACAGTGCATCTCACAAATCATCGGAAACTATTTGTTCATCAATAATGCAAAACTGTATTTTTGGGAAAACATAATCTTCTCTTAGGTCTTCCAGTTCCCTCTCCTCAAGGAGAGGGGTTGGGGTGAGGTTATAAGTAACGCAACGGATTCCTTCTTGCATTCAGGATATACCGTTTAACATTCATCCAAAATGCTACAAAAAAGTAAACAATAACCGGCGAACCCAATGTCATAAAAGACATGTAGATAAAATACTTACGAATAGTAGATGTGGCAATACCCATCTTTTCTCCAATAGCAGTACATACACCAAACACATGCCACTCAATAAAATGTTTAAACCGGTTCATACTGCTAAATTAAAAACATTTTAGCCTAAAAACAAAGGCTTTAAAAAATGCTCTGTTTTTTGTAAATTTGCATTCCAGTTTGGAGATTATAAAGATTTGCTGATTAGAGCATAAAAAATGTGATAAAAAGCTCCTCATTTCCAAATTAATTCCCGTCCGAACGGCTTTAGGCCGGGCGGGCATTCCCAAATCACCAAATCAATACCATGGCCTTCGACATCGAAATGATCAAAAAGCTGTATTCAAATTTCAGCAGCCGCATTGATGCAGCCCGTAAAGCAACCGGCAAACCATTGACACTTACAGAAAAAATATTGTATGCCCATCTTTGGCAGGGAGCTGCAACTACAGCTTATGAAAGAGGAAAAGATTATGTAGAGTTTGCACCCGACCGTGTTGCCATGCAGGATGCAACAGCCCAGATGGCATTATTACAATTTATGCAGGCAGGCCGTACAAAAGTTGCTGTACCATCTACTGTACACTGCGATCACCTGATACAGGCCGAAGTTGGTGCAAATGCCGATCTTGATAAAGCAAAAACACAAAACAAAGAAGTATATGATTTCCTGGCTTCTGTTTCAAATAAATACGGAATTGGTTTTTGGAAACCGGGTGCAGGTATCATTCACCAGGTTGTTTTAGAACAATATGCTTTCCCTGGCGGTATGATGATCGGAACAGATAGCCATACTGTTAATGCAGGTGGATTGGGAATCGTTGCTATTGGTGTTGGTGGTGCCGATGCCTGTGATGTAATGGCTGGTTTACCATGGGAATTGAAATTTCCAAAATTGATCGGTGTTAAGTTGACAGGGAAATTAAGTGGCTGGACAGCTTCAAAGGATATAATTTTAAAAGTGGCCGGCATACTTACCGTAAAAGGTGGTACTGGTGCTATCCTGGAATATTTTGGAGATGGTGCTAAATCACTTTCCTGCACAGGAAAAGGAACCATTTGTAATATGGGGGCTGAGATTGGCGCAACCACTTCTATATTCGGTTACGACAAAAAAATGTCGGAATATTTAAAAGGTACCGACAGGGCTGATGTTGCAGAAGCTGCCGATGCTATTGCTGCACATCTTACCGGTGATGATGAAGTTTATGCAGACCCTTCAAAATATTTTGACCAGGTTATTGAAATTAATTTATCTGAATTGGAGCCACATATAAATGGTCCGTTTACGCCAGACCTGGCATGGCCCATTTCAAAATTTGCTGATGCAGTAAAAGTAAATGGCTGGCCAGATAAAATGGAAGTAGGTTTGATCGGCTCCTGTACAAACTCTTCTTACGAAGATATTACCCGTGCTGCTTCAATTGCCAAACAGGCATCGGACAATAACTTTAAAGCAAAAGCGGAATTTACCATTACGCCGGGCTCAGAGCAGGTAAGATATACTGTAGCAAGAGATGGCTATTTAGATATATTCGAAAAGATGGGTGGTGTGGTTTTAGCAAATGCCTGTGGACCGTGTATCGGCCAGTGGGCAAGACATTCAACCGACCCAACCAGAAAAAATTCTATCGTAACTTCTTATAACAGGAACTTTTCCAAGCGTAATGATGGTAACCCAAACACCCATGCCTTTGTGGCTTCGCCGGAAATAACAACGGCTTTGGCAATTGCAGGTTCACTTTCTT
>JBDTUK010000159.1:0-7955 GCA_040007795.1 Ferruginibacter sp.
AGTATGACAAAGTTCAGCAGAATATCTCTAATTTCCTTTTTACTTATTATCAGTTCTTATTTTGCTGTGGCCCAGGTAAACAGTGTAGAGTTTGGAAAGAACAGGGTTCAGTTCAAAAAATTCAAATGGAAATATTACCAGAGCAAAAATTTCAATGTTTATTATAACCAAAATGGTGAAGAGCTTGCTAAATTCATTGCCCAAAGCGCCGAAAAAGAATTAGCCCAGATAGAAGCTGCTGCCGAGTACAGTTTACAAAGACGTGCCAACATTGTTTTATATAATGAGTATGCCGATATGCTGCAAAGTAATATTGGATTGGATATTGACTGGCAAAATTCAGGCGGCACCAAACTGGTAAATAATAAGATGGTCGTTTATTTTGAGGCTGACCACCAAAAATTACGTTACCAGGTACGTTCAGGCATTGCACAGATATTAACTGAGAACCGTTTATTTGGAGATGATTTTGGTGAATTTGCCGGCAACCAGGCCCTGCTTGATCTGCCCAAATGGTTAACCGATGGATACATTTCTTACCTGGCGCAAAACTGGAGCACAGAATTAGATGATGAACTGAAAAGCGAAATACTAAGTGGTAACTACAGTAAGTTTACAAAGTTTGCTTTTGAGAAACCAAAAATTGCAGGACATGCTTTCTGGTTTTTTATAGAAGAGAAGTATAAAAAAGAAAATGTTACATACCTGCTATACCTGGCAACGGTGTACAAGAATTTAAATAAAGCCTGCATGCAGGTTTGTAAACAAAAATTTAAAGATGTGCTGGCTGAGTTCATGGAATACCAGGATGACAAGTATTATAAAGACATTGCAAAAAGAAAACCCTATCCCAAAGGAAATTATATTGAAGGCTTTGACATAAGCCCCCGGAAGGATTATTTCCGGTTTAATGTAAATCCAAACAAACGTAATAATTCTTATGTAGTAACACAATTTAAGAAAGGGATCGTTCGGGTTATATTCAATGATGATTTTACAAACAAGACCTTATTGAAATATGGCGTACGCAGTTATAAAAGTGAAATAAATCCCAATTACCCGATCATGGCCTGGGACCCCAAGGGTACCAGGATTTCGGTGCTGTATGTTAAAGAAGGAAAACTGCAATTGTTTGTTTACGATATCATCACCCGGATGAAGCAATATAAGATAGACCTTACCAAACAGTTTGACCAGGTGCAGGATATGAAATATATGCTGAACAGTAATACGCTTTTACTTACTGCAGTAAAGAATGGCCACACCGATATTTATTCCCTCGACATTCAAAATGAAAAAGTAAAACAGATCACCAACGATGTGTACGATGACCTTGATGCATCATTTGTAGCATTTCCAAATAAAACAGGTATCATCTTTTCCAGTAACCGGCCAAACCCTGCTGCAAAAAGCGGCGATACTGTTTTACCAAGCGACCATCGTTACAATGTTTTTTTAATTACCAATTTTGGCGATAAGCCCGAGTTGAACCAGATCACCCAGTTATCGAATTTAAAATATGGTAATGCCCGTTTCCCCATGCAGTACAACGAAAGTCATTTTACATTCGTAAGTGATGAAAACGGTGTGGGCAACCGGTATGCAGGTTTTTTTACAACCAAGAAAGCGGGGCTTGATACCCTGGTATTGATTGGCGATGAAATCTTACGCAACCCATCGGCTAAAGAAGTTGACAGCACTTTAAAAGTATTTAAGAAAACAGATATTGATTCAATTGCCGTGGTTTCTGTTTCCAATGATTCGGCTTATACTTTTCCGCTAACCAATTATCAGAGCACTTTAGGCGAAACCCGTATTGCAGGAGATAATAACCAGGTAAGTGAAGTAACCCGGCAGAGCGATGAAAAGATCCTGTACAAATTAAAGATCGATGAGAATACACTTCGCCGCAGGAATATTACTGCACAGCCCACAGAGTACATGAAAAAAGTAATGGGCGAATATATTGACACCAGTGTTTTGAGAAAAATAAAACCTTTATCTGCCGCAGCGGATACCGCTAAAAAGCAAGATGATTTTTTTCAAACAGAATTTGCCAATGAAAAAAAAGACAGCAGTGCAACAGGTAGTGATCAAAATACATCTGTAGCCAAATATGATGTTTTAAAAACAATAAAACAATACAGGTATAAGCCGCCCAAGTTTTCGGTTGACTATGGCTCTGCCGGATTTAACAGCGGGGTATTAATTAACCGTTACCAGGCTTATGGCGGAGGTGCAGGGCCCATTATGCTAAATTCCGGAACACCACTTAATGGCCTTATCCGCCTGGGCACAACTGAATTACTGGAAGATGTAAAGATCACCGGTGGCTATAAAATATCAACTAATTTAAAAGATAATGAGTGGTTGATGAGTTACCAGAATTATAAAAGAAGGCTTGACTGGGGACTTACGTATTACCGGAATGTACAACAGGCCGGCGATCAGTTTGGAAATTTTATTGGAAGAATTTATACCAATTTATACCAGGTAAATATTGCTTACCCGTTTGATGTGAGTAAAAGTATCCGTTTGTCAACAGGTATCCGCTCAGATAAAGTTGTTTTTGCTGCAGGTAATCCATCTAACCTGGTGGAGCCGGATGACAAAACACTTTACTCTGTTACACATTTAGAATATGTGTACGACAATACCTTAAACCCAACTATGAACATCTGGAATGGTTTGCGCTATAAGTTTTTTATTGATTGGAACAGGCAGGTAAATAAAGTAAAGACTGCCGATGGGCCAAACACATTTAATTTTGGCTTTGATGCCCGTTATTATTATCCTATACTCCGCAACTTTATCTGGGCCGGAAGGGCAGCAGGTGACTTTAGCTGGGGCAATCAAAAGATGATCTACTATTTGGGGGGGGTTGATGGATGGTTAATGTTCAGGGAAAACCAGGTTGTTGACCCCAATACCAACAACGTGATAAAAGAAAGATATTTCAATACCAACAACCCGCCGGCAGCAGACGTGGATTATGCATTTCAGAGTGTGGCCGTAAATATGAGGGGGTTTATTCAAAATGTGGCCAACGGAAATAATGCGGTGGTAATAAACAGTGAATTCAGGCTGCCTGTATTTTCAACCATTTTTGACAGGCCTATCAACAATTCCTTTCTCCGCAACTTTCAAATTATACAGTTCTTTGATTTTGGATCTGCATGGAACGGAGCCTATACCAAATTAAAACGACCTACTGTAAGTTATACTAACCCAACCAATGATGTTACTGTAAAAATAAAAGCCGGTGGGGTTGGCCCCTTTGCAGCAGGGTATGGTTTTGGGGCAAGAAGTACCTTACTGGGTTATTTTGTAAAATTTGATGCAGGCTGGCCCATGACAGGTTTCTTTAAAGGAAAACCCATTTTGTATTTTGCATTGGGCCTGGATTTTTAAACGACTTACGAAATTAATTTTTTAAATATTTGCCTGGCTTAAATAGCCGGGCAATTTTTTTATTGAAAAATACAATAGGTAGAACAGAACAGTTAGGATACCGGTAATTCCCCAGGTTTGTAAATGATCAAACGGAAAAAAGATACGATACCCAATAGATAAGATCAGCCGGAAAGGATTGCTGATGATATCCCAACTGTTCCAGCGCAGGAACCTGCCCAGGTAAACCCCAAAAGAGCCTAGAAATAATATCATAATGATTAATCCCGTTACTATTCTTTTTCTAAAGAGCTTATACAGGTATTTTTCAACCCGGTACAAAGAGATAAATGCCATCATCAGGCCAAGTATAGAAGATGAAAATAAAAGTATTGCATCAAACCATTTGGGAACGGCGCTTTTCAGTTCAAGGTGAATCAGATCTGTAATTATATATAAGGCATTGGGGAAAAAAGTAAGCCAGCAACAGAAAATAAAAAACTGTTTCCATTTACTTATATTATTGATACTTTTAAATAAACCGCTGATAAAAAACGGGATCCAGGCAAGAAATATATTCCACACTAAAAACAAATAGTCCAGCCGGCCTGAGAATAAAATCCGTACAAACAATAACAAGCCGATAAATACACAAAATGCCAGCAATATTTTTTGAAATGACAATGCTTTATTCAATTTTGAAATGATTTTATATACATAATTATTTTAGGTATAAAAACAATAAGGCCAATTATTAAACTACAGATTGCCGAGATCAATACGGCCCCTGCTGCTATATCTTTTACCCCTTTAATACCCGGATGACTGTCTTCATGCACGACATCACATAATTTCTCAAGGGCGGTATTAACCATTTCCATGGCTGCAACAAAAGCAATACAAAATATTATTACCAGCCATTCTGCAACGGATATATTGAGTACGGCACCAAGCAATAGTGCAACGATAGAAGCCAGTACATGAATTTTAAAATTAGTTTCAGAGGTAAAACAAATTTTTAATCCATGCCAGGCAAAAACAAAAGATTTAATTATTTTCATTTACCTGCTGCTTGTTTTTTCCGCCACCCATTTCCACCAGAAGGCAGTGCAGGTAGCAAATACAAAAATTTCGTACAACTCATCAGTTACTGAATGGGCGCTTCTATCGGCAGCTATTACCACCGGAACCATAAAAGCGATGGCCAGCAGTGTAACCAAAAAGCCCAAAGGATGTACAGGAATATAAACCCATCCTGTTCTTTTAAACCATATCTGTTTCATGATATTTTTTTTAATAATGAAATGAATAAAAATTCAAAATAGGTTTTACAAATCCAGGCCCTGAAAAAATAATTTTTTCCGTTCATTGTATTTTATTTTTAAGGTCGGCTGTTTGCAATGTCAGTATTTCAAACCATTTCCAATCTTCAATTGGCTTGCATTTTCTCCCTCTCTTAAAAGCATCTTTAAATGACAACCAATATTCAGGCATCGTAATAAAGCCGTAGAATACCGTGGCAACAACAGGAAAGGAAATATGCCGGTTACCCAACATAAAGCATTGAAGGCAGCCTTCTCCTTCATCTGTCGTATCATAATCCAGCAAAATGTGTTTGATATCATGCTTGGCATAATAAGGAAGAAGCTCAAGTTCTTTTACTTCTAAAAAATTCACCAGTTCCTTTCCTAATGTTCCTTCGGGAAAATGTTTTAGCTGCTCCGCAGAATAAGGAAACACTATCGGCTTTCTTATAAGCCGCAACACAGGCAATGCCATTTTATGGGTCAGGTAGACAAGTAATGCTGACCTGCATTTTTTTATAGCTGTGTATATACTCATGTTGTTGATTTATTGTCAATTCTATACCAATCTATTTTTCTACTCAGGTACATAGCCAGTAGCAGCAATACAAACAAGCCAATACTTCCAAACAAGAGGGCATTATCCTGCATCTGTATCAAGACATAAATGAATAAATACAATACAGAAAGCAACAAAGCAAAAATAGCAGTGGTGCTCTTCTTTTTAAAAATGCTATAGGTGTACCAGCTTAATAAAATAATGGTGGCAGATGATGCTACCAGGTAAGCCATTGGAAAAAGTATATACTCCGAAATAGAAAGTAACAGAATATAGAAGACAACCAACGCCATACCGATCAAAATATACTGAAGCGGATGCACAGGCCTTCGCTGAAATATTTCGGTAAAGAAGTAGGCGAAAAATGTAAGTGCAATAATTAGAATAGCATATTTTAAAGAACGCATGGTTTGTGCGTACGCATCAAAAGGCGAAAGTAGTATTACCCCAAAAGCGCTTGCTGCAATTGAATATTTTATATTACTTTTATTAGTAAACAGTTTCGGAAAGTCCCGGTTAAACTGTGATATCTTCCAATCGGCTTCAAAATTATTTTTATTAACCTTCTCTGTATCGGGCAAATATTTTCCATCAAAAGCAGGATTATTCCACGGAGAGGTTAAATGGACAGTTGTACTGTTACCCATCGGTGTAAAATATAATTTCTCAGAGCCCTGCAGGTTCAACTGAACAGAAAAATTATTCTCCCCAGTTAAAAATGACGAATCAAGGATCAGTGAAGTACTGATACCCTGTTCTGCAATACTGCTTTCAGGCATCCCGGCTTCCATGGTAAGTAACTGGTCATTCCATTTAATGATCTGTTCTTTCACACCCTTAAGATCAGTAATACCTACGCAAAGTTTTGTTTCGTTCCACCTGATCAATGCAGGATTTACATTTACAGAGTTGAGTAAATTTCTTGAGAACTTTCCTTTCATCATCAGTGGTTTTGCGGTATACACAGGCACTTTATAAATACTGCGGTATCTTATTTCCGGTTCAATGTTTCCATTAATATCCAGCAGTTCAGGAAGTATGTACAGGTATTTTTTTACGGGTACATTGTTTTCAACTTCATTGTAAGGGACGATCAAAAACGGGCCGGTTATAGTTTGGGCGGCAGACCATTTGTTACTGATCTCTTTGGTCACTTCCTGTTTGCGGTCTTTCCGTTCGGTTACCAGGTACATGATGAGAAAGGTGGGAATAAGCAAGGCCAGTACGAGAAATCCAATAAAAAAAGATTTCAGTATCAGTTTATTTTTTTGCCAGAAGCTTAGCGTTGGTTGAGTTTCCATTTTATTTATTTATGTTTTTAAAAGTACTTTGTATTTCAAAGTAAAAGTATAAAAAAATTTATTTAACGGTGCCTATCATTTTTTCCAATGCTGTTAAATGTGTCTTAAAAGCTTTTTCGCCTGCCTTGGTAATGGAGTAAGTAGTATTGGATTTTCTGCCGATAAAACCTTTCTGCACTTTTACAAATTCACTTTCTTCCAGTGTTTTTAAATGACTGGCCAGGTTACCATCAGTTATATTAAGCAATTCTTTCAGTTCATTAAAATTCACATCCTTATTTACCATCAGGGCACTCATTATGCCCAGGCGGATACGGCTGTCAAAAATTTTATTAAGGTTTTCAATTAAACTCATGCCTCCATCTTTTTATTTCTTTCATAGGTGTACCACATTACGCAACCATAAATTATATGTAACAAACCAAAGCCAACAGCCCAGAAATAAAGGCCGTAGCCAACAAACCAACAATTGATTATACCCAGTACAATCTGGCAATAACCCAAATACCTTACTTCACCCAAAGTATATTTACTTGCATTTACCAATGCCAGGCCATAAAAAATTAAACAGCCCGGTGCAATCAATCCATAATTACCAAATTGCATTTGCCTGAACAAATAGATACCGCCTGCTATCATAGGTACCGATACATTAATAAGCAACCGTCTTGAGGTATAACCCCACATGGGAACATTATTTTTTTTACTCCGAAGCCAGGTAAAAAGAAAAGCCGAAAAAAGTGCAGCAAAAAAAGTGTACAAGGCGATCTGAAATAACCGGTGCCCCATAAAATCCTGCAGGGATGAGACTTCCAGGCTACGGGTAACTAATTCCCGGTAACCGGAGGGGCCTCCATTTTGTATGATAACATCATTGGCAAACCAGGCTCCTGCCAGTGCACAAATTCCAGCTGCTATACCGCTCAGCCCACTCAGGCTTATAAAACGGCTGCTGCGTTCCATCATTTGTTTGATGTGTTGCAGGTCTTCTAAAGGTTGTTGTTGTTCTCCCATAAAAAGCACTTTGAAATACAAAGTAACTCATTGCTTTTGATTTATGCAAATTATTTTTGCCCTGACTTTAAATCTTAACTCAGCTCAAGTAGCAGTTTATCCTGAACAAAGTTGAAGGTCACTCTTTTACTGCATATCTTTATTGAGCACTAAAACTCAATGACTACAAATCAACATTACAAATGAAAAAAAGCCTGACTATTCTTATTTTGTTTTTTTCTTTCCTGGCAAGTTTCTCACAGACCGCAATCAATCCTGCCAACATTGATATCGTAAGAGATTCTTTTGGTGTACCGCATATATTTGCAAAAACAGATGCTGAAGTTGCTTATGGCCTTGCCTGGGCTGAAGCAGAAGATGATTTTAGAAGTATGCAGGAAGTGATAT
>JBDTUK010000160.1:0-23300 GCA_040007795.1 Ferruginibacter sp.
GCTCAGTATAAAAATAAAATTGAACACCTCAAAAATTACCAGGCCAGGTCAACCGTGGTGAATACCAGGATAGGAACGGTAGACGTGTTTTCTATACTGGAAGACGGGAACATTGCCTATGTAAATTACCTGGCCATTAATGCAGGCACTATTGTTCAAACAAAAACAATAATGCTGGAAAAGAAACTGGAAGAAACCGCTGCTGAAGTGCTGGCTTTTGCTGCTGCACAAATCAGGAGCAGTTTTGGGAGTACTACCAAAGAGATTATAGTACCGGTTGCCATTGAGTTTCCGGAACAGGATGTTATTGTTACAATACCTAAAAGCGGGGACAAGAAAAAGTTATTAGATCTATCTGAAAAAAATGTGAACTATTTCCGGGAAGAGTTGAAGAAAAAGAAAATGCTTAACCTGGAAGAAAAAACAGCAGATGAGAAAATAAAGGTATTACAGCAATTGCAGAAAGACCTTCAATTACCTGCATTACCATTGCATATAGAATGTTTTGACAATTCAAATTTTCAGGGTAGTTACCCGGTTTCTGCTGTTGTATGTTTTAAAAACGGACAGCCCAGCAAAATAGATTACAGGCGCTTTAAAGTAAAGACTGTTATAGGCATCAACGATTTTGCGTCGATGACAGAGGTGGTTTACCGTCGTTATAAACGATTGCTGGATGAAAACAAACCATTACCGCAGTTAGTAATAATTGACGGAGGTAAAGGCCAGTTAAGCGCTGCCATGCAAAGTATTTCTGCACTGAAAATACCCGGTACAACTTCTGTTGTCGGGCTCGCTAAAAATGAAGAAGAAATATTTTTTCCGGGAGATACCCAATCTGTAAAGCTGCCCTGGGATAGTGAAAGCCTTAAACTGATAAGACGGATCAGGGATGAAGTACATAACTACGGAATTACCTTCCATAGAAATTTAAGGAGTAAGGGCACTTTTAAGAATGAACTGGAACAAATAAAGGGCATTGGAAAATCAACTGCCGATCAGCTGCTAAAAGAATTTAAATCGGTAAAAAATATCAGATCTAAAACCAGGGAAGATATTGCTGAATTAATTGGTAATGCTAAAGCAGGGTTAATCATAAAGTATTTTGAAGGATAAAATAAAAAGGGGCCTGGGTAGAAACCCAGCCCCGTTTAAAATCCAATATCCTATGAAAAACCAAGACGAAGGTAACCTAACCATTCTTTATAAACAATACCCTATTTAGGGTATTTTAAAAATTTGATAATTCTTTAAAAAGCAATGCTTGTTAATTGTATAATAACTAAAAAGCCCCCGGATAAATCCGGGGGCTTTTTAAATTATGTATAAAGAATGATATTATTAGTAACTCCACAGATCCTGTTCATAATTAAATATCTTCTCCTTAATATTTTCACCTTCTAATAATTGAAGTATCCCTTTGTCATTTAAACCCGGATAATTCCTAATAAATCTATCATAGGGATTATCAATAGTACTTTTTATAATGCGGCCATAAAACATCCTGCTTTCAAACAGGTCTTCCCAGCTCATTCTGGCTCCATAATTTTTACCATTATAAACTTCGTACTTGGCAAATATTGGCCGCATATCAGGATAGTAAACCCAGAACAGTTCTGTTGGCCCAAGGTTAACCCCCATTGAAGTGATAACATCTTTAACAGGAGCTATACCTAAAATCCTCCAGAATAAACGGGAACTCTCTTTATCAAAAATTACTTCTTCCTTAATCCTGAATCTATAAAAAGAATCCAGATTTATTTCTGCTCTTTTATATATAGTGCTAGTCAGGTTGCCCAGTGTATCGTATATAGGAACAGCTACAGAGTCTCCTCCAATGGCTGTGGCAACTTCACCTTTTGTCATTGGAGTAGTAAACCTGTCATCTATGCTGTTAAAAACTGTCACAGCGCTATCATCAATAGCTTTTAGCAAGATTGAAATGAAACGCTGGTTACCGTTATTTTCGTTTGCAGAATACTGAAACGGCAGATTTATTTTTTCCCTGGTATCAATCTCTCTCCATATTTTATGCCGGTACATAGCGTCATCTGCACGTAGGTTTTCATACGGCAGTGGCGTCCTGTCTTTTAACATCGTTGTTTCTACTGCTTCATCAGGCCTCAGTGATTTTTTGATAACTGGCACAGGCAAACTATCGTTCATTGGCGGAGGCACTACGGCAACAGTTTTTACAGTATCTGTAACAGCTACAGTAGGATTAATTGTAGCCTTGGTCTTCGACTTAGCAGTCTTACGTGTTGTTGTCCGCTTTGTTGCAGCCCGTTTTGTAGTTGTTGTTTTCTTCTTTTGTGCATCAGCAACACCTACAAACATGCATAAGCATATTGCTAATAACAGAAATTTTACCAAACGCTTTTTCATAGCTAATCTTTATAAATTATTAATATAGGGCAAATGATCTTCCTTCAATTACTCTTTGGCCGCCGGGGCCTGTTACTTTAATATTGTCAAATGTAACCACTGAACCAGGGCCACATCTTGATAAAAATGCACCTAATGGTGCTAAACTGTTACTGCTTATAGCAGCGGTAGCCACATTTGGAAAATTAGCGCCGGAAAAATAGACAGTAGCACTTACAACACTAAATCTGGTATCAAAATCAAATTTTTCAAGTTCTGCCCTGCAGGTCTGCTGGCTTTTAACCTCTATTGATGGCATCCTTGGTTTACCGGAAGCTACTTTAAAAACTGGATCGGGAACTACTTTAACCCGGAAATCAAATTTGCTTGATTTACCATCTGCAGTTACTGTAATGCTGGCAGTTCCTGGTGTTGTAACTGTAACTACTCTGTTTGAACCAGAACCAGTTATTGTTCCTCCAGTTATAGATACTGTTGTTTTATCCCAACCAGATCCTGAAGAAATTGTAATAGGATTTTCAACACCAATATAAAATACATTCATCTTATCAAGCATAATAGCAGCACCACCTGGAACACCTACAACATATTCAATTGTCTTACTAATTGGAACAGGCTTACCATCTTCACCAGTAAAACTACCGCTTACTTGGATGGTGTGTTTACCCGAGCCGCTTACTGTGGTTTTATATTCACCTTGTCCGTCTACAAGATTTATTGGACTGCCATTCACAGCAATACTACTTTTTACAGTAGAACTATAAGCCCCAACACCAGCTGTAACAACTAACTCCTGGCCCGGCATTAAATAGTTAGAACTTTGTCCAACTAATACACCCACCTGGTCCATGTGTACTTCAACAGCTCCAACCTGGCTGGCGCAAAAAGTAACAACTTGACTTTCGGCGTTCTTCACATTATTTTGGAATTTACTCAAAATTGTGAGGGCAGCTACTGTTGGTGTCATATGGAAATAGCCCGTTGTAAAATCCCTTTTACCTTCTTTTCCTTCAACGCCATCAGTACTGATAGGGAAATTATTTTCAAACTTAGCCTGAATCTTAGGATCTAATGCAAGCATGTTCTTTTTAAATTCTTCCAATTTTGTTTTTAGTTCATTTCCTTTGCCGTTCGTTTCAAACAGGCGGGTTGAAGCATCAAGGTTATCTTCTTTGAAATCCTCTTTTCCATTTTCTCTAATAACCAGGTTTGCACCTTTTTTTAATTCCAGTTTCAAATCATTGATATATGTTTCCAAAGCAGCTGCATATGCTTTTGCCTGTTCTGCCTTAGGTTGCCATATAGCGGCCTGCACTTTAGTCTCATCTTTGGTTAACATCTTAGACAGTGACTCGTATAAGATTTTGTTGGAACTTGATATGTTTGCGCTAGAACTTTGCAAACTTTTATCCACCGTTTTAAAGGCTTCTATCACCTCCGCTGAAACATTCAGCGCCAGGATAGCAGTCAACACCAAGTACATAATGTTGATCATCTTTTGCCGGGGCTCTCTAGGTAAAGCCATAATATTTTAGATTTACGATTGTTTAGTTTTAATTGGTTTCAATTTTCCTGTAGGCTTTATTATGAACGGCCCTGCATAGCGCTCAGCATATTACCATATACTGAATTAAGCTTGCCCAGGTTATTTGCCAATACACTGATCTGCTCTTTAGCCCTGCCTGCGTCTTCCACTGTACCCATCATTGTAGTGCTGGCTTCTGCTAATTTACCATAGAATGTATTGAGCGATTTAAGGTGGTTATTGCTTTCCTTCAACTCCAGTTCGTAAATGGTATTTAATGATCCCAGGTTTTTAGTTAACACCTGAACCTGCTCATGAAAACCTTTTGCACTTTCGGCAGCATTGCTGAAACTACCCATGGTAGCTGCACTGCTGGCAAAAGCTGTAGTCATACTGGCTAATGCACCGGTAGCTTCTTT
This sequence comes from Ferruginibacter sp., assembly GCA_040007795.1. Taxonomy (GTDB): domain Bacteria; phylum Bacteroidota; class Bacteroidia; order Chitinophagales; family Chitinophagaceae; genus Ferruginibacter. The sequence continues at coordinate 4,330 of JBDTUK010000160.1, forward strand.
TGTTTTATTATTTAAATCGCCTGTAGATTTTACTACATCCCCGATCTCATGCATATTACCGACTGTGCTTTGTAATTTCTGAAAACCTTCGCCTAATTTTTTAAGATTGGTTGGGTTTATATCAGCCTGCGCCAGCATTTTATCCATTGATTGTAATGAAGGATTCTCTATTACATCGGCCGGCTCGTCATCTTCTTCATGATGCTTTGGCTTTACCCACTCTACAATTGCATAAATCAAAAAGATACCGGTCTCCGTCCACATTCCGATGGTTAACATCATATCTGCATACGACTGGTGCGTAAGCTTTGCCCAGGCAGCAAATATAATTACAGCGGCACCGGCACTTACAGCTACATCAATTAAAGTTAAAAATGATCTTTTGTTGTGAGGCATGATTGAAAAATTTAAGTTTTAACTGGGGTTATTTAAAGTTTGATTACAAAAATTTATAAAGTACCTGTGTACATTTTTCACAGGTACCTTCTCTCAAAAGTTCTTAGTTTTGAAAATGGTTTTTTATTTTTTGCCCTTTTTGGGAGCCGGAGGTAAGTCAATCACACAACGAAAACCGATATATGATTTGGCTGTATCCTGGTATTCATAAGCCCGTGTACCGGTTCTTAAGAAATATCCTACATCTTTCCAACTACCACCTCTTAACACTTTACGTTTATCACGTGGCTTGTCTGTTTCTTTGGCGCTATACCTAATATCCGGGTTCATATCATGCTGAAAACTGTAAGCTCCTTCATAATATAAAGAAGATGTCCATTCTGCAACATTACCCGCCATGTTATATAAACCAAAATCATTTGGCCAATAGGCATCGGCACGTACTGTATAGAATCCACCATCTTCAGGATAGTTACCACGTCCAGGCTTAAAGTTTGCCAATAAGCAACCTTTCTTATTTCTTAAATAGTAACCTCCCCATGGATAGTCAGCCTGTGAGCGTCCGCCTCTTGCAGCATATTCCCATTCTGCTTCAGTAGGTAATCTAAAATCAGATTCTGCTGATTTTTTCTTAGATATTAAATATGAATTCAGATAGTGTGTCCTCCATTCGCAAAAAGCGGTTGCCTGTTTCCAGTTTACACCTACCACAGGATAATTACCAAAAGCAGGATGGCTGAAATATTTTTTAGACATTGGCTCATTATAGGAATAAGCAAAATCTCTAACCCAGCAAAGAGAATCCGGATAAACAGGTATTGCTGATTTTATAATAAACTTAGAGCGGGGTACTGTTGCATCTTTATTATTAGCTGCAGCTTTGTAATCAAATGTTTCTGACTGGTAAACTATTTTATTAGCATCCAGTTCTTTTTTTCCGAAAAGACGATTATCCGGAGTAACAATAATTGCATCTATTTTTTCCATGGTGGCCTTATCGCCCCATTTGATGGTTCTTGCTTTTTGCCAATCAATGTATTCATTGCCATCAGTTCCCTGCTTTACATAGTTCATCAACTTGGCTCCAATTGAATCTCTAACCCAGTTCGTAAACTGGCGGTACTCATTATTGGTAATTTCTGTGGCATCCATCCAGAAGCCACTGATTGAAACTGATTTGTTACGTGCAGTAAGAGCATAACTCATGTCTTCATCACTTGAACCCATGTGAAATGTTCCTGGCGGAATGTAAACCATACCCGGAGGTTTTGGAAGACTCCATTTAGAGGAAGGGGCAACTCCGATAAGTTGTCCTTTATCGGTTGCATAACCACCCGACTTACTACCAGATTTTTTACAACCGGTAGATAAAGATGCGATAGCTGAAACAGCTATTAGATAGAACAGCCTGTACTTCATTGTTTTTAACTTTGAGGGTATGGAGCAAATGTAATGATTATTTTGAATTATCATCGTTTTATGGTTGATTCTAAAATAATTTTTTGAACAAATTTGGACCCCTGAAAAGTGTAAACGACAGGAAATTCCAAATATTGTGTCTGCAAGTTCAAAATCCAGATGAATTTGCCAGTAATTTAAGCATGTTATCAATGGTTTGAACCGGAGGCAAACATTGATAGTTTTTGCAGAGATAAATTGAAGAATAAAGTTGGTATTTTTTCCCTTTCAGCAAAGGAAATTCTCTGTTTTCTTCGCTGCTACATTGCACTACTTTATTGGGCATATAATGAGCCAATAATGAATTGCGACTCTCTTCATATCCATGGCCGGTTATCACTATTTCATCCACTCCATAAACCAGTTTTAGTATTAAAGTTGCCCAATTGGCAAAAGAAGTCGGATAATTTACAATTGCTGTGTTTAAGTTATTAAGAGTTTTTTCTGCCTGTATTTTCCATTGCAAATTATCAAATACAACCGATAAATAAAACAGGTTATCTGTCATTACGCTATTGCCCGAAGGAGTAGCGCCATCATACACTTCTTTCTTACGAACAATTACATCGTTTTGGGTTTTGTTGGTGAAGAAAAAAAAGCCAGTGTCTTCCTCTGTAAAATTCTCCAAAACATGTATGGTAAGCTGCTTTGCCCGAATTAAGTAATTACTTTCAGAAGTGATTTCCTGCAAACTGATACAGGATTCTATGAGATAAGCATAATCATCCAGGAAGGCAGGATACCTGGCAATTTTATTTTTATAGGTATGATAAAAGCCAGCCTCTTCATCCTGCCTTTTAAAATTGAGCCAAAGAAAATCAAAACATTTTTCTGCAAGATTTTTGTAGCCTTCATTATTTAAAGCCGCTGCTGCTTTGCATAATGCAGTTATCATTAAAGCGTTCCATCCCAATAAAATCTTGTCATCCAGTAATGGCTTGATCCTGCTGCTTCTTTTTGTTAATAAAATTTGGAGACAGGCATTTATTTTAATTTCAAATGTTTTGGCATCTAAGTCTTTCTCAACAGCAAACAATTCAACCTTTTTTAAAATCCTTAGTATGTTTTGACCCTCCCAATTTCCTTTTTCTGAAATGTTAAAAAAATCACAAAAAAGCTGAGCATCTTCTTTTAACAACTCATCAATTTCCTTTTTACTCCAAACATAATACTTACCCTCTACTCCTTCTGAATCGGCATCTAATGCAGCATAAAATCCACCATCGGGATTTAGCAATTCGTTTTGTACAAATCCAATCGTTTTTCTGATAGCCTTTTCATAGGCTTTATCTTTTGTTATCTGAAAGACATCGCATAGTATATTTATCAAAAGAGCATTATCGTAAAGCATTTTTTCAAAATGAGGAGCAAGCCATTCTGTGTCGGTACTATATCTTGCCATTCCTCCACCTACATGATCATAAATGCCACCCTCCAACATTTTGTCGATTGAAAGCCTGGCCTGCTCTAATGCCTTTTCATTTTTTGTGAAATGATAGTACCGCAATAGATACTGTATAGTAAAGGTTTGAGGAAATTTTGGAGCCCGGCCAAAACCACCCCATTCTGTATCGGCAGCCTTCATAATATTTTGAAAGATCTGATCTGTCTGCTCTTTTAGAGACAATTCATCTGAAGTACCAGGCTCTTTCGATTTTTTAGACTGACCGAAATTATTAGCCTTCTGCAAATGTTCTGTCAGATTTTCTGCTTGCCCATTTATCTCATCCCTTTTTTCTATCCATGCTTTTTGTACTCCAATTAAAACATCTGTCCAGGAAGAACGGTTATAAGCTTTTACCGGTGGAAAATAAGTACCTCCGTAAAAAGGCCTGGCTTCAGGAGTAAGAAAAACATTTAAAGGCCAGCCACCACTCCCTGTCATAGCCTGTACAGCATCCATATAAATATGATCAAGGTCGGGTCTTTCTTCCCTGTCAATTTTTATGTTTATGAAATTATCATTCATCAGTTTGGCTACAACCTCATCTTCAAAACTTTCTTTTTCCATTACGTGACACCAATGACATGCCGAGTAACCAATACTTATGAGTATTATTTTATTTTCTGATCTTGCTTTTTGTAAGGCCTCATCTCCCCACGGATACCAATCTACAGGGTTATTGGCGTGTTGCAACAGGTAAGGGCTGCTTTCATTAATTAACCTGTTGCTGTGTTTAACAGATGTTGAGTTATTTGACATGATGTTTTAAAACGCAAATATCACTTTAATAACTGAATGGAAGTCTTGTAAACAAAAGCATCCACCATTTGGTGGATGCGCAATTAAATGTATTGTATAATTATTTCTTTTTAGCTGAAGAAAGAAAAATTTCTAAAGCACTAACCATACTTGGCACCTGGGGTTGAGGGGCTTTAATGTCCAAAACCAGGCCGGCATCTTCTGCTGCTTTAAAAGTGTTGGCACCAAAGGCTCCAATCCTGGTTCCGTTTTGTTTGAATTTTGGGAAATTCTCCATCAGGCTTTTTACACCACCAGGGGTGAAAAAACATATCACATCATAATCTCTTGCCATCACATCGGTAATATCATTACTTATGATCCTGTAAAGAACCGGCGTAGCATATCCACAATTATTTGATTTAAGCCAGTTGGTTATTTCACTGTCAAAAGATTCGGAACAGGGATACAAAAATTTCTCATTATCCTTATGCTTATTTATAACATCAAATAAACTCTTATTAGTACCATCAGCACCATAAAAAACCTTCCGTTTTCGGTACAAAATAAATTTTTGAAGGTAGAGCGCTACAGCTTCTGTAATACAGAAGTATTTTGTTTCCTGGGAAACAATGATCTTCATTTCATCACAAATACGAAAGAAGTGATCAATGGCATTACGGCTGGTAAAAACAACAGCTGTATAACCGGCAATATCTATCTTTTGTTTTCGGAAATCTTTAGCTGATATACCATCAACAACAATGAAGGGATGAAAGTCCAGGTTCAAACTGTACTTTTTAGCCAGATCAAAATACGGAGACTTGTCGCCATCCGGCTTTGGTTGGGTAATAAGTATTTTTTTAACTGGTCTGGCTGGGATAATAGCCTGTGTTGAACCGTTTTTAACCATAATAAGTTCTGCAATGGTTTTGCAAAATTAAAGGTTTTTACTTAAATAAACCATTAATCCCTTGTAAATCAACAAAAGTGGTAATAATTCAATACCGGCTATATAAAGGATAAAATGAAACCTGCTGATTTTTAATTGGTTTTGCAATAACCCATAGGACCTGAAAAACCGTAATAGCAGAAATATTCCAATACTCATTAAAGAAATGATACCAGCAATTTTTACAATCTCAACATCTGAAAAAGATAATATCACTATAAAGGGAACCAGGAAAATACCTATGATCTTATTTATCAAAAAAATGACAAACGCATATATATTGGTTATATCCGTAAGCCCGGTAACCCAACCGGTAAATTTCAGCGTACAGAACTTTACAAGATAAATTAAGCCAAGCAATGCTATACTGGAAAGGATCATAAGCCATTTATTCTCTTCATTTATTACATGGTAATGTATCAAAAGAATATAGAGATACACCCCCCCGCTGATAACAAAAAAAAGATTAAAAACAAGAGAAGGCAATTTAGCCTGCAATAACTGATCTGTTAACTGGCTTTGCCTCAGCGATGTATTAAAAAACACGCGGAACAGGTTTGTAAAATAACGACTGTAGAGATATTTACAAAAAGCCAGGAGCAATACAATACCTGTTATCAGGTAAAATAAAGAATCTTTATCTGTTCCCTTTTTCAATTGTACAGAAACTGAAACCGGGGTAGCATCAGTATTTAATAATTTATTCTGCAGCTTAAAAGCCGGCCTTATTGATACAGTATTTTTCACGGTATCAGTCACTACAGGCGGCTTCAAAGAGTCAGTTAATGGGCTTTGCAGAGAATCGGTTTTTACAATGGTTGAATCTGTATTTTGTGCACATAGTGAGGTAGAAAAAACAATCATGCACAAGAAGAAGAAAAATACCTGCTTCACTAATAATTTATTTTAGCTGCAAAAATAGATGCTGTTAGTCAGATTTCTAAAAGTAATTAACATACCCAAAATGTATTTTGGATGCTTCACGAAGATTTAATTTAAGGTCATTGCGTTTGCCGGCTGCATAACTGATATTTAATAATCCAAACCTGGTTTCAAATGCAAGCCCCAGCCCGGCACCAATAAAATTATTTTTCAGGTTCACTGATTGGTATTTATTTCTAACCCAGCCACCATCAACAAATCCAAACATAAATGAATTAAGGGCAAGCCTGTACCGGTACTCTGCAGTTAACACTGCATATTGTGTAGCATAAATACTTTCTTCACTAAACCCACGCAATAATTTATAACCTCCAATCTGAAAAAGTTCATTTCTAAAAATGCCGGGGCTGATAAACAGCCCTCCATTAAAAGCAGTTTTCACTGTTGCCTGTTTACCCACCGGGAAATAATGTGCTGCAGAAAGCTTTACCCTGAACTGGTAAGACTTTGCTTTTACTGAATCATACAAACTTGCATAATTAAATAAAGGGTCTTTAATATTTAAGATTTCATTATTCTTCTTAATATTTTTTATTCCAACCGCTGCTGTGATCTTTAGTTCATTGCCGGTACGGGGGTTAAGGCGGTAATCGGTTTTACTCCAGTCATAATCCAAACCTATATTAACTGCCGTTACATCAATATTAGGTGGCAGTTTTTTAGTTGCTTTTACCTGGTTGGTATCAACACCTGTGCCTAATAAAAAACTGTTTTGCCATTGAACAAATATTTTACCTGATTGTGTTGCTGATAAAAGATACTGAAGGCCCACTAATGCATTAACCTGTAAAAAAGTAGAATCCTTTTTAAAAAGGTCAAACTTAAAATCGAAACCAAAATTGGAGTTGAAAATATAAGGTTGTTGATATCCTAAATTTAACCGGGGAGATTTAGCCTGCAACTGCTGCCAGGTTAATAAAATGGTTTCACCGTTGTTCAACGCATTTTTCAAATCCAGGTTTACATCTGCAGTCAATTGCAACTTACCGGTTTGACTTGCACTCGGCAGAAAACCTATCAAAAAATTTACCTGGCTGCTTCGTTTGGGGGCAAGATAAAGGTTGAGAATAGAACCCGAACCTAACATGGTTATATCGCTTGGCTGTAGTTCCTGTAAGTAAGGAAGTTCCAGCATTCTTTTACTTACCTGCTCAAGCTTTTCTTTATTATATAAACTCCCATTGGAAATAGCTAAGTAATGCTGCAGGAATTTCCTGGATATTTTTGCTTTACCGAAAACACGTATACTGTCGATATGATATAAAGGGCCTTTTCTCGATCTTAATAATGCTTCCATTTTTTCTTCATCCAGGCGGATGCTGTCTAAAAATATTTCAGCAAAAGGGTAACCATTCTTTTCATAATAATTTAATACCCGCTGCTGAAGCGATAAAAGTTGCTGGATATTGAGGAGTTTTCCTGCATAATCTTTTTCCCTGAACCTGCTTTCATCCATGGCAGTCTTTTCAATCCCATCAGGCGTCAGTTTTATCCATTGATATTGTTTGCCTAAAAATAAATGTATGGTTGTAAAACCTTCTTTTTCAAAAATACTGTCCACAGATGCTGTAGGATAACCCTTGGAACTTAATAAAGTTGGCAAACCCTGGATATAATTATTGCACAAGGTCTTGTTTGCAAAAGCTGTTTGCAATTTTAAAGGCTGAGGATCAAAGGAACTATCTTTGTCAACGAATTGAATTTGTAATTGATAAAGTGCGGGCTTGGTTGACTGGGCTTTGCAAACTAAGGCAGACAACAGAATGCCTGTGCACAGCAATACAGGAATCAGAATTTTACAGCATATTAATTTTACTGGAGCCATTAATAATCAAATCTAAAATATTATCCCGACAGTTAACGGGGCTTAAATCAGAAATCTTTGCCAGGCATTTACATTCATATTCCTTTTTGCAAGCAGGCTTGTCATTATTGCAATTTTCATTTTTCAACATCATTAAAGTATAAAGATGAATTTTTACAAGCATTAATACATGAGATCAATTTATCTCCCATTTTATCTACGCAAATATCTTCTACTTTTCCTCCCCCGACGGGGGAGATAAAGGGGGCCGTTTCAACACTCTACTTTGGTGGCGGTACACCAAGCATCCTTGACATAAAGGATCTACAATTAATTTTTACCGGATTGAAAAAGAGGTTTGTTTTTGCAGATGATATTGAAATAACACTGGAAGCCAACCCTGATGATATTACCGATTCAAAATTGCAGGAATGGAGATCTGTTGGCATCAACCGCCTGAGTGTGGGTATACAAAGTTTTATAGATGAAGAATTAAAATGGATGAACAGGGTTCATACGGCAATTGAGTCATTGATATGCATTGATAAAATAAGAGAAGCCGGTTTTACTAATTTTTCTGTTGACCTGATTTATGGTTCGCCTTTATTAACTGATGATGACTGGAAAAGAAATGTGAAAACAGTAATTGAAAAAAATATACCCCATATTTCCTGCTATGCTCTAACTGTGGAGCCCAAAACTGCTCTTCACAAAATGATCGCCCTGCATAAAAAAGAACCAGTTGATGCTGAAAAACAGGCCCGGCAATTTTTATTACTAATGGATTGGATGGAACAGGCAGGCTATGAACATTATGAGATCAGCAATTTTGCAAAACCCGGGTTAAGAAGCAACCACAACAGCAGCTATTGGTCAGGAGAGCCATATTATGCATTTGGACCTGCTGCACATTCATTTGATGGTAAGAACAGAAGATGGAATATTGCCAATAACGCTTTATACATTCAATCTTTACAAAAAGATATTATTCCTTTTGAAGAAGAAACACTTACCGAAACGCAACAACTGAATGAATACATTATGACATCGCTGAGAACTATGGAAGGTTTGGATTTGGGTCATGTGAAAGAAAAATTTGGAGAAGATAAAAGTACCAAGATTCAAGATTCAAGTAACAAATATAAAAACACGGGTAAATTAAAAATTGAAAACAGGAGGATTGTTTTAACTAAAGAAGGAAAGTTATTTGCAGATGGAATTGCCGCTGATCTGTTTTTTTGAGTGGTGCAAATGTTTTTTCAAATACTTAACCAACTCCACAACTGTTAAGCAAAGCACCATAAAGATTATGGCAGAAGCGCTGATATTTGAAAAAGAGAAAGGCATCGTTTTATTTTCCGGTATAAAGTTAGAACATTTTTATACCAATGCCTGCTCAATTGTGTTAAATCCCTCGGCAGCAGGCAGATTTTCCCATAAAATTTTATACACGGTTTCGGCAATCGGCATATCAGCCTTAATGCGTTGATTGATAATGTGCATGCACTTACTGGCATTATAACCTTCGGCAACCATGCTCATTTCTAATTGTGCTGCTTTTACGGAATATCCTTTACCAATCATATTGCCAAAAGCCCGGTTACGGCTGTGCAGGGAGTAACAGGTAACCAATAGGTCGCCAAGATAGACTGACGCAGCGTAGTTTGTAGTTTGTGGTTTATGGTCTGTGGTTTGATGATGTTCTATAGAACCTACCTGGATATTCTGTACACCAAGTCCCCTTAAAAAACCAGCCATTTCATCGGCGCTGTTGGCAATAAGTACACTTAAAAAATTATCTCCATAATCAAGCCCGTGTGCTATGCCCGAACCAACCGCATAAATATTTTTTAATACCGCAGCATACTGAACGCCATAGATATCGTTATTTTCAACGGTATTCAAATAAGCGGTTTTAAAGCAGGCAGCTATTTCATGTGTTGCCTTTTCATCTATACCAGTGAAAGTGAGATAAGATAATTTTTCAGCAGCTACCTCTTCTGCATGGCACGGGCCAAGTACCGCAAAATAATCATTCAGTTCTATGTTGAATTCATTTTTAAGATATTCATTGAGCAGTAAATTATGTTCGGGCAAAATTCCTTTTATAGCAGAGATGATCTTTTTTCCCGCAAAAATATTTTTGTCTAAGCCCCCCAATGCACTATCTGTATAAGCAGAAGGAATAGCAATCACAATACAATCGCTATGCTTTATTACCTCAGCGGGATCGGTGGTAAGTTTAAGTTTTGTTATATCGAAATGAGCGGTGGATAAATATTGCGGATTATGATGGCGGGCAAGTATATGTTTGATTGCAGTTTCGCTCCGGTTCCACCAATAAATAGTATTTCCGTTATCGGTTAAAATTTTTGCTATGGCTGTACCCCAGCTCCCACTACCAAGTATTCCAAAATGCATTGTTTCTTGTTTCTTGTTAATCGTTATTGGTTTCTCGTTGCATTAAATAAAAAACTGTATTTGTTAACTCAAAAATCATGAAATTAAATGAACGGGAAACAAGTAACGAGAAACGTTTTCTATAGTCCTAATTTATCTACCGCCAATTGTGCAGCGATCTGGCTGGCATCTTTTTTATTAAACCCCTTTGCTTCAGCAATCAACTCACCATCAACAGTTGCACCAATGGTAAATAATCTTCTTCCATTTTCAAATTTCTCATCCAGTGTTTCAAACTCCAGTGATTTTCCGTTCTTATTTGCCCAGCCGTATAATTTGTTTTTGATATTGATTTCAATCACCTCCAGGTCATCAATAAACATGTGCGGCATAATGATGTATTTCTCCACCCAGGTATGGGTGCCTGCATAACCCTTATCTAAGTAAACAGCTCCAATCAGGGCCTCCAGTGTATTTCCGAATATCTGCGAAATTTTAAGAGCGTTATCGTACTTATTGTAAAAGGTGATCTTCTTAAGCCCCATCTTTAAAGCGATGTCATTCAGCTTTTGACGGTTTACCATTTTACTTCTCATCTCCGTTAAAAAACCTTCGCCTTTGTATGGATATTTTCTGAACAGGTAATGAGCTACTATTGAACTTAAAACCGCATCACCTAAAAATTCAAGCCGTTCATTGTTTTCATCGGCTCCTTCCCGTACACTACGGTGACTGAGTGCTGTTTTATACAAAGCAACATCCCCAGGTGTAAATCCAAGTACATTATTGAGTTGTTTTTTAAACTCCCGGTTATGGGCCTGGCTTTTAAAAAAGTTTTTGATGAATTGCAAAACGGATAAATAAGTTGTTTGCGTGAAATTACTCTTATTAGGTCAAAATAAAATTAAGGAATTTTTGCCAGGCAAATAATGTTAACAAAAAGCTGAATGTTGAAGGAGTAATTGCCGGGCAGAAGAATTATGCCACATACTTTTTTACAATCACCGAAGCATTATGCCCGCCAAAACCAAATGTGTTGCTGAGCGCTGCATTAACTGTACGATGCTGTGCTTTATTAAAAGTGAAGTTCAATTTCGGATCCAGTTCCGGATCATCTGTAAAATGATTAATGGTTGGAGGAACGATATCTTTGGTAACAGCCATGATACATGCCAATGCTTCCAATGCCCCTGCAGCTCCAAGGCAATGGCCGGTCATACTTTTTGTAGAGCTAATGTTGAGATCATAGGCATGTTCGCCAAACACACTCAATATGGCTTTTGTTTCGGCCAGGTCTCCGAGTGGAGTTGAAGTTCCATGGACATTGATATAATCAATATCAGCAGCTTTCATACCAGCATCTTTTAAAGCAACATTCATCACATTTTTTGCACCCAACCCTTCAGGATGTGGAGCTGTGATATGGTATGCATCTGCCGTAGCGCCCCCACCGGCAATTTCGCAATAGATCTTAGCACCTCTTGCCAATGCATGTTCAAGACTTTCGAGAATGATAACACCTGCGCCTTCTCCCATCACAAAACCATCCCTGTCCTTATCAAAAGGGCGGCTTGCAGTTGACGGGCTGTCATTTCTTTCGCTTAAAGCTTTCATGGCATTAAAGCCACCAACGCCTGCAGCACTAACCACGGCTTCACTTCCGCCGGTTATTATTATGTCTGCTTTATTCAAACGGATATTATCAAAAGCATCAATAACAGCATTCGTAGATGAAGCACATGCACTAACAACTGCATAGTTAGGCCCCCGAAAACCATGACGCATAGATATCTGCCCTGCAGCAATATCCAGTATCATTCTTGGAATAAAGAAAGGATTAAACCGTGGTGTACCATCGCCCAGGGCAAAGTTCACTACTTCTTCCTGGAATGTGATCAGCCCCCCGATACCACTTGCGAAGATCACACCAACCCTATCCGCATCAACATTGTCTTTGCTGATACCGGCATCTTTCACGGCTTCATCACTGGCAATTAAAGCAAACTGGGTAAAGCGGTCTATTTTACGGGCTTCTTTGCGGTCTAAATAACTGGTAGGTTCAAAATCTTTAACCTCACAGGCAAACCTGGTTTTAAACTTGCTGCAGTCGAATTGTTTGATAAAATCACAGCCACTAACTCCATTGGCCAGCCCCTGCCAGTATTCTTCAACAGTCTTGCCCAACGGTGTTAGTGCACCCAATCCGGTAACTACTACTCGTTTTAAAGCCATAAAATTTGCCTGTGATAATTAAGTTAATTACTTAGCATGTTCTTCTAAGTAAGCATTAGCCTGACCAACGGTAGTAATGGTTTCGGCCTGCTCATCCGGAATAGAAATATTAAATTCTTTTTCAAATTCCATAATAAGTTCAACGGTGTCCAAGCTATCGGCACCTAAATCGTTGGTAAAAGAAGCTTCCGGCGTAACCTCTGCTTCATCTACTCCTAATTTGTCAACAATTATTTTCTTTACTCTTGTTGCAATGTCTGACATGATAGTAAAATTTAGTTTGTATTGGTTGCAAAAATATACATTTTGAGGTAAATACAAAGAAATAGATATTAGCCGGTAAATAAGTCTTTATAAGCGTTAAAAAGCAGGGTTTTGGCGTTAGGGATCGGTCCTTCTGTTTTCCTTTCATTAGCAGATTTTACAGGCCAATTTATGCAGGGGTAGTTTTCTTACCTGGATAGCTTGTAGCAAAAAAATTGTATATTGTTAACCTAACTTTAGCCAGAACTTAAACCTTTATCAAAACTTAACCCCGTTATGGCCTTAAAACAAATAGACCACGGCTCTAAGGAATACCTGCAAATGATAAAACTCAGGAATGATATCCTGCGTCAACCCCTCGGGCTTTCTTTTAACCCCGATGAGCTGGCAAAGGAAAAGGAAGATATTTTAATTGGCGCTTTTGATGATGATGAAATGCTGGCTTGCTGCCTCATGACAAAGATGGATGACAAAAGTTTGCGGTTAAGACAGATGGCCGTACAAAATAACCTGCAGGGCAAAGGCATTGGAGCCAGTATGATGAATTTTGCCGAAATAGTAGCAAGAGATAAAGGCTATAAGAAACTGGTAATGCATGCCCGTAAAACAGTTATGGGATTTTACGAAAAGCTAGGTTACAAACCTGTTGGCGATGAATTCATAGAAGTAACCATACCTCATTATGTAATGGAAAAGAATTTGTGAGTCGTGAAACGTCAATAGTGAAACGTGAGATTTAGACAACATTAAAATTGAACTATATCAGCTTATTATTTACGACTCTGGCCTTGTCTGACGATTCACTCCTCACGTCTGTCTTTTAACGATTTTCATCTTAAGTATTTTTCTTGCCTCGTTCACGGCATCACCTTCAAATGCCTCTTTGGGTACAATAAAAAATGAGCGGCTGTTAAAGTAAAGATGAAAGAAATGAGGACTTTCAATCCAGGTACTGAATTCTGTCCAGCCCCAGCTTCTGCCACCACGGTCATTCTCAATCCTGAATTCATCATCTGATAATTTTGCCTGGAAGCGGTCTTTGAATGTATCGGCTTTGCGGTAAATCATATAGGGTAATAAAAACCAAAAAACGATCATCAGCATAAACCACAGTGAAGAGCTTAGTAAAAAAGCGTAAGGCGATATCTTCTTAAAAAAAAACAACCCGGCTGATAGAATAGCAAAAACATTTACCAGTATCATCATTATTTTAATTTCCTTACGGGTAATAAAATGATAACGCAGTGCCTGTATTACTTTTTGTTTGTTGTAAGTAAAAAATTCTGATGTCATGCGGCAAAGATAGGAACCGCCAATCAGTTACAAACATCGCCGGCAACTTTGCCGCCGCCATCAGCAGGCATACCACCAATTAAATGATCTCTTAAAGCTGCATTAAAAAAACTTACCCGGCGGTTTTGTGCCTTGCCTTCCGGAGTACTGTTATCTGCAACAGGTTTGGTACTGCCAAAACCCACGGCAATCAGGCGTTTGCAGTCAACACCCATTTCAATTAATTTTTTACAAATGGCCAATGCCCTTTTTTCAGTAAGCAGCTGGCTTGCATCACCTGAATTATCAGTATGGCATTCTATACGCATCAGGCTGATGTAAGATTTATCAGTCAGGTATTGTTTTATTATTTCCAGTGCAGCGGTGCTTTCAGTCATTAATGTAGAGCTGCCGGTTTCAAATAAAATTTGTTTTTCAATCTTTATTTCATTGCCTTCCAGTTTATAATCCTGTGCTACTAATGAAAAACTTATCAATAGAAAAAATCCAAGTATATAAAGTTTCATGTTATTTAGATTTAGTTACTCAAATATCCGAACAATAAAAACTATCGCAATACCCAACAGTACTTAATTTTTAGTTTAACAAGAGCACCACTCAATTGAGTGGCATCCTTTTATGTTCGTCTTTAATCAAACAAATTTAACTACAGCCCATACTAAAATAATAAATTAATTTCCCCGGGCTTTAGCCCAGGATTGAATATGCACAAAGGGTTGGCTTTAGCCAAAAAAATCCTAAGGCGGTTTACTGTTTGGCTAAAGCCGGATAAAAATTTTATTTTATCCCGGCCTGAAGGCCGGGGCAATTAAGTGAGGAAGGAGTTTTTAAATTTTCGAAAGCTTGCCTCAAAAATGGCAATCAATTATTCGTTGTTGGTTATAAAACCAGAAGAAGAAGATTGTGGAGAAGAACTACAGCCGTGAGGGTACTAAAGCTCAATTTTGTGAATAGCGCAATAGTATTTAGGGTCACAATTTGTTATGATGCAGCCTCCAATGTAAATTTGCCCTTTTTTGGCTTTCCCTATCGTCTTGGAGGTTGGATATCCATAAACAATTCGGACTATGCTATCAGTATGATTATATGGACATACAGGTTTGTAATTCATTGAATAAATAAATTTGCATGGCGGGGGATAAGTAATTGAAAGTTCATTGACTGAGTCCTTGGTAAAATGGACATTAGCTAAATTTAATCTTCTGGCTGATGTTTCAAAGGAATGAAACTCTAAATCGTAGTCCCCCTCGTTTATATCCTTAATGAAATAAGTTCCGCTAGTAATTACGGTCATTTTCTTGATTAAGGTATTTCCTTTTTGAATATAGATGTCTAAGAAATAAGGCTTAACAGTATCTGTAATAATGAGATTTAGCTTAACCGTTGCGTTTTGAGCAATTCCGTTTAGCTTAGAAATTAAAAAGATTGCAATTAGTAGGTACTTCATAATAAAATAGAGTCTTCTTGCTTTCGCCTAACACATAAATATACACAACTCCTTCCAAAATATCTTTCCAACTCAGCATCTATAAAAGTTCAATAATGGCATGCCGTACAAGAGTGCGACGCAACGATGTTGATAGATGGATTAAGGATTGTAACAAAAAAATAAAGCAGATGTCTCCTTCGTCGACATGACAGAATTAAAATAAAAACGCCACTCAATTGAGTGGCGTCCTTTTATGTTCGTGCTTACTACTTCGCTAAAGCTACGTAGTACAAAGTATTCAAACCAATTTAACTGCAGCCCATGCTGTTACCACAATTCAAACATTTGTAGCAGGTGCCGCTGCGTACTGTAATGTGTCCGCAGGTATTACAGGCCGGTGCATCGCTTTGCATGCTCTTAGCTGCTGCATTCACGGCATCCATTCCATTAGCCGCTTTTATATGGGCAGTGCGGTGTGCTTTTACCGGTGAGGTATGGCCTCCACCCGATGTACCGATCACCCTTACTTCACTTAATTCCGGTTTGCGTTCTCCAATGGTTGGTGTGTTCTGGTCCCATTCTGCATTACCTAAATTTTGTACTTCAGGTGTATCCAGTACATGAACCAGATCATTCCTTCCTAAATATTCATACGCTAATGACCGGAAGATAAAGTCAATGATGGAAGTAGCACTCTTGATATTTGGATGATCAACCATGCCACTTGGCTCAAAGCGTGTGAAAACAAATTTTTCTACATATTCTTCCAAAGGCACACCATATTGCAGGCCTATAGAAATGGCGATGGCAAAACAGTTGAGCATACTACGCATGGTAGCGCCTTCTTTGGCCATGTCAATAAATATTTCACCTAACGTACCATCATTGTATTCACCGGTACGAAGGAATAATGCCTGTCCGTTTATTTTTGCTTTTTGTGTAAAGCCACGGCGCTTGGCTGGTAATGCCCTTCTTTCAACGATCATTGCCAGTTGGCGCTTGAGTGTTGTATCAGCACTGTTCTGCACACGCTTGTTCATTTCATCCAGCAAATCATCAATGGTTAGTTTACCCATATCAACCATGGTAGAAATATCTGCGGCCAATGCAGCTGCATTCTCTTCGCTGATCGCTTCGTCTAATTTCTTTTTCTTATCGCTCTTGTTACTTAATGGTTGCGATAATTTAGAACCATCACGGTATAATGCACAGGCTTTTAAACCCAGTTCCCAGCTCAACCGGTATGAATCTGCGATCTCCGCCTGTGTTGCTTCATTTGGCAGATTGATGGTTTTTGAAATAGCACCGCTTAAGAATGGTTGTGCTGCACCCATCATGCGTATGTGTCCGTGTGCATGAATGTAACGTTCACCAATTTGTCCGCATTTGTTTGCACAATCAAAAACTGAAAGGTGTTCATCTTTTAAATAAGGAGCACCTTCTACCGTCATGGTACCACATATATATATATTAGCGGCTTCAATTTCATCATCACTAAATCCTAAAGCTTCCAGCAAACTCCAGCCGAAATCACTGTATTGTTCCGGTTTAAATCCAAGGCGTTCCAAACAGGTTTCTCCTAATGTATATACATTGAAAACAAAACCAATTTCAAAGGCTGCACCTAAAACCGCATTCAGTTTGTCAATGTCTTCCTGGATAAAGCCTTTCTCTAATAATGTTTTTGTATTGATGAATGGAGACTTATCCAAAGAAGCATGTCCTTTTGCATAAGCAACTATCTCTTCAATTTCTTTTTCAGTATATTTTAAATTACGCAATGCCTGTGGCACACTCTGGTTGATAATTTTAAAATAACCACCACCACTCAATTTTTTAAATTTCACTAAAGCAAAATCAGGTTCTACTCCGGTGGTATCACAATCCATTACCAAACCAATGGTTCCGGTTGGTGCAATTACTGTTGTTTGTGCATTGCGATAGCCAAATTTTTCTCCCATCTGTACTGCATCATCCCATGCTTTGGTGGCAGCTTTCAATAAATAGTCAGGACAATATTTTGCATTGATTCCCTGTGGTTTTATTTCAATGCCTTCATAAGCATCTGTTGCATCATAAGCGGCAGCACGGTGATTACGCATTACCCGTAACATGTGCTCTTTATTTTCTTCGTACTTATCAAACGGGCCAAGAATACTTGCCAGCTCTGCAGATGCTTTATAAGATACACCGGTCATGATTGCGGTAATGGCACCGGCAATCCCTCTTGCTTCTTCACTATCATAAGCAATACCACTTACCATTAACATAGAACCAAGATTTGCAAAACCCAAACCAAGCGTTCTGTAATCATAAGAAAGTTGTGCTACTTCTTTTGAAGGAAACTGCGCCATTAAAACAGATATCTCCAACACCACTGTCCACAAACGGCAGGTATGTTCAAAACCTTCTACATTAAATGTATTGTTTGATTCGTCAAAGAACCGGCGAAGGTTTACACTGGCTAAATTACAAGCTGTGTTATCAAGGAACATGTATTCGCTGCAAGGATTAGAAGCTCTTATCGGGCCACCTTCGGGACAAGTATGCCATTCATTAATGGTAGTATCATATTGTGTACCCGGGTCAGCGCAACGCCATGCAGCATAAGTAATTTGTTCCCATAATTTTTTCGCCTGTACTTTCTTCATCACTCTTCCATCACTTCTTCCCAAAAGTTCCCACTCACCTTCATCATCTAATACTTTAAAGAATGAATTTGGAATACGGATAGAGTTGTTGCTGTTTTGTCCGCTTACTGTTCTGTATGCCTCACCTTCATAATCGCTTGGGTAACCTGCAGCAATTAATGCAGCTACCTTATCTTCTTCTCCAACCTTCCAGTTGATGAAATTTTCAATTTCAGGATGATCAAGATCCAGGCAAACCATTTTAGCAGCTCTTCTTGTTGTTCCGCCGCTTTTTATTGCACCTGCTGCACGGTCACCAATTTTTAAAAAACTCATCAGGCCACTTGATGTACCACCACCGCTTAATTTTTCTCCTTCGCCACGTATGCTGCTGAAGTTGGTACCAACTCCACTTCCGTATTTAAATATTCTTGCTTCTCTTACCCAAAGGTCCATGATGCCACCGTCATTTACCAGGTCGTCATTTACACTTAATATAAAACAGGCATGTGGTTGTGGACGCTCATAAGCATTAGCCGATTTTTTTAATTGCCCGTCTTTGGCATCAACATAATAATGTCCCTGTGGTTTTCCGGTAATGCCATACACTTCATGTAAACCTGTGTTAAACCATTGCGGACTATTGGGTACGCAGGCCTGGTTTAAAATAGAGTACACCAATTCATCATAAAAAATCTGTGCATCATTTGCTGTTGCAAAATAATCATAACGTTCGCCCCATACCCTCCAGCAATGTGCCAAACGATGTGCAACCTGTTTAACGGTTGTCTCTCTTCCAGTAGTTCCATCAGTTTGTGGAACACCGGCCTTTCGAAAATATTTTTGTGCTAAAATATCCGTGGCGATCTGGCTCCATAATTTTGGAACTTCAACATTGTCCATTTGGAAAACAACTTCACCGGTTGGATTTTTAATTACAGAGGTTCGATAATCGTATTCAAACATATCGAAAGGACTAACGTCATCTT
>JBDTUK010000161.1:0-6834 GCA_040007795.1 Ferruginibacter sp.
TAGTTAAGCATTATCTTTTTCTCTCCATTTAACTCAAAGTTTACCGTAGCGATAGGATTATGTGCAGCACCTTCCATTTTTAATACTTCGCCAAACCCAAATTTCTGGTGCTCCACTTTTTGGCCCGGTTGTAAATTGCTTGTATCACTGGGTTCAAAATTTTCTGAAGGTGTATGTGCTTTTACCTGTGGCCTTGCAACAGGAACAACATAAGCTGGTTTTTTATTTTCAACAGTTGGGCGACCACTGGTTGACCATTGGTTGCTGCCGCCAAAATTTCTTTCTTCTCCCAACCAGTTATTGGCACGGGTATTTTTCATGGCACCGCCGGCATAACTTTTATCCAAATAACTTTCAGAAATTTCTTCAAGAAAACGGCTGGGATCATTTTGCTGTAACTGCCCAAACCTATAACGGGCATTGGCATAACTCATCCACAATCTTTGTTTGGCCCTCGTAATAGCAACATAAAATAAACGACGTTCTTCCTCAAGTTCTTCTCTTGTATTAATCGCCATTGCATTTGGAAAAAGTGTTTCTTCCAGGCCACCAACAAACACTACCGGAAACTCTAAACCTTTTGCGGCATGTATCGTCATCAGCTTCACTACATCGGCATTTTCTTTATCATCATCCGCATCGGTTAATAAAACAATTTGTTGTAAATAACTTCCCAGGCTTTTATCTCCTACTTCACCGTCTTCTTCATTCATGGGTGTTTCAGTAAATTCTTTGATGGAGTTTAATAATTCCTGGATGTTTTCGTAACGGGCAAGGCCTTCGGTTGTTTTATCGTTGAATAATTCTTTTACGATGTTTGTACTCTTACCTACAATTACAGCAAGGTCATAAGCGTTCTTTTTTGTCAGTTCACTTTGAAACATTTTTATCATGGTTACAAAACCGTCAATGCTTTCCAGTGTTCCGCTTTTATAACCGTACATGGCAGCATTACGGATAATATCCCAAACACTTAGATTATTTTCATTGGCATATAAAACAGCTTTATCAACTGTAGTTTTACCAATTCCTCTTGCCGGAAAATTAATGATCCGTTTTAAAGCCTCTTCATCCCGTGGGTTTACAACCAGCCGCAGGTAAGCTATAAAATCTTTCACTTCCTTACGTTGATAAAAACTCATACCCCCATATATGCGATAAGCAATCCCCATGCGGCGCAAAGCCTCCTCAAAACTCCGGCTCTGTGCATTGGTTCGGTACAGTATAGCAAAATCTTTATTGTAATAATGATTGCGGAGTTTTTGTTCCTGGATGGTATCGGCTACCATTTTACCTTCGTCATTATCCGTCATGGTACGCACCAGGTTTATTTTTTCTCCCTCCTCGTTAATAGTAAATAGTTTTTTTTCTATCTGCCCTTTGTTATTGGCGATGATCTCATTGGCAACGTGTAAAATATTTTGTGTGCTTCGGTAGTTCTGCTCCAGTTTTACCACTTTCACTTCGTCATAATCTTTTTGAAACTGTAAAATATTTTCAATGGTTGCTCCACGAAAGCTGTAAATACTTTGAGCATCATCTCCCACCACACAAACATTTTCATGCATGGCCCCAAGTAGTTTTATAATTTCATATTGTGCCGTATTGGTATCCTGGTACTCATCAATTAAAATATATTTAAACTTGCGCTGGTATTTGCTTAATGCTTCCGGAAAATTTTTCAACAGGAGATACATTTTAAATAACAGGTCATCAAAATCCATAGCACCGTTCTTAAAACAACGTTTTGAATAGGCATCATAAATTAGTCCGATGGCGGGACGATTAGCCCTGTTATCTTCCTGTTGCAGGGCCCAGTCGTTCATATATTCTGCCGGCCCGATCAAAGAATTTTTTGCAGATGAAATACGGTTGTAAACAACATTAGGCTTATAATGCTTATCATCTAAAGCCAATTCACCAATCACTGTTTTAACTACACTCTTGGCATCATCAGTATCGTAAATAGTAAAGTTTGATGGGTAGCCCAGTTTGGGAGCTTCTGCTCTTAGTATTCTTGCAAACACGCTATGAAAAGTGCCGATGTATAAATTCCTGGCTTCGGTGTTACCTAATATTCTTTCTACTCTTTCTTTCATTTCAGCAGCAGCCTTGTTGGTAAAAGTAAGCGCCAGTATATTGAAGGAATCAACTTTATGTTCAGCCATCAGGTGAGTGATACGGGTGGTAAGCACTTTGGTTTTGCCGCTGCCTGCACCGGCAATGATCATAATGGGCCCGTTCACATGCATTACTGCCTCCCGCTGCGGTTCATTCAGTTCGTCTAAATAATTCATCATGCGGCGAAGTTACGAATAGAAGATTTGAGGCGATGGCGTGTGAAGAAATAATTACCGCTGGTATAAATTATCATTTTGTATACAAGGGTAAAATTATCTTTAGTACTATAAAGTACAGCCATTGCAACACGTCGAATTCTTTCATCTTGCTCATTTTGAAAATAATTACCACCGGGTAAAGCCTTTACCGGAACTGGAGAGTTTTATTGATTTTTTCTGGGAAACAAAATTTGATGAATTACTGAAGCAATACCCCGAGGGATTTTCAGATGCCCTGTTTCCTAATATTGGATATACTTACCTGATCAACCTGGGTACGCCTTTTATTATGCAGGTAGGGGATAAAAAATTCAACATGAAAACAGATGGGTTTTTGCCCCGAAATAAAGCTATTGAATGTTATCACCGTGCAGGCAACCGGCTATTTGGCATCAAGTTCAAAATATCGCCGATCATTTTTAAAACCAAGGTAAACTTTGCCGAATACCGGGAATATATTTATCCATTAAGTTACCTGATGGAAAAAGCGATAATTAATAAGGTAAAAAAAGCAGCTTCATTTGAAGAAAGGATAAACATATTGAACGAATATTTTCAATCGATCATACAATCTTATTCCGGTTCCTGGGAAGCCATACGTATTGTTTCTGAAATATTACAGTACTGTGAAAGCAAGAATGATTTTACAAAACCAGTAGAAGAATTTGCCATGCAATACAATATATCTGCAAGAACATTACACCGGCATTTTGAAACTACTACCAGCCTCAGCAGTAAAAAGGCATTACAGGTTTTACGTATCCGGAAAGCTGTGCAACAACTTGTAAATTCGCCTGCCGACTTTAGTTATTTACAATATGGTTATTACGATTACAGTCATTTTTGTAAGCACTTAAAACAGTTTTTACAAAAAGATACAATTATGTATTTGCAACCCCATTTGCAATTGTTACAAAAGGTCAATAAGAAAAATTGATCTTCTTCTTAATGTTTCTTTAACCAGTTAACGGTTTCTTCAGCAATGCTGTAATTAAAATTGCCTTTGTTGTATTGCTGCTTTTTAAAATTGTCTCTTGCCTCTTGCCAGTTTTTACTCTTCATCATAAAATGATCCAGTTCCGGAACAACAACCATTGTAGCATTGCCGGGATGTGCGGCATTTACACATGCAGTGATAAGCTGTGGCTCAGCTATACTGCAGGATTCATAATCGGCTGCACCATGCAGAATTAAAACCGGGCAGTTAATTGCCTGCCAGCTTTGTGCAAGGTTCAGCGAATCTATCTGTGGCCAAAAAGCCCAGTGCCTGCCCCACATATCGTTGGTTCCTTCTTTATAACCAAGTTCACTTACGACCAGGTCTTTATATTCCGGATTTTTTAGAAGCTCCTCTCTTGTTTTTCTGAGAATAAAAAATTCATAGTAAATCTTTTGAATTTTTCTCATGAAATCTTCCGTTTGTAAATAAGTTTGATTTTCGAGTAAAGGTTTTTGTACACGGTGCATCTCCAATAAAAATTCACTCCATGGGCGAAAGGTTGTTCCAAAAACCATTACTCCTTTTGGGTGATGCCTTTTAGCTATTTCGGGAGCAATGATACCACCCAAGGAATGGCCCCAGATATAAAGATTGTCTTTGTCAACGAATGGAAGCTGTTCCATATAATTATAACCTGCATCAAAACTTTCAATATCTGTTGCCAGGTCAACGTCACCACATGGAACACAATTATAACTATCGCCAAGCCCCGATTTTTCAATAGTTACAACCGCATAACCGGCTTTCAACCACTCGGTAAGTATCTTTCCATTATAATTACTCATGTAATTTTCAATACTTCCACAGCCATAACCGGGAATCAATAAAATAGCTGCGCAATTTGTTTTGTCTTTTGGCTTCCTGGTAATAGCTCTTAAATATCCATTGCGAAATTTTACCCAATCGTACTGCACATCAGCAATATCTGATTGCTCGTAGGGCCGCATTACAGCACTACCCGATGCATTCAAGTTTTGCTGATTACGGATGAATTTTACTTCTACTTTTTCTCCGGCTCTGATATTCGAAGCAATTTTTCCATAGGCTTCCATTGAAGCAATTTTATTTCCATTGAGTTCGGTAATTACATCGCCCTTTTGTAGGGCAAGTGCGGCAAAACTGCTGTTGGCAATAATACTATCAACAATTATCCCCTTAGCAACCGGCTTTGCTATCAGGCCCATGGTGGCTTTGCGTGGCGGTGTTTGTGCCGACGTAGTTAAACAGAAGCAAACTAAAACTATCCAGATGGTTTTCATGATAAAAATTTAACAGGTTTATGAATAGGGTTGCTTACCACTAAAATTATTTTACAGCCCTGTCATCAATACAAAGATGCAATCCGGTTGAATGGGGAGCTAACACGAACTGTATCAATACCACCTGAAGCAAGATGAATGGATAAATTTAAATAAAACACTGTCTGAAATTTACATTATAAGGATCAGGATAATAATATCAGGGTTTCTACGTTAAAGAGCAGCAAACCCATTGCTTTCTACTCTGTTGAAATTTATAGAAGAAGTACTATAAAAGAACTATTTCATCGCTACAACAGGCTGTTTTCGTTTAATGAATCTTTATTGCCGTTTATCCATATCCAAAAATAAAAAATGTACCTATGAGTAACCAAACAACCATGCCTGATGAGAAGCTCATCCAATTTTATCTTAACGGCGACCCCAATGCCCTAGCTACTCTTGTAGAACTTTACAAAGACAGAGTTTACAGATCAATTTATACCATTGTACAGGATAAATCTGTAGCAGAAGAAATTTTCCGTGAGGTTTTTATCAGAATCATCAATAACCTGATAGCAGGAAAAACTGCAGAAGAAGGCAATTTTTTACAATGGGCAACCAGCATAGCTAATGACCTTTGTATAGAATACTCCAGAAAGCCCAGGTATGCAGTTGTAATGAATACAGGGAAAGATATCAATACTGAAGAAGCAATTAATTTTTCTGTAATTGCACCTAAGCCCAATACGGGTTATCACGAAAGCCATAGTAAAATAAAGAGTATGATCGATATGCTGCCCGATGAACAAAGGGAAGTGATTGTATTGAATCATTATGCCGATCTAAGTTTTAAAGAAATTGCAGATATAATGAAATGCAGCCTTACTACAGCATTAGATACAATGAGGTTTGGTTTAAATAATCTCAGGAAACTAATGTTAGAAAAAGAAGTAGTAATAAACTGATACAATTATCCTGTCGCCCGGCGTAAAAAGGGACATTGCTTATGATAATTAGAAATACGACTACATACTTTCTAATAACCAGTCTATATACTTGAAAACTGATATTTTAGATATTTATACCAGAATTCATCCTATACAAATCCAAAACCCTAATTATGAAAACCCTTTCTACCCTGACTGATCAGCAATTAATTCAATTATTTATTGACGGAGAACCTTATGCATTAGAGACGCTCATTAACCGCCATAAAGACCGCATTTTTACTTCTATTTATCTGTTAGTAAAAGATAAATACCTGGCTGAAGATATTTTCCAGGATCTTTTTATTAAGATAATTGAAACCCTTAGATCGGGTAAGTATAAAGACGAAAACAAGTTTTTGTATTGGGCTATGAGAATAAGCCACAACCTTTGCATTGACCACTTCAGAAAGATTAACGGGAAACCCTTAATTAAAACCAGCGACGGTAATGATATTTTTGAGGTGATCCATTTTGCAGATCCGAATGCTGAAGATAACTTAATGAAAACCCAAACCAAAGAAAGGGTCATGAAATTAGTGTACCAGCTTCCAGAAGATCAAAGAGAAATAATAATTCTGAGACATTTTGCAGATCTGAAATTCAAAGAAATTTCAAAAGTTCTTAATTGCAGTGTTAATACTGCTTTGGGTCGTATGCGTTATGCCATTTTAAATCTCAGGAAGATCATGGAAGAAAAACAGATAGCACTGTAATTTTATTCATTTTGACATCGATTTATATCGAAGCAATAAAAAATTTCGGAACCTTTCAAATAAACCTCAAGTTAACTAAAACAGGCAAGTTTATTATAAATAAAAAGTATGTGTCTGTAAAAAAGGGTGTTTTTACCCCAAAAATAACCACTTTGTGGTATTGCTAGATTCAGAAAACTGTCTTCTATTTGTTTATTATTTAAGTGCAAACCTTTCTGTTACCCATCCAAATTATTGGCCCGTTTTGTAGCCGAACCTTTTTGAGAACAAAGGTTTCCCCTTTGTGGATTTTTCTCATGCTTGAACACATCCCCGTCCCGATTCCTCGGGATGGGCCTTTTTTCAAAAGAGAAAGACAGCTAAATAAGTTATCAAAAAAATACTAAAATAATTAGTGTTAATAAAAATAAACCACTATCTTTGGTTCCACAATTACATTTACAACGCAAAACCAGATACATCACTTAAAATCAAAGACAATGAGCAAGACAGAAAACTTAGAAAAAACAGAAAAATTTAAAGCGCTAAAATTAACGATGGACAAAATCGATA
>JBDTUK010000162.1:0-22128 GCA_040007795.1 Ferruginibacter sp.
CGCATTTGTAAAGAAGAAAGTTTTCATCAACGCCAGGGATTTGAATCATTGTTGGTTTTATCAAGAGGAACAGAAGCACAGAAAGCGATGTGCCAGGATGCCATTAATCGCTGGTGGTGGCCAAGCCTGATGATGTTTGGACCAAAAGACAGCGAAAGTACAAACAGCGATCAAAGCATGAAGTGGAAAATAAAAAGAAAAACAAATGATGAGCTTCGTCAGCAGTTTATAGATATGGCTGCAGAACAGGTAAAAGTTTTGGGCATGACCTTACCCGATGACAAATTAAAATGGAATGCAGAAAGAAAACATTATGATTTTGGAGACATAAACTGGGATGAATTCTGGAATGTGGTAAAAGGAAACGGCCCCTGCAACAAACAACGGCTGGTTGCAAGAAATAAAGCGCATGATGAAGGCAAATGGGTTAGGGAAGCAGCAATTGCTTATGCAGCAAAAAAGAAAACAGCTAAATCAGAGGCAGCATAATGAAAACGATTTTTTTATTTGCTTTTGTTGTTGTCTTTTTTATCCGTTGTAATGATGATAAAAAAATTGAGGTCTTGAAAGAAGACAAAAGAATAGCTCTTAGAACAGACAGTATTAATGTTGCCAGGCTTGCAGACACACTGGTGATTTACGAAAGTACCTGCCGGGGCTGTGAATATGAAGGGTCTACCCGTTTTGATATAAGTGACAGCCTGGGTATAATTAAATTACTGGATGTTATAACCAACGATAATAATTCAGCTGATACGGATGGAGGAAGCATTAGTAAAGAATTGGTATTAGTACCGCTGAAAATTGGTACCACTACTATTAAACAGTATAAGTTTTGGTCAGAGAAAACCGCATCGCAAGATTCTGCAAGATTTAAAACTTATACTATCGAAGTAAGAAATTGATAAGTAACAATTATTATTCACTTAATATGATCGGCAATGTTCAACTCTTTTATAAGAAAATTTTACTACGGCGATATTCCCGAAGAAAATGCCGGAGGCAATGAATTGAAAAGCTCCAAAACTCCCTCCTTGGGGGGTGGGGGGGCTGGTTGGCCCCTTTGGGAAGTTTTTGTACGCAGCAAACAGGGCCTCGATCATAAACATGTGGGTAGTCTTCATGCAACAGATGCAACTATGGCCATTGAAAATGCAAGAGATGTATATACCCGGAGGCAGGAAGGTATAAGTATCTGGGTTGTGGAAAGTAAATACATTACAGCCACCAATCCCGAAGAAGCAGCAGAACTGTATGAGCCTGCTGTTGACAAAGTATATCGCCACCCAACTTTTTATGAACTACCTGATGAGGTTGGACATATGTAACAACTGGCTAAACTAATTCTAACAATGAAGAGTTCTTTAATTGATTATACATTACATCTTGCAGACAATGCATTGGTCATTGCGCAATGCAATGCGGAATGGTGTGGCCATGGGCCAATACTGGAACAGGATATCGCTATCACTAACATTTCACTTGATCTACTGGGGCAGTCAAGAAATTTTTATCAGTATGCTGCTACATTAATAAATGAGTTTAAAAAATTGCAGGGTACTAAAGCCCCCTCTCCTGCAGGAGAGGGGGTTGGGGGTGAGGCAACTGAAGACAGCCTGGCATATTTAAGAACAGAAAGAGAATTTAAAAACTGTTTATTGGTAGAGCAACCTAATGGCGACTGGGGACAAACTATTCTTCGCCAGTTCTTTTTTAGTGCTTATCAATATTTATTATACGAAAAATTACAGGCAGGTAAAGATGAGCAGATAGCCGCTATCTCTGCCAAAGCATTAAAAGAAGTAACCTATCACCTCCGCTGGAGCAGCGAGTGGGTTGTAAGGCTTGGTGATGGAACTGAAGAAAGCCATCAACGCATGTTAAAAGCCATTGATGAATTGTGGAGATATACCGGTGAATTATTTATTTCAGCAGATTATGAAAAGGAATCAGGATATGATGTTTCCTTATTAAAAGATGCCTGGATGAAAAAAGTTACCGAAGTCTTTGAAGAAGCAACCCTTCCTGTTCCTGAAAAAGTATTTATGCAAACGGGTGGCAAAAACGGAATTCATACCGAACATTTAGGATTTATTTTAACCGAGTTACAATATCTGCAAAGGACTTATCCGAATGCTACCTGGTAACGGCCCCTAAATCCTCCGAAGAGGGACTTTTAGCCTACAATAATTTAAAGAACTTTTAGTGAAAATAGAATTGAAAAATATTTGGAAGATTTTAGAACAGGTTACTGATCCTGAAGTGCCGGTTCTTACCATTACCGATTTAGGAATAGTAAGAGATGTATGCCCCCTACCGGCCTCCCCCAAAGGGGGAGGAGAACCCGGCTTCGAAATTATTATTACACCCACTTATACCGGATGCCCGGCCATGGATATGATTGCCATGAACATCAAACTGGCTTTAATTGAAAATGGTTATTCCAATATTAAAATAACTTCGGTTCTTTCTCCTGCCTGGACAACAGACTGGATGAGCGAAGCAGGAAAAAGAAAACTGAAAGAATACGGCATTGCTGCTCCCAATAAAAAATTTACTATTGCTTTAGATGGTATTGAATGCCCTTTGTGCAACTCAACCAACACAAAACTCATCAGCGAATTTGGCAGTACCGCCTGCAAGGCATTATACCAATGCAATGACTGCAAAGAACCTTTTGATTATTTTAAGTGCCATTAAAATACCCCGTACCTACTTCTTAATGCTGAATTTATATTTACCTTTTATTTCCCCATTTCCCTTTTTATCCCAAACCCTGAATCGTACCACAAAATCCTCTACCCTGGTGTCTGCCTGTGTTATAACAGCAGAGAGGCTTATAACTTTAGCATCAGCGGCCGAAATTCCTGTTGTTTCATAGTCTTTAAAAACATCAGTGGCATCAACAATTACATTCCCCGATTCAGTTGAAATCCTTTCCGATGCGCCAATAAATGATTTACCATTTTCTTTTACCCAGCCGGTATCCAGTTTTAGAACAATGTAAATTCTTTCACCAACCCTTGTAATATTCTCTACTAATCTTTCTTTATTTGCATCAAGGAGGTATGCTTCTTTAAGTTTTACCCCGGTTGCTTCCAGGTCAATATCATTTTTTATGGTAGCGCCATTAAGGGTAGTATTATCAGCGGAAGTAACCGGTTTTGTTTTTACCCCGGATTTATCTCCTCCAACCCAACAATTGAAACTGCAACTGCTAAATATTGTGGCCAGCATAATGGTATAGCATAATTTTACTACGTTCATGATCTTTATTTTTTTACAGGTAAAGTATAAAAAATATTTCAGGATATTTAACATTCGATTGCCTAAATTTATGCTTATGAACCTTTCTATTTATTTTGAAGAAGCTGCACAGGTTTCTGCAGCCTTTATCATTGGCGCCATCATTGGTTTGGAAAGGGAGTTCAGAAGTAAGCCTGCGGGATTCAGGACCATGATCCTCATCTGTGTAGGATCCTGTTTGTACACCATTCTGTCAAAAGAAATAGGAACAGCAGGAACTTCAGACAGGATTGCGAGTAATATTGTGACAGGTATCGGATTTATTGGTGCCGGCGTTATTTTCAAAGAAGGTATCACCGTTAATGGATTGACCACTGCCGCTCTTATCTGGGTAACAGCTGCCTTAGGTATGGCCATTGGCTATCATAATTATCCGCTGGCCATTGTGGTATCTGTAATGGTGGTGGTTGCATTGTTTGTTTTAGAACCGGTACAACGATTCATAAACAGGTTTCATAAAGTTAAAGATTATAAAATACGAACTGTTGAACTGGGAAGGAACTTTCAATCGGAACTGGAAGATTTTTTCAGGTTGCATGGCCTTTCATTCCGGTGCATGAAATTTGTTAAAGACAATAACGATGCTGTATATATTTACCGGATCAGTTCTCCCGACAGGAATTATGACCTGGTTAACCAGTTTTTATTAAACCACAAAGAAGTAAAAAGTTTTGATGTTTAATTTGTAAGCTTGATCCATTTTATCTATGTTCATTTAAACCATTACTGATGTCTGCTATATTATTTGAAATAAAGAACGGCGTTGCACATATTACCCTGAACCGCCCCGAAAGATTTAATGCCTTTAACCGTGAAATGGCTTTATTGATGCAGGCAAAACTTGATGAGGCTGCATCATTGCATGAAGTGCGTTGTGTTTATATCACCGGTTCAGGAAAAGCCTTTAGTGCCGGGCAGGACATCCATGAAATATCCGGTGAAAATAAAATTGAGATCAGTAAAATTCTTTCAGAACATTATAACCCGATCGTAAAAAGGATCAGGAACCTGCCAAAGCCTGTTGTAGCAGCAGTTAACGGAGTAGCGGCAGGTGCCGGTGCCAATATTGCATTATGTTGTGATGTGGTGGTTGCAACAGTATCTGCATCTTTTATACAGGCATTCAGTAAGATCGGAATGATACCTGATAGCGGAGGTACTTACACTTTACCCCGTTTAATTGGCTGGCAAAAGGCAAGTGCATTAATGATGACCGGCGATAAGGTTATGGCTGCCGATGCAGAAAGAATGGGAATGATTTATAAAGTTTTTGAGGATGATATTTTTAATGAGGAAAGTAAAAAAATTGCAATAGCACTTTCACAAATGCCAACAAAGGGATTGGCTTATACCAAACATGTTTTAAATAAATCTTTTACCAGTAACTGGGAAGAACAGTTAATGCTGGAAGATGAATATCAACAAAAAGCTGCAGCAACTCTTGATTTTACCGAAGGTATCAGCGGGTTCCTGGAAAAAAGAAATCCGGTTTTTAAAGGAGAATAATTTTTTATAAAATTTAAACAATGAATGAGCAAGATAAATTTGCTACCGATGTAGTTGCCCACATGATGGAGAATGATCTTTTTAGTCAATGGCTGGGTATTGAAGTATTGGAAGTAAAAGAAGGCTATAGCAAAATAAAAATGACGGTACGCAAAGAAATGATCAATGGTTTTGGTATCGTTCATGGTGGCATTGCTTTTTCTTTATCTGATAGCGCTTTTGCATTTGCCTGTAATAACCGCAATGTTTTATCGGTTGCATTAGATACTGCTATTAATTTTTTAAAGCCCGTTCATGTTGGTGATATACTAACAGCTGAAGCAAAGGAAATACATAATGGAAGGTCAACGGGTTTATATCACATCGCAATCAGCAATCAAAATGACCATATAGTTGCGTTATTCAAAGGCACCTGTTTTCGTACCAACAAAAAATTGATATGATCTACGAATTCCAGGGATACAAACCTGTTATACATGAATCATCTTTTATTCATCCGCAGGCGGCTGTTACAGGCAATGTTATTATTGGTAAAGATTGCTACATCGGCCCGGGTGCTGCCATCCGTGGCGACTGGGGTCAAATAATCATTGAAGATGGTTGCAATGTGCAGGAGAATTGTACCATCCATATGTTTCCTGGTGTTACGGTTATTTTAAAAAGAGGTACCCATATTGGCCACGGTGCAATTATACATGGCGCAACAATTGGCAACAATTGTTTGATCGGGATGAATGCAGTGATCATGGATAATGTTGTGCTGGGTAATGAATGTATTGTGGGTGCTTTAAGTTTTATAAAGGCTGATGAAGTTTTTGAGCGCCGGAGCCTGATCGTTGGTAATCCTGCAAAAAAAATAAAAGAAGTTACTGATGAGATGATGAAATGGAAAACAGAAGGTACCGTATTGTATCAGCAATTACCAAAACAAATGTTTGAAACCTGGAAGGTATGTGAACCACTCAGCAAAATTCCAGCCGATCGTAAAATTCAGGCAGCAGGTTATAAGACATGGAACGGGAATAAATAATTATTTATTTGCCTCCCAAAGTATTTTCTCTTTAGAAACTTCTTTAAAGAAATCCGGTAATTTACCATCTCCCTTTCCCGTAAAGCCTCCATCCGGAGAACCAAGTAATTTACATGTATCATCATACACTTCATTAAAAAAATCGCAGCAGGGCATTACCACATAATAAACTTTCTTGCCCTTGTACAGGTATTCAACAATTTTTTGAGGCTGTTGGTGTTTTTGTGCAACTTTAAATGAATCGATCTTGATCTTTATACAGGCAGGTAGTGCTTTTAACTCTTTAGCAGTTACAGGTGTTGTATCTCCCGGAGTTCGTATCAATATACTATCCTTGGCAGCTTGATCAGTCAAAATGGGTCTTTGTACAGAATCCGTATTTTCTGAGGTCTGACTTGTCTTTACAGGACCACAGCTCAAAACACTTACTCCAAGGAAAAAAATTAATTTGATCATTATTGTTTTTGATTTAACTCTTACAAATGTAATACCATTTACAGATTTAGAAGCTATCCTAAAGCTAAGGTGAACTTAAAAGTATTAATCTTCAAATTTTACAGACCTTTGCGGCAATAATGGAAAAATCAAATTTTGTAGACCAGATAAAGATATTCGGCCGCAGCGGGCACGGAGGTGCAGGAAGCAAGCACTTTATGCGTAATAAATTAACAGCCATGGGTGGACCCGATGGCGGTGACGGCGGCAGGGGTGCCCATATCATTTTAAAAGGTAATGCCCAATTATGGACATTATTGCATTTACGATATTATAAAAACATACTGGCAGAAGACGGTGAGAATGGAAGTAAAAATAATTCGAGTGGAAAAACAGGTAAAGATATTATTATAGAAGTGCCCCTGGGTACTATTGCCCGGGATGAAGAAAGCGGAGAAAAAGAAGTGGAGATATTAGAAGATGGCCAGGAAGTCATATTATTAAAAGGCGGCCGTGGCGGATTAGGTAACAGTAATTTTAAAACTTCTACTAACCAGGCTCCTGATTATGCCCAGCCCGGTGAACCGGGTATTGAAGGCTGGAAAATACTGGAGTTAAAAGTTTTGGCTGATGTAGGCCTGGTAGGATTTCCCAATGCAGGTAAGTCAACTTTATTAAGCAGTATTACGGCAGCCAAACCTAAAATTGCTGATTACGCTTTTACAACTTTAGTTCCGCAGTTGGGTATGGTTGAATACCGTGATGCCCGGAGTTTTTGCATTGCCGATCTGCCTGGTATCATTGAAGGTGCTGCAGAAGGAAAAGGATTGGGGCATCGTTTTTTACGTCATATTGAACGTAACTCCATTTTACTCTTCCTTATTCCTGCCGATAGCAAGGATCATAAAAAAGAATTTGAAATTCTGCATAACGAACTGGAGCAATACAATCCTGAAATGCTGCAAAAAGATTTTGTGATTGCCATTAGCAAAAGTGATATGCTGGATGATGAATTAAAAGCAGCCATACAAAAAGAATTGCCAAACAATATTCCGCATGTTTTCATTTCATCTGTTACCGGCCAGGGTTTACCTGAATTAAAAGATTTGCTCTGGCAAACGTTGAACCCGATACCAAAAGTTGTTTGATAACAGCGTACGGGCTATCATCAAAAATACCCACCAGGTGGTATTGCTTATTATTTAATTTATAGGTTATTTTAACGAAATTATAAAACATGAAAAATCTTCTTCTGTTAATTACTGCATTTACTATAGGTTGCAGCACCGTTACAGCACAAACTATAAGAACGCTAAAAAAAGTTTTAGAATTTAAAATGCCCAAAAATACAGGAGACGAAAATGCCGGCGCCAATGGAGCATCAATAGTTTGGCATTCGTCTCAAAATAAATATTATGCAGCAATGGCAGGTAATAGTGAGTTTCCGTTAGCTGTTTTTGATGTTACTGGCCAAAGATTATCTGATGATAATTTAACCACCCAAATTGACCTCAGAGGATTGTGGTATAATCCTAAAAAGGATTTGATTTATGGCAACGGTTACAATGATAACGGATGGTTTCATTATACACTTGACTCCAGAGGAACTGCGATGGAAATAAATATTGATATTGCTGAAATGAAACAACCCAATGCTCAAAGCGTTGGCACTTATAATTCCCAAACTAATGAAGTATTGTTTCTGAATGGTAATCAGGTATCGTTATATTCAAATGTTGGCTCTTCAAATGGCGAAGTGAAGTTGCGGCCTGGTTTAACCAAAAAAGATGATAAAGGCGAAAAATTTGAAGAAAGTACCGAAACACCCGAAGGGTACAATTATACCACTGTTATTTACACCGGGATAAAAAACGCTGAATTGGGTTTGTTGAATAACGAAAAAACTCAAATTGAATTGTACGATCTTGAAAATGGATTTTTAACTACGGTTTTAAAACTTCCTGAATCACAGATAACTTATCCTGCTTTTAATTTTTCATTCTGCAATGACATATATTGGCTTTTTAATAAAGAAACCAGGGTATGGACTGCTTATAAATAACCACTGTTCTTACATTCATAACCTCTGCAATGTGCAGAGGTTTTTTATTTAATGTAAAGGGGTTGGCTATCTTTATAAAAAAAATTTGTCGCCGGTTTTTAAATACATCAGGGAGTTTTATCAAAAGGAATTTAATCTGTATTATTTTTTATTGATACTCATTTTACTGGGCGCTATAATATATTTGAACTATTGGCATTTTTTAGAACGTCGCTATGCAGCAGGTGGCAAAACAAGGTTGAGCAATTTTATCGGCTACTACCTGCTTTACTTTATTCCCTTTACTGTTGCTTTTGCACTACAACTGTTTTTTTATAAAAATTGCACCTATTTCAGTAATTATTGGTTCTGGATAATATTGCTGCTGGCCCCAGCATTTTTTTCTTTTCGTGTAAATTTTAATTTTCATGAGGATGTAATCAACAAAATATGGAGTGGCGATCTGCT
Organism: Ferruginibacter sp.; assembly: GCA_040007795.1. Classification (GTDB taxonomy): domain Bacteria; phylum Bacteroidota; class Bacteroidia; order Chitinophagales; family Chitinophagaceae; genus Ferruginibacter. The sequence goes on from JBDTUK010000162.1 coordinate 8,787, forward strand.
GCAGTTCTGGTTACGCTGCCTGGGTTGGGTAGTAAGGGTTTTTGTGTTGCTCATTCCTGTATTCATCCTCTGGCTGATAAAAGATAAAAACAACCAGCCATTTTATGGTACTGCTGCGTTGAATAATGTAAAACCCTATTTGCTGATGCTTTTGTTTATGCTTCCGCTTTTAGCAATAGCCGCCACACAGAATGATTTTTTAAACATGTACCCAAAAGCAAAATTTTTAAATAATCTTGATATCAGCCATAAAAACTGGCGGTATGTTATCTATGAACTTTGCTATGGTTTTGATTTTATCAGCATTGAATTTTTTTTTCGGGGGTTTTTAATTTTAGCATTGATGAAAATTTGTGGCACACATTGCATAATACCTGTAGCCTGTTTTTATTGCACCATTCATTTTGGTAAACCATTGGGAGAGGCCATCAGTAGCTTTTGGGGAGGTTTGTTGTTGGGAATAATAAGTTATAACACGGGTAGTATCTGGGGAGGCCTGATAGTTCATCTTGGAATTGCCTGGTTAATGGAAACGGCGAGCTGGCTGGGTTTATTAGTAAAAGGCCGCTGATATAAACTATCTTTAAGCAGCAACACATAAGTTTACAGCATCTATACTATGATGCAATTAACACCGAGTGGTTTTACTATAGTATTTACAAAATATCATATTTAATTTTAGGTATTCAAAAAAAAATGAAAAAAGTATTCGAAATATCGTTACTATTTTTTCTATCCGTTTCTCTTTGCTCATGTCCGTACAGTTCTTCTTATAATTTAGATGAAACACCTAATATTTATGTAGAAGATACTTTACTGGGCAATTGGACAACCTTTGTTAAAAGGCCCGCTGGCCGAAGAGAAGAACCGGTTACATTAACTTTAAGCAGGCGGACAGAAACAGAATATAATGTCAGTTTTACCGGCTATCTCGAAGATCTCCGCCCTTTCACCCGTATCACTGCCGATTCAATAACAGGAACTGCTTTTATGTCTACTGTTGGCGACAGGCAATTTTTAAACATCAGCATAAATGCAAGGGTTTATATTGCAGAATTAAGATTAAAGGATGGCAATCTTTCTTTGTTTCCGTTAGCAGAACATTTTACCGGGAAAATGATACTTAACAGTAGCGCACTCAGAAACTCCGTAGACTTTCACTATAAAACCAGGGTACATCCCGTATTTGATGAAGATTTTTGCCTGAAAGGCATGATCAAATTCAATTAAACCTGCTTTTCATTTTTAGTTGCAGATGAAACAGTTGCATTTCATGCACTATTTTGTAAATTGCCTGTTCTAAACGATTGATTGCATGCAACGAAGTAAAATTGCCGGTATCGGGTACTATGTACCAGAGAATGTTGTTACCAATGAAGACATGAAGAAGTATATGGATACCTCTGATGAATGGATACAGGAACGGACCGGTATAAAAGAACGGCGCTATGCCAAACGTGTTGGCGAAACCACTACTACCATGGGTGTAGAAGCAGCCAAAATCGCAATTGAAAGAGCCGGTATTACTCCGCAGGATATAGATTTCATTGTTTTTGCAACGCTTAGTCCCGATTATTTTTTTCCTGGCTGCGGTGTATTGTTACAGCGGGCTATGAAAATGAAAGAGATTGGTGCATTGGATGTACGTAACCAATGCAGTGGCTTTGTATATGCTTTGTCGGTTGCCGACCAGTTTATAAAAACCGGCATGTATAAAAACATTTTAGTAGTTGGCAGTGAAAAACATTCTTTTGGCCTTGACTTTAGCACAAGGGGGAGAAATGTGAGTGTAATTTTTGGAGATGGAGCCGGTGCTGTTGTGTTACAGCCAACCCAAAAAGAGGGGCAGGGAATTTTAAGTACCCATTTACATAGTGATGGAGAAAGTGCTGAGATACTGGCCATGTATAACCCGGGTACACATGCCAATCATTGGGTTCGGGAATCAGTCGCAAATTTTGAAGATGCTGAAATAGGAAAAATGTTCATGAGCCATGCCATGATTGATGAAGCACAGAATTTTCCAAATATGGATGGCCCTGTTGTTTTTAAAAAAGCGATCGTTAAAATGCCGGAAGTTGTAGAAGAGGCTTTAACAGCAAATGGTTTAACTACTGCAGATATTAATATGCTGATCCCTCACCAGGCTAACTTACGCATTGCACAGTTTGTACAGCAAAAATTAAAATTGAGAGATGACCAGGTGTACAATAATATTCAAAAATTCGGCAACACCACAGCGGCTTCTGTGCCTATAGCATTGTGCGAAGCCTGGGAACAAGGAAAAATAAAAGAAGGTGACCTGGTTTGCCTTGCTGCATTCGGCAGTGGCTTTACCTGGGCAGGTGCATTAATTCGCTGGTGATAAAAGTTACCTGTTGTATGGGTATTCATTTATCCAATGAAAGCCCCGGTTCATCAGCCTGAATTTTTTTTCATCATACTTTTTGAGCCTCATATACATCGAATCATTTTTTATCCTACCACTCAATATCAAAAATTCTGAATCTTTTGTATAATTAAAGTTCATTTTGTTCAACGTATCCCAGTTAGGATAAACAACCGCTTTTTTTGTAACAGTATCTACTTTAAAATTATAATTCCGCACCGTATCATTCATCAATTTAATTCTTGCAAAATTATCTGTTTGTATAATTATCTGTCTCCACCTGGTAGTATCAGTTGTTAACGGCACAATGGTATCGTTATTTCTTAAAACCAGTTCTGTATTATAGATACCATATAAAGGCGGCCTGGGCGCATCATCCCCATATTGCTTCCCCTGGTCTATACTTCCTTTAATACCATAAAACAACGCATCAGCAATAACCAGGAATTTTAAGATCTTTATACTAACTGCAAACCATTTTTTAGTAAACACAGGTTGATCATAATTACTTATATAAGTTGGCTTGTGCTGAACAAAAACCTGAAATATTTTTTTTAGATAGGGTGCTGCTAAATATAAAGCCATGATTTCTAAAACAGAAGAAAATAATTTTACCGGTACATCATAACAAAAATTTACCGCCATTACATTTCCCATCACGATGAGGGAGAATAGCGCCCCAAGCAACGTAGTTTTTCTGAAAAACAAAAGCAGTCCGCATATTACTTCGCTCATACCTACGATTACGCTGAATGCCTTTGATTGACCTATATAGGTCCATACCAATCCCATGGGGGATGAATCTCCGTAAGGCTGTACCAATCTTGATAAATAGGGGTAAGGCATCTGCAGGTGAAACACCTTGGCGAAACCATAGCCCAGCATCATGGATGCCAGGAAATAACGCAGCAATACACAAAGCCAGTAATAAGCGGCATTATAGCTTTTCCTGTTCCGGTCTAAAACGGTCCAAATAATACATACAATTACTGAGATCAGAACCTGTGTAAATAATAACACATAATCATAAGTCGTATCACCACTGCCATTGGTAAAAATACTGATGGGGTTGTTTAGATTCATCCCCTTTCCAACTGCCGGAATGAGCCAATGCCAGAAAACAGTTACATAATCCAATCCTGCATAATACCAGCCCAATATCTTTTCACTGATCTCATTTATACCCGTGCTAAACGGAATACTGTTCAGCGGAAAAGGAAATGTGTACAGGATAAAAAAACAACAACAAAAGCGAAAACCGATCTTTCTTCTTAACGACCATATAGGATCAACCAGTGTTGCTTCTTGCATAAAAATGATTTAAGCTTCAAATTATACATTTTTTTCATTTGCTTTTAATTTACTTTTACACGATGACCTTTTTAATAAAGTATGAAAAGAAAATTTATTTATTTCATTAATCCCATATCCGGCACAGGTGGAAAAGTATTGCTGCTTGAGGTCATCAAAAAGAAAACGGCTGAAAAAAATATTCCTTTTGAAATTCTGCATACCAATGCTGCAGGAGAATATGCTTATCTAATAGAAAAGATTGCTGCTGAAAAAATTACCGACATTATTGTTTGCGGCGGCGATGGCACCGTAAACCAAATTGCCAATGCAACACAGGGAATACATGTAAATATCGGTATCATCCCTATGGGCAGCGGTAACGGGCTCGCCTTTGCGGCAAAAATCCCTAAACGGGTTCATAAGGCATTAGAAGTAATTTTTTCCGGCAAAGCAGAATTTATAGACAGCTTCTATATCAATAAAAAATTCAGTTGTATGCTTTGCGGCCTTGGTTTTGATGCACAGGTAGCACATGATTTTGCCCGGCAGCAAAAAAGGGGGTTAACTACATATGTAAAACAATCCATTAAAAATTTCTTTGCAGCAAAAACGTATTCCTTTGAATTAAGCATTGCTGATAAAATTATACATACAGATGCTTTCTTCATCAGCATTGCAAACAGCAACCAGTTCGGTAATAATTTTACCATTGCACCACAAGCCAGCCTGCATGATGGTTTACTGGATATTGTTGTAGTAAATAAAATGAGCAAATTTCGGATGGTATGGACCGTTTTAAAACAAATACGCAACGGGCAGGTTCGCCTGTATGAAGACAAAAAATATCACCGTAATGACATTCATTATTTTCAAACAAAGAAACTCAATATAAAAAATCCGCAGCTTGCTCCATTGCATATTGATGGCGATCCGGCAGAAACAACTGATCTTTTTGAAATTGAAATTATTGAGAAAGCGTTTAAATTATTATTACCCTGATCAGATCACTTCAGTAATTCCTTAAGCCTCTTCAGCGATGCCTGGTTAAATTCATTACTGAAAGATTCTTTCACATCTCTTTTTTCCCTGGCCGTTAAATGAAAATTAAGGGCTGCTCCCTTATCCGCTTCTTTAGGTACATACATAAAGTTGATCCGGTGAAGGTTGGAATCAAATGCATCATGCAGATAACTGTATTGATCTGTTTCGGCATAGTCCTGTAGTTTATACCAATTATGCTGCAGCATGGTGGCTGGCTTGATAAGTATATCTGTAACAGAGCCTGTTTCAAAAGGTTGCTGCCAGTTATCCTGCATCCGGTCTCTCATCTGTATAATAATCACATTGCTCGTATTTGCTTTAAGCCAGTCTTTAAAATTTTCTACGAAACGTAAAGTTGTTTCCAGTCCAAAATTATCTCTCAACCCGGCATCCATCACATCAATAACTGGGTTACTGGGCAACCATACATTGGGCAATACATAAGGGAAAGTTGCATTCATCCTTAAAGCTGAAAGCAGCCTGATATCGAGTGGGCTCTGCTTAATAAACATAGCGGTAAAATCAACAGCATCCGGGCTGGCCGTGCTATCATTTGTATATAACAAAGGCTTCATCATAAAACTAATGGGCTGTGTACTTATCATCATTCTCCTGCCATCCCTTGTTATGGTAGAATTAAATATCATCAATGGAATAGTTGCTGTTTTTTCATCGGTGCTGTAATCTTTTAACTGATGATCTAATATCCATTTGCAATTATTGTTCAGTTTTTGTTCAAAAGCATAGCCCCTGTCTTTTACATATTTAAAATCGCCAACAGTAAATTTTTGTGCAGGCGAAAAAATATCTCTCGATACCATTGACGAAAAAAGAGGGTTTAAAAGATCTTCTGCTATGTTATCAATATGCTTCCGGTCCTGCAGGTTTACAGACTGGTCTTTTTGCTTTTGCCTGTATAACTCACGAAAATAGGTGGCAGCCAGCATGCCTCCACTGGCACCACTCATCATCATTGTATGTGATAACAATTTTCCGTTGGCTGCACTGTCAAGTTGCTGAAGCGTATTCATAACAAATGTAGCGCTGCGTAATCCGCCGCCACTTACATTTATAAAGATCATTACCGGTTTTTCTCCTGATTGTTTTTTCTTCCAGTTTTCCAATATTGTTATCATATTCGCTTTATCAGCGGCAATCTTTTCAGGCGAACAAAGTTGTTGCAGCGCCTGTTTGTTATAATCAGGTCTGTTTGTTTTGTCTATATAATTAAGGCCATAAGCTTTATTGCGTGTATCAATTATTTCGTTCTGGTAAAGTATGTCAATAAAAAAAATGAGTAGAATAAAAATCGGCAGGCTCCAGCTTTCTAAAAAATATGACAGGGAACCTATAACTGCTGTCATGGCTGCAAAAAATATGAGGATACTGGCAGCTGCAGGTACCTGGAAAATTTTACTATCCATAAAAAATCCGACAACGATCAAAAAAGCAAAAGCCAATGCAATACTGATAACACTTGAAAAATGATGTCGTTTAAGCACCATATCTATAAACTCTTTATTATAGTGTGCTACATTTCTTGCTTTCCTAAAACGGAATCCCTTACCCAGGTAATAACTTACTTTCAAGCCATAGTGCTCCTGTTGAGGCATATAGCTTTGATTAAAATGCCCGTCCTGTTCAATGATGGGTGTTATGGCCCGCTGTATCGTTTTTTCGGCGCCAAAAAAATAGGCAAACGAAATAGCGAGTAATAAAATAAAGCCTGCTAAAATACCAGATATCATTACAAATACCTCCCCACTACTCATTAACTCTTTCTGCCTGTCAAAAGGAAAAAGGCGGATAAAATAAAACCCGAGGAATAGCAATGGCAGTAAGGCATTATTAAGACAATACTTTAAAAATGGCTGGGAGGTTGTTGCTAAAAATTTACACCGCCTGCTGTGCAAAATAAATGTGGTGATGTTCCAACTCATTATAAAAACGCCCAGTGCAATACCAACAATGGCAGCACTCAGCGCATTTACATTACCTAAATATTCAGGGGCAAAAAACAGGGCGTCGGCTCCATAACTCTTCATAAAGCCGCTGTTGATAGTACTGCCCAGCAAATACCAAAATATTAATAACACCTGGAATTTGCGAAAATGAAGAATGAACAGCTGAATGGGGAAAGAATAAAAAATATTGTTCAGTGTTTGCTTCATGAATTACGGTGTTTTCTAAAATTACTATTAAAATTAACAGGAAGCAAACCGCAAATAAAAATCAGATCGCTTGCTTTTTTCGAACAACAAAAAGCAAGATTACAATTATCATCAATAAAACCATGGCAACAAACTGGTGAGATACACCCAGCATGACAAGACGGTTTGGATAAGTTGCATTCAGCAAAGTAAATATACCTAATAAGACCTGTAGCAAAACAAGCAGCATTATTGTAAGACGCAATTTTATAAATAACCGGTTACCAACAACAGTTCTTGCTTTATACCACCATATACCGATCAGTATTAAAAGTAAATAAGCCAATCCCCGGTGTATAAAATGAATAGTAATTGGATTGGCAACAAGATTCCTTGTAAATGGAGACAGTTCATTCATAGAAGACGGAATCATACTGCCATTAATATCCGGCCAGGTTGGTGCTGTTATGGCAGTTCTGAGGCCCGCCATAAAACCACCATAGACCAATTGAAAAAATAACACGGTTAAAATCAGCAGTAAAGAATTCTGTAAAGATGTATTTATAATTTTTTGTTGGGGCTTAATTAAAAGGCTTAACGCAAACCAAAGTGTATAACATAACAAACCCAATGCAGCAATAAAGTGAGTGGTCAGTTCAACATGACCAACAAAATATTTTTCAGGCACCAGGCCGCTTTTAACCATAAACCAACCGATAAAACCCTGCAAGCCGCCTAACAGGAAAAGAATGATCATTTGCCTTATCATTTCTTTGTTGAACTTTTTCTTTACCAGGAAATAAATAAAGCCAGCTAAAAATACCAGTCCCATCAGCCTTGCCCATGTTCGGTGAAACCATTCCCAGAAAAAAATAAATTTAAAATCACTTAATGAAAAATTCTGGTGTACATATTTAAACTGGTCTGTAACCTTGTATTTATCAAACTCTGCCTGCCAGGCCACATCATTCATGGGTGGCAGCGTTCCGGTTATGGGTTTCCACTCGGTAATAGAAAGGCCTGATTCTGTTAAACGGGTAATGCCACCCAACAAGACCTGTATGATTATCATACACACACCAATCAATAGCCAAATGGCAATTTGCCGCTGAGAACGATCTTGTTTTAAATTATCCATGGAGACGCAAATTTACAGCAGCAAATGTTGTTACTGCACAATGAATTGTTTTTTTATGCTTTTAGCGGATATTTGTTGAACACAGATGCTGACTCCTTTCTTACATACTGATCTAACTGAAGCCGGCCTGGATGAAGCCGGGCGTGGTTGCTATGCCGGGCCGGTGTTTGCAGCGGCTGTTATTTTACCGAAGGATTTTTTTCATCCTTTGTTAAATGACAGTAAACAATTAAATGAAAAACAAAGAGAACTGCTAAGGCCCATTATTGAAAAAGAAAGTATTGCATTTGCTGTGGCCCCGGTTGATAATGAAATAATAGATAAGATAAATATTTTACAGGCAAGTTTTATGGCCATGCATCTTTGTTTAGACGCATTAACAATAAAGCCTGAGTTTTTATTAATTGACGGCAACCGTTTCAACCCCTATAAAAATATTCCACACCAATGTATCATTAAAGGTGATGGTAAATATGCTTCCATTGCTGCTGCCAGTATTTTAGCCAAAACTTACCGGGATGAATTCATGCAGAAAATAAATGTGGCATTCCCACAATATGGATGGAACAAAAACAAAGGCTACGGTACTGCTACCCACAGGAAGGCTATTGAGCAGTACGGATTGTGCAGCTATCATCGTAAAAGTTTTAATATTCAACCTGTCAAATCTTCCCTGTTTTAATTTTTATCACTGTACAATTAAACTTTAACTATCGATACCCGTCTATGTATTGATGAAAACAAATTATTTAATTTTTTTAAAGTAACGGACATGAAATTAAAATTATTAGCAGCAACAGTTATTATGCTGGCACTGGTATCAAATACCGCAGAAGCGCAGGCCCGTCAACCGGTACAAAGGCACCGCATCAGAGAGGGCGTTAGAAGCGGAGAACTTACAAGGGCCGAAACCAGGAACCTTGCTTTACAGGAAAGAGGTACACGTAGAGATATAAGAAGGGCTAAATCTGATGGCGTAATTACCCGAAGGGAGCGTAAAGAGATTCGCAGGGATAAAAAGCATAACAGCCGTGCTATCTATCGCAAAAAACACAACCGGAGAAACAGGGCTTAAAATGGTAAGCAGTTTTAGGATGATCCTCTTCCGATTGAACCGGAAGAGGATTTTTATTTTATAAAGATTCTGCTAAATTATTATTCAAAAATAATTTCTCCCAGCCCTTGTCTTGTTATTACCCACTCATCGCCTGTACAATCTATAATGGTTGATGGCACCATACCTCCTATGCCCCCGTCAATTACAAAATCAACTTTGTCGCCAAATTTTTCAAAGATCACTTCAGGGTCTGTGTATTCCTCTACCATATCTCCCGGCAAAGAAGCGCTTAAAATGGGATTCCCCAATTCATCGAGAATATGCTGGCAAATAATATTGTCCGGTATCCTTATACCCACTGTTGATTTTTTAGTCTGTAAAACTTTGGGAACCTGTTTGCTGGCAGGTAGAATAAAAGTATAGGGGCCGGGTAAATAACTTTTCAGCATCCGGTACAAGGGTGTATCAATAGTTTTTGTGTAATCACTCAGGTGGCTCAGGTCGCGGCAGATAAAGGACAATTGCGCTTTCTGCGGATCAACATTTTTTATTTTACAGATCCTTTCAACAGCCTTGGGTTGATTGATATCACATCCCAATCCGTAAATTGTATCTGTTGGATAAATGATCACCCCTCCGCCTTTAAGGCATTCAGCTATCTGCTTTATCAGCCGGGGTTGCGGATTATCGGGATGGACCTGTATCAACATAATTTTTTGTTTAAAACACTTGGCAATCCATTACTTTTGTGCCGGTCAAAAATATTAAATATTAAATCAATAAATTTTAAATTACTATGTCAGTAATATGTGTTGGCACTATGGCCTTTGATGCTATTGAGACTCCATTTGGGAAAATAGATCAAATTGTAGGAGGCTCCGCTACTTATGTAGCTTATGCGGCCAGTAATTTTACAAGCCCTATTCAGCAGATATCCATAGTTGGATACGATTTTCCGAAAGAAGAAATGGATGAATTAAAAAAACGTGGCGTATCGCTGGACGGCGTAGAAATTGTAAAAGATAAAAAATCATTCTTCTGGAGCGGCAAATATCATATGGATATGAACAGCCGTGACACCCTGGTTACCGATCTTAACGTGTTGGCAGATTTTAATCCCATTGTGCCAGACTCCTACCAGGGTGCCGAGTTTTTAATGCTGGGAAATTTAATGCCCAAATTACAACTGAGTGTGATCAACCAGTTAAAGATCCGTCCTAAACTGATCGTAATGGATACTATGAATTTCTGGATGGATATTGCCATGGATGATCTGAAAGAAGTATTGCAGAAAGTAGATGTGCTGATGGTAAATGATGCTGAAGCCAGGCAGTTGAGCGGAGAACTTTCGCTGGTAAAAGCTGCCCGTGAAATTATTAAGATGGGGCCAAAATTTCTGATCATAAAAAAAGGTGAGCATGGTGCTTTACTATTTCATGAAAACCATGTTTTCTTTGCACCAGCCTTACCCTTGGAAGAAGTATTTGACCCAACAGGGGCAGGCGATACATTTGCAGGAGGCTTTATCGGCCACCTTGCCAAAACCAAAGACATCAGTTTTGAAAATATGAAGACCGCCATTATTATTGGCAGCGCCATGGCCAGTTTTTGTGTTGAAAAATTCGGGCCCGAAAGGCTAAAAGAAATTACCAAAAAGGATATTGACACCAGGCTTGAGGAATTTGTGCAATTGGTAAATTTTGATATTGACCTGGTGTAAGCAATTTTACCAAAATTAATTCATCAAAAAAACTTCTCATTCCGGGAAGTTTTTTAATTTCATCATTCAACAATTAAACTATATGAAAAAATTATTTTTACCGGTGGCCTTTATAGTGTCACTGTCCTTCTGTATTGTTGCCTGTAATAATGATACAGCATCAAAACAGGAAAAAAAATCATTAGCGCTTGCCAACATGGATTCAGCCACAAAGCCCGGCGATGATTTTTACAAGTTTGCCAATGGCAAATGGTTTGATACAGCCAAAATTCCTCCTACTGAATCCCGTATTGGTGCAGGCCTTGAAATGTATAACCGGATGAAAGGGCATATCAAAGAGATACTGGAAGAAGTTTCAAAAGGCAGTAATGCAGCAGGAAGCATAGAACAAAAAGTTGGTGATTTTTATACCTCGGGCATGGATTCGGCCGCCATTGAAAAAAGAGGCTACGAACCTGTAAAGCCTTACCTGCAAAAAATAAGTGAACTCAAAGATGCCAAAGGAATTTTACAATTTGTTGCAGAAGAAACCTTCAGCAACAGTACATTGGTCGGTCAATATTTTGGAGCAGACGAAAAAAACAGCACAACCAATATTGCGGTGTATTACCAGGCCGGCCTGGGCCTGCCCGACAGGGATTATTATTTTAAAACAGATGCAGCTACACAGTCTGTAGTAAAAGCCTATCAAACATATATGCAGAAACTTTTTACGCTCACCGGTGATGATTCTGCTACTGCTGCAAAAAATATGATGGCTGTTTATGAACTGGAAAAACAAATAGCAGCAAGCCACAGAACAAATGTTGAGTTAAGAGACCCCCAAAGTAATTATAACAAAATGGCCGTTGCCGACCTGGAAAAAAAGATGCCTGTTATTGGCTGGGCAGCATTGCTGAATAACCTTTCTGTACACGCCGACTCTATTAATGTTAGCCAGCCAGCTTATTATCAAAAATTAAATGACTTGCTTAAAACAGTTCCGGTAGATACCTGGAAAACCTATTTACGTTTTCATACACTAAGTAATGCTGCCCCGGTCTTAAGCAGCGATTTTGTAAACGCAAATTTCGAATATAGCGGCAAGTCATTAAGCGGCCAGCAGCAAATGAAAGAAAGATGGGAAAGAGTATACAGGTTTACTGATGGCACACTTGGTGAAGCACTTGGCCAATTATATGTAAAAAAATATTTTACAGAAGACGCCAAGAAAAGAATGCTTGAACTGGTGAACAACCTGCAAAAAGCTTTTGAAGCCAGGATAATGAAACTTGACTGGATGAGTGACAGCACCAAAGCAAAAGCAAAAGAAAAACTCTATACATTTATCAAGAAGATAGGGTATCCGGATAAATGGAAAGATTACAGCAAGGTAACCATTGATAAAAATAAATTTTTTGAGAACATGCTGTCTGCTGCTAAAAATGAATATAATTTTCAGGTAAGTAAAGTTGGTAAGCCCGTTGACCGTTCAGAATGGGGTATGACACCGCCTACCATCAATGCTTATTATAATCCTACATTTAATGAAATTGTTTTTCCTGCAGGGATATTGCAATACCCTATGTTTGATGCTGATGTTGATGATGCTATGAACTATGGTGGCATTGGTATGGTGATTGGCCATGAAATGACACACGGCTTTGATGACCAGGGCGCTCAATATGATAAAGACGGAAACATGAAGAACTGGTGGAGCAAAGAAGATTTTGAAAAATTTAAAGCAAAGGGCCAGCAGGTTGTAACCCTTTACAACAGCTTCACCGTGCTTGACAGTATGCATATTAACGGCAGCCTTACACAGGGCGAAAACACGGCTGACATTGGAGGTATTGCCATTGCATATGATGCATTCAAACTTACCAAACAGGGAAAAGACACAGTGAAGATCGATGGCTTGACACCCGATCAGCGCTTCTTCCTATCCTATGCACAATGCTGGCGCAGAAAAGTAAAAGATGAAGCTTTACGTACACAGATCAATACAGATCCACACTCTCCATCCAAGTACAGGGTATGGGGGCCATTGATGAGCTTTGCTCCTTTTTATGCAGCATTCAATATAAAGGAAGGCGATAAAATGTTTGTAGCAGAAAAGGACAGGATAAATATCTGGTAAGTAAAATATATTTTAATAAAAAACTCCATGAATAAATCATGGAGTTTTTTTATTGCGTGTTTTTTATTCTGTAATTCCTTCCAGTGCAAATAAGAAAGCATATTCTCTTGCTCTGTCCTTTAATGCTTTGAACCTTCCTGAAGCCCCACCATGCCCTGCTTCCATATTGGTGTATAACAGCAGTTTATTATTATCGGTTTTCATCTCCCGGAGTTTGGCAACCCATTTGGCCGGTTCAAAATATTGTACCTGGCTGTCGTGCAAACCTGTTGTTACCAGCATGTTTGGATAGGCTTTCTTTTCTACATTATCATAGGGCGAATACGATTTCATATACATGTAATTTTCTTTATTGGCAGGATTGCCCCACTCGTCGTATTCATTTGTTGTTAAAGGAATAGATGGATCACTCATGGTGGTCAACACATCTACAAA
>JBDTUK010000163.1:0-5749 GCA_040007795.1 Ferruginibacter sp.
AATAAGATAACCAACCCCAACTTAAAGAAAATTTATATCAGGGATATGTTTGAGAACCTGCACCGCCTGATGCAGCCTACATTTGAACAAAAAAATATTGAGCTGGAAATTATTTTAAAAGATCCTGATCTTACCCTGGAAGCCGATACCGATCTTATTGAACAGGTATTGATCAACCTGATCTTAAATGCAGCAGATGCTGTAAAAGAAGTTGCCAACCCCCGCATATTACTTTCGGCATACATTACGGCTAATAATAAAGTAGTTATTAAAGTATCTGATAATGGCATTGGTATTTCTGCTGACCTGATGGAAAAAATATTCATTCCTTTCTTCAGCACCCGTAAAACGGGTAGCGGCATCGGGTTAAGCCTGTGTAAACAGATAATGATGCTACACAAAGGGAATATTAAAGTGCAGAGTGTGGCCGGGGAAGGAACTGCTTTTTCACTTTTGTTTTAGGCTATTAGATATTTGGTTGAATTCTTAATATCCCGCCCGCTTTTGAAGTTCCTAAGAATATAACGACCGGTAAATACCTAATTCTAATCCACGTAACTCTGCCAATCCTCTTAAACGGCCAATGGCACTGTAACCCGGGTAAGTTTTTTTAACCAGGTCATCCAGCATCTGGTGCCCGTGGTCGGGCCGCATGGGTATGGAAACATTTCTTCGCTTCATTATCTGCACCAATTCTTTCACAACGGCATACATATCAGTATCACCTCCTAAATGATCGGCTTCATAAAAATTCCCTTCAGCATCACGTTTGGTATTGCGTAAATGAAGAAAATGAATATGATCTGCAAAGCGCTGTATCATACTTACCAAATGATTATCGGCCCTTGCACCCAAGGAACCGGTACAAAAACACAACCCATTTGCAACAGAGGGCACCGACCGGATAATATCCAATGCATCTTCCTCTGTACTCACCACTCGTGGCAAACCCAGGACAGGGTAAGGTGGATCGTCGGGGTGAATAGCCATTTGCAAGCCACATTCTTCAGCAACGGGAATTATTTGTTTGAGAAAATAAAAAAGATGTTGTTTTAGTTGTTTGGCATTAATGCCTTCATAGGTTTTTAAAGCGGCAAGCACCTGTTCGGCAGTAAATGCTTCATCACTTCCCGGTAAACCAAGCATGGCATTGCGTAAAAGTTTTTCTTTTTCCTCATCATTCATTGCTTCAAACCTTACTGTTGCTTTTTTTATTTCAGCTGCCGTATAATCTTTTTCAGCGCCGGACCTTTTTAATAAAAACAGGTCGAAAGCAATAAAGGCGGCACGTTCAAAATATAAAGCCTTACTTCCATCAGTCATGGTATAAGACAGGTCGGTACGCAACCAATCCAGTATGGGCATAAAGTTATAAGTAACTACTTTTAAACCGCAGGCAGCCACATTGCGTAAACTCGTTTTATAATTTTCGATGTACTGCTGAAAATTTCCTGTATGTTTCTTGATATCCTCATGTACAGGTAAGCTTTCAATCACTGTCCATGTAAGCCCGGCATTTTCAATCACTTTTTTTCGGGTGTTTATTTCATCTGCTGCCCATACTTCGCCAACAGGAATATGATGCAATGCCGTAACAACGCCACTGCAACCCGATTGCCGGATATCGGTTAAACTTACCGGGTCATTTGGCCCGAACCACCTCATGGTTTGCTCCATCATCATATAAACCGATTAATAATATTCTCTAAATATTCCTGTCTGCCGCTGATGATCTTTGGTTCGCCATTTTCAACTGCATAATTTCTCAGCTCTTCTAATGATAATTTTCCAGCTTCGAATGCTGCGCCATTACCGCTGTCGAATGAAGCATATCTTTCTTTTCTGAATTTTTTATAATCAGATTGTTGTAAAATATTATCCGCAATGATCAATGCCCTGGCAAATGCATCCATGCCGCCAATATGTGCATGAAAAAGGTCTTCTGCATCCGTAGAATTCCTCCTGATCTTTGCATCGAAGTTGATACCACCACCTTTAAAACCACCGGCTTCCAATATCACCAGCATCGCTTCTGTTAATTCGGTAATATTATTAGGGAACTGGTCGGTATCCCATCCGTTTTGATAGTCGCCCCGGTTGGCATCCATGCTTCCCAGCAAACCTGCATCAGCAGCCACTTGTAATTCATGTTGAAAGGTATGGCCGGCAAGTGTTGCATGGTTCACTTCTATATTCAAACTAAAATCGTTTAACAGATCAAACTGGCGCAAAAAACCAATTACTGTTTCGCAGTCGTAATCATACTGATGCTTAGATGGTTCACATGGTTTTGGTTCAATAAAAAACTTCCCCTTGAATCCATTTCTTCTTGCATAGTCTTTTGCGGTGTGTAAAAATTTTGCAAAATGTTCCTTCTCTCTTTTCATATTGGTGTTGAGCAAGCTCATATATCCTTCACGCCCACCCCAAAAGACATAATTCCCGCCACCTAATTCAATAGTCGCATCCAGTGCAGCTTTTACCTGTGCACCTCCATGTGCCAATACATGAAAATCGGGATTGGTGGAAGCGCCGTTCATATATCTTTTATTAGAAAAAAGATTAGCAGTACCCCATAATAATTTCACACCGCTGACATCTTGTTTTTCTTTTAAGTAAGCTGTAATTGCCTGCAACCTCTTTTCATTATCTGCCACATCGTTGGTATAGTCTACTGCATCCACATCGTGAAAACAGTAAAAAGGCAAACCCAGTTTGGTTATGAATTCAAATGCTGCATCGGCTTTATCTTTTGCTCTTTCTACCGCATCTGTTTTCCGGTTCCATGGAAAAATATGTGTAGGCTCACCAAAAGGATCAGCACCATTACCTACAAATGAATGCCAGTATGCACATGCAAAGCGTAAGTATTCCTTCATTGTTTTACCTGCCACCACTTTATTTTCATCATACCATCGAAATGCCAATGGATTATCTGTTCCTGTTCCTTCAAATTTTATTTGAGGGATACCTTTAAAAAATTCATTTTGTCCCGTTACAATTTTCATCTTCTATAATTTTTATTAACCCAAATTGATCATCTCAGTTATATTTTTCTGGTCGTTTATTTTTTCCTGTAAAAATTTTTTCCAGTTTTGATAAAGCTCTTCACAGTCATTATTTTTACCCGGCTCAACAACACCTGTTGGTTTCCGGTTACTGAATGCTGCTGCTGTTTCTTTATAAATACCGGCACCAATGCCTGCACCCAATGCAGCTCCATAACTTCCATCTCCATCATAAAACTCAACTGCCACACCTGTACTGTTTACAAATGATCTTGTAAACACATCACTTAAAAAAAGGTTTGACTTACCAGCACGAATGATGGTTGCATGCATTCCATTCTCTCTCATGATATCTAATCCATACCTGAATGCAAAGGCAACAGCTTCCTGTGCAGCCCTTACCAAATGTGCATCAGTATGAATATTAAAATCAAGATTTTTAAAATGGGCACCAACAACCTGGTTGTTCAGCATACGTTCGGCTCCATTGCCAAAAGGCAGGGCCAGCAGGCCGTTGGAGCCTTCGGGTATTTTTGATGCAGCATTATTCAGTTCCTGGTAACTACGGTTAGCACCGGTTAAATTTCTTATCCAGCGGTTGAAGATACCTGCACCATTTATACATAACAACACACCTACCCTGTTTTCTTTTGCACTATGATTAACATGTGCAAAGCTGTTGATACGTGATTGCCGATCATATTCCAACTGATCACTTACACCGTAAATTACACCACTTGTACCGGCAGTTGCTGCTACTTCGCCGGGTTGCAATACATTTAATGAAAGCGCATTGTTAAGCTGATCACCAGCTTTATAAGAAACAGGTATGCCTTGTTTTAATGATAACCGGGTTGCCACTGTATCTTTTAAATTTCCATGTGACGAAAACAATGATTTTATATCCGGAAAGAGAGATTGATCAAATCCAAAATAATTCAGTACATCATTTGAAATGCTGTTGCTTCTGAAATCCCAGCATATTCCTTCGGATAATGCAGAAGCAGTTGTAGTGATTGAGCCGGTTAATTTCATCGCAATGAAATCACCGGGTAACATTACCTTATCAATTTTTTCATACACAGCCGGTTCATTTTCCTTTACCCACGCAAGTTTTGATGCAGTAAAATTTCCGGGAGAGTTCAATAAATGATATAAACATTTTTCATTTCCAATATTTGCAAAAGCATCTTCGCCAATTTCAACGGCACGGCTGTCGCACCAGATGATGGCGTTTCTTAAAACATGTTGTTCTTTATCCACCAGTACCAATCCATGCATTTGATAGGCTATGCCTATCGCAGCAATATGGCCGGGATTATATAATTTGGTTGCGTTGCATTTTAGTATTGCCTGCTTCACATTTTCCCACCATCCGTCAGGGCTTTGTTCTGCCCAACCGGGTTGCATTGAAATAATATCTGCTTCTGTTTCGGGATACTGAACTGATGCAATACATTTTTGTGTTGCTGCATCCAATACAGAAACTTTTACAGAAGATGTACCCAGGTCAATCCCTAATAACAACATAGATTTTTTTATAGCCTTAAATTTATTCATTAAAACTGAAGAAAAATAGAAATTAAAAAAATACTTATTATCTTTTACTATTCAATTTAAAAAATAAAAGATAATAATATGACGAAGGTCCGCTGGGGGATATTAAGCACTGCAAAAATCGGAAGGGAAAAAGTAATTCCTGCCATGCAGGCGGGTCAATATTCTGATGTTGTTGCTATCGCTTCAGCTAACAAAGAATCAGCAAACAACATTGCTAAGCAAAACCATATTGCAAAGGTCTATGACTCTTATGATGCACTGCTTGCCGACCCCGAAATAGATGCTGTTAATATTCCTTTACCCAATCACCTGCATGTGCAATGGGCCATCAAATCTTTACAGGCAGGTAAACATGTATTATGCGAAAAACCTATCGGGCTTTGCGCTGCAGAAGCTGAACAGTTGCAAAAAATTTCGCAGCAATTTCCTGATTTAAAGCTCATGGAAGCATTTATGTATCGCTTTCACCCACAATGGCTGACTGCAAAAAAACTGGTAAGTGATGGCAGCATTGGTGAATTAAAAACCATTCAATCTTTTTTTTCTTATTATAATGTTGATCCCCACAATATCCGCAACAAAAAAGAAATTGGCGGCGGTGTTATGATGGATATTGGCTGTTACTGCATCTCATTAGCCCGTTTTATTTTTGACAAAGAACCCGGCAGAGTTTTGGGAATTGTAGAATTCGATCCTGTATTACAGACAGACCGTATGGCTTCAGGTATTCTTGATTTTGGAACCGGAACTTCTTCATTTACCTGCGCTACCCAGTTAGCTCCCTGCCAGCGTGTAAATATTATTGGAACCGAAGCAAGGATAGAAATAGAAATGCCATTCAATCCGCCGCCTGATATACAAACCCGTATCTGGTTACATGCAAAAAACAGCAGCCGTGAAATTGTTTTTAATGCCACAGACCAGTACACTATCCAGGGCGACCTGTTTTCACAAGCTATCTTAAATAATGAACCTGTACCTACTCCATTTACGGATGCCATAAATAACATGAAAATTATAGAAGCAGTTTTTGAAAGTGCAAAAGAAGAAGAATGGAAAAAGCCGGCCCTTTAATTTTTGTAATTAGCCATCGTACGCTTTCAACTAATTCTTTTATCTTCATCATCAACATAGTTGTTGTTATGAAACGCTTACTGCTGATCTTATTTGTTTTACTGAAC
>JBDTUK010000164.1:0-21101 GCA_040007795.1 Ferruginibacter sp.
ATTAATTTTACGGCTACACTTTGTACACGTCCTGCACTTAACCCACCGGTCATACCGATCTTTCTCCATAATACCGGGCTTAATTCAAAACCAACAATGCGATCCACAACCCTTCGTGCCTGCTGTGCATCAACCAGGTTCATATCTATTGTTCGTGGATTTTGTACCGCTTTTTGAATGGCCGGTTTAGTGATCTCATGAAAGACGATACGCTTGGTCGTTTTTGGATCTAATCCCAACACTTCGGCCAAATGCCAGCTTATACTTTCTCCTTCACGGTCCTCATCCGATGCCAGCCAAACTTCATCAGCTTTTTTTGCAAGGGCCCTTAAGTCACTTACCACTTTTGCTTTTTCAGGAGGTACTATATATGTAGGTTCAAAATTCTTTTTGATATTGATGCCCATATCGTTCTTCTCCAGGTCACGGATATGGCCAAAGCAACTCTTCACTTCAAAGTCTTTTCCCAAAATTCCTTCAATGGTCTTGGCCTTTGCCGGGGACTCCACTATTAACAGATTTTTCGCCATAAATGGGTTGTATAATTATTCTGAAACCGGCTGTGGTACTATATTCCGACATTGTTGTGTCACTCACTTGTACGGCATACCTTTACTGAAAATTTCGTGCCACGATTGTAACCGGTTCTACTGCAATATTAGTTTAAAATTGAAAAATCAAAATAAATCTTGTTTGGAGTAACGCTATTTTAACGGTATTATATGAACCCGATCACTTTGTTTTTTATAGCTGCATCACGATAAATTTTCTGATGCCCGAGCCCTTTTGTATTAACGAAATTTATGTTGGTATGGTTGTCTTCTTTAACTTTTAGTGCGTCGCTCCAGGGTGTAATATCATCGTCTTCATCATGTATCCAGAGTATTTTGGCTTTAATATTATGCATGGCCCTTCGCATAGAGAACCAGGCTGTTTTTTTTCCGCTTACTTCTATAATGATCTTTTCAAACTCTTTTCTTACTTTTTCATTTTTTATTTTCAGCATGGTAAATGCCCCGTCAACGGCGCTGGTGGTTTCAGTGGCAGGGGCTATAAAAACAATTTTTGTGTTTTCATCATGCGGTATATTTTCCAGCGCAAGGCTTAATGAAATACCGCCAAAAGAATGGGCTATGAAATTTTTTATGGGGCCATATTCTTCCATTACTTTTTTTATCATTTCGCTATACTCTATGGCGTTGGTGTTTGTTCCATCACTTTCACCGTGTGCCGGTGCGTCAAATGCCAGTACTTCATATCCCTTCTCAACCAAAGGAGAAGCATAGTGTTCAAATTTATGTGCTGCTGAACCAAAGCCATGAAGTATCAATACTTTCTCTGTTTGAGGATAATTCCAGCGATACCCATTGATCGTCAGCTTCTTTAATTTAAAGTTTATTGTTTCTGCATTTTGCAGCTGTGCTTTCTTTTTTGATTTTAAAAACGGTGTGGTAAATAACTCAAAAGCCTTTTCGGCAGTCTTCTTTTTTGATACGACTGTTAATAACTTAAATTTTGTTTGTATGTAGCCAATTGCTAACCTTTGTGACAGTTTCATAATACATGCAAAGTTAAGTTATGAGAGTTGTAATTATTGGTTCAGGAAATGTGGCATCCGTTTTAGGCCGGCTAATTAAACAAAATGGCCATGAGATCGTCCAGGTGATCAGCCGCAATGCTGAACATGCACAGGTATTAGCCAATGACCTGCAATGCCCTTCTTCTGATAACAACAGTAATGTGGATATGAATGCTGAAATTTACCTGGTTGCTGTTAATGATGGGGCCTTATACGAATTAAATAAATCTTTTCACCTTGGCAAAAAACTGATATTACATACAGCCGGCTCGGTACCTATAGATATTTTGAAAGATATTTCGCTGAACTATGGTGTTCTTTATCCTTTGCAAAGCCTTAGAAAAGAAATGGATTATTCAACTGATATCCCTTTTCTTATTGATGGGAATACAGAAGAGACCATCACACTGACAGAGGATTTTGCAAGAACAATTTCGGGTACTGTAGCCAAGGCATCTGATGAAGAAAGACTAAAGCTTCATGTTGCAGCTGTCATCGTAAGTAATTTCACCAATCATTTATATGCACTGGCTGCAGATTTTTGCGAAAAAGAAAAGATTGATTTTAAACTGCTGGCTCCGCTGATCAAAGAAACTGCACAGCGTGTGGAAACGCATTCACCGGCCGATGTTCAAACCGGACCGGCCCTGCGTAATGATATATTTACTTTAGATAAACACCTGCGGTTGCTGTCAAACCATCCCAAGCTTAAATACATTTACCTGAAACTGACGGACAGTATAATGAAGGGATAAATTATTGTTTGACCGGGAAAACAATATCTGTCTGAACTTTATAAGGGTCAACCGGCTTACCATTTTTATCTACCGGGTCGCCCACATACATTTCATAAGGAGCACCTGCTGCTGTTTTTTTATTGTCTTTCATAAATTCTTTAACCGCATCATAGCCCTGGGATAATAATTCATAGGGCCCGTAAAAATGTGCTACGATTACATTGCCTGAACTCATTTCCCGTACCAGTACACCCGGCACTGATTTTTTTCCGGCTTTATTGATTGGCATTCCTGCTTCAAAAAAATAGGGAGCTTTTTGTGTTTTATACCATGCCATTGGTGCTCCGCTAACTTTAAGATTGTTCTTTTTTATATAGTCGGCCAGCTTAGCGCCATATATCTTACCCAGTTTTAAACTGATACGTTCAAAAGTTTTTGCGCTGTCTTTACTAAAGCAGATCAGTCTTTTGGGCGCAATGGTGTCAACAATATTTACAATGGGCGGGCGTACGGACTTTGTTTCGGGCGAAGGGGGCTGCACTTTTTTTATCGCAGTTTTAGTACTGTCTTTTTTGGGTGCAGCATCTTTATCCGGATTATTGCTGCAGGCATTAAATAGAATTATTGTCAGCAACATGCTGCAGCAGCATAAGATCTTTGTGGTTATTTTCATTATAGCTGAATGTTATTTAAAAAAGAAAATTAGCGAAACCTTTTTACTTTACAAATAGTAAAAGCCCTTTGTAAAACTATTATTTTCCTTAATTGGTAATTTAAACTACGTTTGCAACCCGAAATTTGCAGTATGTACAATATAATTTTTAAGTTTGAACAGAAGGGGCTGGAGCCGGTAACTTTATCAGGAATTGAGCCTGATCAGTCTATTTTAGAAGTAGCATTAAAGAATGATATTGAATTGCACCATAACTGCGGCGGTGTATGCGCCTGCAGCACCTGTCATATTTATGTTGATAAAGGAGATGAGTTTTTAGAAGAATTAAGTGATAAGGAAGAAGATTTTATTGACAGGGCTGTTAACCCCCGGATAAATTCACGGCTGGGTTGCCAGTGTGTTTTACAAAGCGGCGATGGAAATGTTTATGTTACTTTGCCGGATCAAACACAGTTTTTGGGAGAATAATAAAACGTTAATCCGTTTAAACGTTAATTAGTTTAAACGGATTAACCGATTAACTAATTAACGAATTAACGAATTAACTTATTATGACTTTTGAACCCCCCATACATTGGAGCGACCATGAAGATATTGCCATGAAGTTGTATGAACGTTTTGGTGATGAATTTGGCGAAAGTAAAATATACCGTATACGGTTTACCGACCTTCATAAATGGGTTATGGAAATACCAAAATTTGCCGGCAAAGCCGAGGAAAGTACAGAAGGCCACCTGGAAATGATCCAGAGCAAATGGGTTTATGAGTGGAGGGATAACCAGAAATAGTTTAGATGTTTAAGAGTTTAGTCGTTTAGCTTTTGATTATGATGTTGCTGAATCCTCTAAACCTCTAAACCCCTAAACCCCTAAACCAATTCAAATGAACATTCTCGAAAAATTTAAAACCATCAAAACCTTTGTCTTCGATGTTGACGGTGTGCTCACCGACGGAACTCTGCTGGTATTGAATGACGGGCAACAGGCGAGGGTTATGAATATTAAAGATGGGTATGCATTACAACTGGCCATAAAAAAAGGATACAGGGTTGTGGTAATTTCGGGCGGCACATCCGATGCAGTTAAAGAAAGATTAGATAAACTGGGAGTTAAAGATTGTTTTTTAAAAGTGGATAATAAAAAAGAAAAACTGATAGCTTATGTGCAGGAGCACCAGTTAAGCTGGGATGAGATTCTTTTTATGGGAGATGATATTCCGGATTACACTTCCATGCAATTAACCGGATTGCCCTGCTGCCCGGCTGATGCAGCGCCTGAAATAAAACAGGTATCTCATTATATATCCCCGGTTGAAGGAGGTAAGGGTTGCGCAAGGGATGTGATTGAAAAAGTTTTAAAACTAAATGGTCATTGGGACCTGGATACTACAGTTGCATCGAGGTAATTTAGCCGGTTACATTTTCTATGCTTATTTTCGCTGCAGAAACATTTCATGAAATTAATAGATGCATTTTTAAGACTGATAAGGTGGCCTAACCTGGTTATCATTGCTGTAACGCAGCTGTTGTTTTATTTTAGCCTTGTTCTTCCTTTCTATTCGGCAAACGAAAATGTGTACAGCACTTTTACCAGCCTGCATTTTATTCTTCTTATGGTGTCCTCCATACTTATTGCAGCAGCCGGAAATATAATTAACGATTATTTTGACCTCAATATTGATGAAATAAACAAGCCTGAAAAAAAAATTATCGACAAATTGATAAAGAGGCGCTGGGCCATTGTAATGCATATCGTGTTTTCGGTAACAGGAATTCTAATAGGCTTCTATATTGATTTTCAGACTCCCGTTTTCTGGTTAGGGTTTTCAAATTTGATCTGTGTTCTGTTATTATTTGGTTACAGCATCAGCCTGAAGAAGAAATTGCTGGTCGGGAATATTTTAATATCACTGCTTACTGCATGGGTAATATTGGTTTGTTTTTTTTGTTATTACCGGGCATTTCACTGTTATAAATGTGGAGTATCTGAATGGCAGGCAGAGCTACGCCGTTTTATACGCATCAGTTTTCTATACGCAAGTTTTGCTTTTATTATTTCACTGATAAGGGAAGTGGTAAAAGATATGGAAGATATGGATGGTGATGCCCGTTATGGATGCAAAACGATACCCATTGTATGGGGCATACCGGCCGGTAAAGTATTTGTAGCGGTTTGGTTGGTTGTATTAATCGGTATGATCAGTATTGTACAGTTTTACGTATTACAGTTGGGTTGGTTGTGGAGTGCTGTGTATTGTATTGCATTAATTATCCTGCCACTGGTATGGATACTGCGTAAATTATTTATGGCAAAAGTGCCCAAAGATTATCATGCATTGAGCAATGCCATAAAATTGATTATGCTAACCGGGTTATTATCCATGATCTTCTTTAAAATTTATTCATAGCATTTCCCTGTTTACCCAATTATGCAAAAAATAATTTTAGCCTCTCAATCTCCCCGGCGTAAACAATTACTGGAATGGGCCGAAGTGCCGTTTGATATTTTAGTAAAAGAAACAGACGAATCTTATCCTGAAAATTTAGCAATAGAAGAAATAGCCATTCATATTGCCAGGAACAAGGCATTGGCGATAAAACAATCTAATGATATCAGTATTCCCATTCTTGCTGCCGATACCATTGTTGTTTTAGGGAATGAGATCATTGGTAAACCTAAGGACAGGGATGATGCGGTAAGGATTTTATCAAAACTTTCTGGTAAACTGCATAAAGTAATTACAGGAGTGGTTATTTTACATATTGAAAAAGAACTGGCATTTGCAGAAACAACAGAAGTTGAGTTTCATGAGCTAAATTTATCCCAGGTCGAATTTTATGTAGATAATTATAAACCTTATGATAAAGCGGGGGCCTATGCTATACAGGAATGGATCGGTGTGGTGGGGATAAAATCGGTGAAGGGCGATTTTTATAATGTAATGGGTTTACCGGTAAGCAGGGTGGTACAGGCTGTTAATTCGTTAATCAGTTAATTGGTATATTAGTATTGGATATTTATTAATTTGTAGAGGCTGCAATTTGTTGCGTCAACTAATTAGCGGATTAACCAATTAACTATTGTATGACAGAACGGTTATTGCAATATATCTGGCAATTTCAATGCTTTAATGCCAAAGACCTGCTTACGGAAGAAGGAGAATCCTTGCAGGTCATTCACCCGGGCACACTCAATACCAACCAGGGCCCTGATTTTACAGATGCTAAAATTAAAATTGAGCATACAACCTGGGCAGGCAGTATTGAACTTCATATCAACAGCTCCGACTGGAAGAATCATAAACACAGCGGCGATAAAAATTATAAGAATGTTATACTTCACGTGGTCTGGAAACAGGATGCTCATGTAAAGTTACCATTCTCTACATTGGTCCTGCAGGATAGGGTACCCAAAGTACTGTTGCAGAAATATGATGAGTTAATGAATACCGGTAGTTTTATTCCCTGCGAAAAAAATATTCACGGGGTAAATGAACTGACCTGGCAAAGCTGGAAGGAAAGATTATTAGTGGAAAGGCTGGAAGTAAAGACTCAGCATATTTTTGAATATCTAAGGAAAAACAATAACCATTGGGAAGAAACATTGTGGTGGTTACTGGCAAAAAATTTTGGTATTAAGCTGAATAGTGCGGTCTTTGAAAAAATGGCCCGGTCCATTTCTATAAACATACTTGCAAAACATAAAGAGCAGATACATCAGACAGAAGCCTTGCTCTTTGGCCAGGCTGGATTACTGGACGGAGAATTTGAAGAAGATTATCCAAAATTATTACAGAGAGAATATCAATTTCTTAAAAATAAATACAAATTGCAAAAGGTAGAAGGCTCACTGATCTTTTTAAGAATGCGTCCATCTAATTTTCCAACTATAAGATTAGCACAATTAGCGATGTTGGTTTATAAAAGTTTACACCTGTTCTCAAAAATAAAAGAAAGCCTGGCATTAAAAGAGGTAAAAGAACTTTTACAAATTACAGCTAATGATTACTGGCATTATCATTATGTATTTGACGAACCGACCGCATTTAAAAAGAAAAAGCTCGGAGAGCAGATGATCGGTAATATCCTTATAAATACTGTAATTCCTATACTATTTGCATATGGGCATTATCATAATGAAGACATATTTAAGGACAAGGCTATAAAATGGCTGGAGCAGGTAAAGGCAGAAAAAAATGCAATTACGAGAGGATTCATCTCATTGCAGGTAGTAAATAAAACTGCTTTTGATTCCCAATCGTTAATTCAGTTAAAAAATGAATACTGCAATAAAAAGCGCTGCCTGGATTGTAGAGTTGGAAATAAATTGATAAGAAGCATGGTCTGACCAAAAATTGCCACTGAAACACAGAAGCACAGAAAGAATAGAGTCCATGTTCTCTCGCCTAAGGCGAGACGGGGGCTACCAGTTATATTCTACATGCACAGTCAGGTCAGGATGAAGGCTTTTAATTACCGGGCAATTATCACCTGCACGCTCTAAAATTACTTTATCCTTATTGTCGATTTGTAAAGTTGCCGGGAAGGTTAAAATAACGTCAATTTTCCCAATTCTCCTGGGGTCGCTCAACATATGTTTGGTAACGGCAATTGATGTATGAGCCAGTTCTATCAGCATGTCATTTGCTTTTATGGCCATAGTGGTAATAATACAGGTTGCCAGGGCAACGCAAACGGTATCTGTAGGGCTAAACCGTTCTCCTTTACCCCTGTTATCAGTTGGTGCATCCGTTTCAATGACAGTGCCACTCTGTAAATGGGTGCATTTGCAGCGCAGGTGCCCTTCATAAACAATTGAAGCAGTCATTTGTTAATTTTTAAGAAGTTAGTGTTTTTATTATTCTAAATGCAGCGGTTCTAACCACAAATGTATCATCTTTAAACAGCAGATGGTTTTTTTGCATAAATTTACGTCCGTAAACAGTATACATGAAGCAATTATTAATTCTTTTGACAGTTGTAAGTCTTTCAGTGACTGCTATTGCTCAACAAACAAATAAATCCTCTAAACAGAGCCGTAAGCAGGAAAAGCGTGAGCATATCAGTGCCATGATAAGGGCAGAAGAAGAGGGCGTTATTGCCTATAAGAAGCATTTTGTTTTTGGCCTAAAACTTGTTTCGGATGGTTACGGTTTATTTTTCGAGAAGGGCTATTCAAAATCAATAAAAAAGGCAACCTTATACCAAATTGAAATAGGTGAGCGCAAGCACCAGAAGGAAGAAAAACAAAGCAGCCCTTTAAAACCCGGCTCCCCATTAATTTATGGTAAACTTAATTTTTTCTATCCTGTAAAACTGGGTGTACAGCAGCAATTCTTATTGGGGAATAAAAGTAACAAGAATGGAGTAAGCATTTCTGCTAATATTGGCGGTGGCATCAGCCTTGGTTTGCTAAGGGCCTATGAAATGGAGATAGATGATGTAACGGCAGGTGGACGCAGGTATATTAGATATGACTCACCTGATAGTATATTATTTGCTAATCCATCAGGCCTTAATCCTTCGGGCCCGGGTCTTTTTAAAGGATGGAGCCATTTAAAACTAACGCCCGGACTTTATCTTAAACCGGCTTTACGTTTTGACTATGGCCGGTATAACGACCTGGTTTCGGCAATTGAAGTTGGTGTTACCGGAGAGTTTTATTCAAAGAAAATACCACAGATGTTGTATAATAAACAAAAGCAATTTTTCTTTTCTGCCTATTTTGCTTTAGCTTTTGGAAAAAGAAAATAATTACAACATTTAATATTTAGAATTCCCTTTCATGACAGAATTACCACTGATTGACGGACTGATAGAACAGATCCCGATAGCTATCGGGACAAAAAAACCTGATTGGCTTAGGGTTAAATTACCCATTGGTGAAGAATACCGTCATGTGCGGAGTTTGGTGGATACCCATAAACTGCATACCATTTGCGAAAGCGGCAACTGCCCCAATATGGGCGAGTGCTGGGGCGAAGGCACGGCAACTTTTATGATACTTGGAAACATATGCACCCGCAGTTGCGGATTTTGCAATGTAGCAACCGGCCGGCCATTAGAAGTGGATTGGGATGAACCACAACGTGTGGCCGAAGCCATTAACCTGATGAAAGTAAAACATGCCGTAATTACTTCAGTTGACCGGGATGAATTGAAAGACGGTGGCAGCATTATCTGGTACAACACCATTAAAGCGGTTAAAGCATTAAATCCCGGTACCACTTTAGAAACTTTGATCCCCGATTTTAAAGCACAGCAAGAAAACATACAACGCATTATTGATGCAGCACCTGAAGTGGTAAGCCATAATATTGAAACCACCGAACGACTAACACGACAGGTACGTATCCAGGCGAAATACAGGCAAAGCCTGAAAACACTTATGACTTTGAAAGAAGGAGGTATGCGTACCAAAAGCGGTATCATGCTTGGCCTTGGTGAAGAAAAAGAAGAAGTGATTCAAACGCTCAAAGACTTAAAAGAAAATATGGTGGATGTAGTAACCATTGGCCAATATCTTCAGCCAACAAAAAAACATTTACCTGTTGCCCGTTTTGTACATCCTGATGAATTTGCAGAATTCAGAGAAACAGGATATAAGCTTGGCTTTGATTATGTAGAAAGCGGGCCATTGGTACGTTCGTCTTATCATTCAGAAAAGCATGTGATACCGGGTTACGGAAGAAACAAATGGGAAGAAGAGAAGTTAATTGGTTAATCCGTTAATTGGTTAATCCGTAAAGCCGTCATTAAGTTTAAAGGGTTGTTGTATTGCAAATACTCCAATACCAATTAACTAATAAACCAGTAAACTTTTTCCCTCACTGTCCCAGCCATTCCTTAAACCCATTCACCCTTTCCCTGCTTACTATAGTTTCCGCGGTAGTTAAAGGGGTGACTTCCAGTTTTAATCTTCCGCCAAGCCAGGTATGCACTTTTTTTACTGCTTCAATATTTACCAGCAAATGGCGATTGATGCGGTAAAAATTATTGGGTTGTAATTGTTCTTCCAGTTGCGAAAGGTTGTTTCCCAGTAAATATTTTACGCCATTAAAATCAACGGCATAACAAAGTTTTCCATCCGCATAACAATAAGCAAGCGCATCTGTTTTCAGATAACTGAGTTGTTGCCCTCTCTTTATCAGCAGCCGTTCTTTGTATTTCAATACATTCATCTCCTGCACTAATTTCAATATCTTATCCGAATAGGTCATGTCTTTTTGGGGGTACAATTGACGGTATTTATCAACTGCCTGCTGCAATTCATTTTCGTCAACAGGCTTCAGCAAATAATCAATGCTGTTTACTTTAAAGGCTTTTAAAGTGTATTGGTCAAATGCAGTGGTAAAAATTACCGGGATTGTTATGGTTGTTTGCTGAAAGATGTCGAAGCTTAATCCATCGGCCAGTTGTATATCCATAAAAATGAGGTCAATGCCTTCGGCTGACTGCAGGTATTTTACACTGGATTCAACACTATCCAATCTATTGACAATAGAGATCTCATCACTGATGTTTTGAAGCAGTTTTGCAAGCCTGTTAGCTGCCGGGGTCTCATCTTCTATGATCAGTACCTGCATATTAATTTTCTATCAATGGTATGGAAACGGTAAAACTGTTTTCGTTCTCCGTTACTTTTACTTCTTTATCACCTAACAATTTGTAGCGGTTGCGTATGTTATCAAGCCCAATGCCAGTTGATTCATTTACCTGGTTTTTCATCTGCAGGTTATTGCTTACTACAAGGCTTCCGTTTTCTGAAAATACATCTATGTGCAATGGCTTCTCTGATGAAACTATATTATGCTTGATGGCATTCTCCATTAATATCTGTAAGGAAAGCGGGACAATTTTTTGTTTCATTTTTTCATCCGGCACATTGATCTTTACCTCCAGGTTATTGCCAAACCTTGTTTTAAGCAGGAAGGTATAGGCATTCAATACATCTAATTCATCTTTCAATAAAATGCTTTTTTCTTCTTTTACTTCTAAAATGTGGCGATACACTTTTGATAATTGCTGTACAAAATCTTCAGCATGTTTTGGATTTTCAGGAATCAACGAACTAAGTGTATTCAGGTTATTAAACAAAAAATGAGGATTCACCTGTGTTCGTAAAGCATTTAACTGGGCCTGCAGGCTTTCCCGTTTCAGCATTTCTTTTTCCTCTACCGAATCCTTTAGTTCATGCATGAAATAGATGCTTTCGTAAATGCCCATTATCATTATTAAACAAAAAACGGCAGCAGAATTGCTGCTTATTAGTTCATCGTTGCTGAAAAGATATCCACTCCTTGAGGTAAATAAAGTCCTGCTTAGTAGCAGGTGTATCAGGTTATTACCGCCAATGGTAATGATCAACATGATAAAGGCCTGAACCCACAGCCGTTTACGTACCTCTTTAAAAAGAGGATACCTGCGGCGGCACCAGATCAGAATATAGCGGTTTATTATCCACAGTATGGTAGTAGTGATAAAAGTGGTAATGTAGCTATCCCAACCTAAATAAGGTGGCCGGTTGAAACGACAGCCACCAAATACAATGGGTATAATAAAACTTAAGACCGGGATTGCAAATAGCATCAATAACCGGTCGTTAAATGCTATTTTACAATTGGTCCTTCTCATGCCGTAAAGATATAAAAATTAAAAGGCCTTTGCATACTGTGTTAAGAACAGTAATTACCTGTTCTTATTATAAATATCAACTGCTTCCTGCAATTTTGCAATGTCTCCGTTGATAGTTTTTGCTTTTTCAACAGCAGGTGCACAAACAGCCAGGTCAGTATTGATAAAAGACTCAAGGCTCTTTTTATTAAGCAGTTTAAGTTTATTATCGGCATACGCAAAATAATCACCGATCTTTCCTTCAGTACCATTGTTGAATATGGCCTCTGTTCCATTGTAAGAAACACTGCCGGAAGCATTACTGGCTTTTTGCAGGAAATTCATTTTTCCAACACTAAGTGTTTTGAAAAAATCGCCACTGATACAGATGTAGTTTGTTGCATCTATTGTTACTCCATTTACCTGGCTGCCGGGGTAGATTTTTTTGTTGGCGCCTGTGTTGTCAACATAAACTACCGATGCTGATTTTTTGATATTATCTTTTACAAAACCGGATATCACAGTTCCATCGGCTAAAGTGATTGATCCTTTTGTAAAACCTGACGGAACTTCGGTTTGTGCTTTTACTGCCGTAAAAGAAAATACTAAAGCGACAGCATAAAAAAGTTGTTTGATTTTCATGACTATAAAATTTAATTGTTTATAAAAAAGGTTAAGTGTTAATTTTAGGATACAAGTTTAATCTGGTTAGTTAACTGTTCATAGTAAAAAAGAGTGAGCTGCAGAAAAAGCGGAGTGAATTGAAGTATTTGGGTCATTAAAAAATAACTGAAAGAATGTACAGGATATTTATTGCCTTTATTGTAATAATGCTGTTTGCAAATCTTTTGCATGCACAGCAAAAATGGATAAATGTAGATTCAGCTTTTCAACCTTTACCCGATAATTTTCATGTATATAAAACTACTGACTCTCTGGATGGAAAACCCTTCATTGCTTATTATGCAGCAGCAAAACTGAAAGACAGGCATTTGAACTTTAACGCTGATACTACAAGAGGCAGAAGAATAACTCCGTTAAAGTTTTATGAGAAAAATGATCAACCCCTGTTAATAGTTAATTGCACTTTTTTTAGTTTTGAAACCAACCGGAGTCTGAATGTGGTAATTAAAGATGGCAAAATGGTAGCTTTTAATAACCATAGTATTCCTATGAGGGGAAAGGATACATTTCAGTACCGGCATCCCCTCGGAAGTGCAATCGGGATTTCTAAGAAGAGAAAAGCGGATGTGGCATGGCTTTATAGCGATTCATCCGTTAAGCGTCCATTTGTTTTTCAGGAACCGGTGAATTTTATTAAGGATTCTTCTTTAAAAGTATCAGCAGGGCTTTTTTCTGTAAAGAAAAAATGGAAAATGAGAACTGCTGTTGGTGGAGGACCGGTCCTTGTACAGAATGGCGAAATCAAGATCAGCAACAATGAAGAATTCAAATTTGCAGGTAAAGCCATTGACGATAAACATCCCCGTACATGCATGGGCTATACTGGCGATGGCAGGCTGATAGTAATGGTCATAGAAGGCCGGCATCCCGGTATTGCCGAAGGCGCAACCCTTACACAGGAGGCTCAATTATTAAAAGACATTGGTTGTATGGAAGCATTGAACCTGGATGGAGGGGGCAGCAGTTGTATGCTCATCAATGGAAAAGAGACCATCA
The DNA here is from genome assembly GCA_040007795.1 of Ferruginibacter sp. GTDB lineage: Bacteria > Bacteroidota > Bacteroidia > Chitinophagales > Chitinophagaceae > Ferruginibacter. The sequence goes on from JBDTUK010000164.1 coordinate 13,281, forward strand.
CCCCAAGCGAAAAAGGAGTGGAGCGGCCTGTGCCTGCTGTGTTCATCATTTCTAAAAATTAAACAACTGCATTTCTTATTGGGTATTTTTACACTATTCATTCATTTTTTTCAAAATTACCATTATTGGCATGATTTTTCGTTATTACTATTTGAACCTAAAAGAATACTTATGAAAAAGCTGATTTTCTTTTTATCGCTCTCTTTAGCTGCTGTGGTTTCTGCTATCATTCATACCAGCTAAACATAGATAATTGTATTTGATTTAGAACCGTGCTTGGTTATCTATATCAAATCCCGTTTTAAAACTCAAAAAGTCCTTACACAAAATTGTACTAGACCCCATAACAAGGGTCTTTTACTTTTTGTACCATTCTTGACCGGCCTTTACTCCTGAATTTGCATAATTTATTCCCAAGCCTTACTTTTTATTCACATTTATTGCATCCGTGATGATTTTCCACATAAGATTTATCAGTTAAAAAAGAAGGAACAGGCGATTATAAACTGCGGCCCGTTTTAAGAGTCAGATAATTCCTCTATAAATAAAGAAGAGCCCTCCGGTGAGAGGGCATTTTCAATGCAGTTAATTGTCTTTGGATCAACTTTTCATTTCCCATACCAAAGCACTGGCTCCCAATATAGCAGCATCGGCTTCCTTAAGTTCACTAAAGATGAGTTTTACTTTATTCTGAAAGATGGGCAGCAGATTTTTCTCCATGTGCTCTTTAGTTGGCTTCATTATTAAACTGCCTGCATAAGTTAATCCCCCAAATAAAATAATGGCTTCTGGCGAAGAGAACATTACAAAATTGGCCAATGCTTCTCCCAATATTTTACCGGTGAATTCATACACGTCCTTTGCTATTTTATCTCCCTGTTTGGCACAATCATATACTATACGGCTGTCTATCTCTTCCTTTCCATAATCCCTTAATAAACTTTTTTCTTTGGGCCGCTGTTCTAAAAATTCTATTGCAGTCTTGGCCACACCAGTTGCGCTGGCATAACTTTCAAGGCACCCGTGTGAGCCCGTGCCGGGATGATACCTTCCGCCAGGTACAATAATAGTATGTCCCAGTTCCCCTGCAAAACCATCATGCCCTAAGATCAATTGCCCGTTGGCAACAATGCCGCTTCCTACACCTGTACCCAATGTGATCATGATAAAATCTTTCATTCCCCTTGCCGCGCCATACATCATTTCGCCAACCGCAGCAGCATTGGCATCATTGGTTAGTGCTGCAGGCACGCCAAATTTTTCATTTACCATTTTTGCCAGCGGAACAATTCCTTTCCATTTTAAATTGGGAGCGTATTCAATAGTGCCGCTGTAAAAATTTCCGTTGGGGGCACCAATGCCAATACCTTTTATGGTAGTAATGCCGCCCACTTCTTCAATGGCAGGAGATAAGGCCTCAAACAATTCGTCTAAGTAAGGTTCTACTGTATCAAATTTAGTGGTGGCAATCACACCCCTGTATAACGTATCACCCCGGTGATCAACAATACCGAATTTTGTATTGGTGCCGCCGATATCAATGCCGATTGCAAATTCTTTTTTTTGTGCCATGTGTTACGAATTAATGTGCACTACCAATTTGCTCATCAAAATCAAGGCCTTGCTTATGCAAAACTTTTTTCAGTTTGAAAGCAAGCCAGGCAAGGAATAAAAAGCAAACTGCAGCAATCAGATAAGAGTTATGGAATCCCACAGAACTTATATCTCCTACAGCACCCTGTAATGGAGGAATTACTGCTCCCCCTAAAATCATCATGATCAAAAATGCAGAGCCCTGCGAAGTATATTTTCCCAGGCCACCGATCCCTAATGAAAATATGCATGGCCACATTACAGAACAAAATAATCCGCCAGCCATAAATGCATAAACAGAAACCAATCCTTTAGTGAAAACACCTATCAGCATGGCCAGGCAGGCTAACAGGGCAACTGTAACCAATGTCTTAACAGGTTTCTCCTGTCCGAAATAAAAACCTGTAATTGCCACTGCAATACAAATAACATACAAATACAGATCACTTACATCACTGCCATTTAGACGATTTACAAACAGGATGATACCAAATGCAATAAATGGTACAATTGCCATCATTATTTTTTTGGTTTGCTTCTTCAAATTAAAAACACTGATCGCTCCTGTCCATCTTCCTATCATCAGGCTACCCCAGTAAAGGGAAATGTATTTTGAAATTTTACTTTCATCAAGGCCATCAAGGGTAAGATAACCCGGTGTTTTAAGTAATGCACCGAAATTATTGTCAATGGTAACCTCTACTCCCACGTAAACAAATATGCCAATCATTCCATAGATCAATTGTTCATATTTCATAGCGCCCCATCCATCGCCCAACTTAACAGCCCTGGAATTGGAATAAAATAAAATACCCACTACTGATACTAATATAATTAACAGCAAGGGGGTTTTTTGCATATCTGTTAATTGCCCTAAAATAATTACACCTATTATTGCAGCAGTCATTAATGATAATGCGCCTGCCGCTTTATTTGCGCCTTCAAATTTTTCAAGATTTTTCCCGTCGGGTAATTTCGAGATAGCAAAGAAAATAGCCACTGCTGCAAAAACTCCTGCAACAATCAGGTATAACGTATTAATGTTGGTTACGGTTACTACCACATTGCTACTTCCTACTTTACCGAAAAGAAAAAAGCTCACAATGATTGGCCCAAGCGTGGTACCCAATGAATTTACGCTGCCACCTAAATTTAACCGGTGTGAACCTGTAGATGGATCGCCTAAAGAAATAGCGAAAGGCTGGGCAGCAGTTTGTTGCAATGAAAACCCTAAAGCCACAACAAAAAAGGAAGCTAAAATGGCCGGGAAAGAATTGGCATTGGCAGAAGGGATGATACATAAGGCCCCAACCACCGAAATCAGCAATCCATAAATAATTCCTTTTTTAAAACCTATCCGGTTTAATATATCTGACCCCATTACATTTGAAACAAGAAATAATATTAGTGATCCGATAAAATAAGCGCCATAGAATGCAGATCCTATAAGTTGTGATTGAAACTGATTTAAATGGAAATGTGTTTTACAAAAGGGTATGAAAATACTGTTTGATGCAGCAATAAATCCCCAAAAGAAAAATACAATAACCAGGTTGGTGAGGGCGCCATAATTTGTTGGCAATAATGCTGATTTACCCGGTTGGTTTAAAAGATCTTTTTGTTCAATTGGCATATCGTTGGTTTTAAGTGGTTGAAAATAGAATAATTTAACCATTGGGAAAAATTTTCATTATGAATTGGTTTGCTGCAAAATGATTACTAAATTGAAGAGCAATAAATGAACGGAATGGAAATCTTACATGTTAGTGCAGAATGTTACCCTTACGCAAAAGTTGGGGGGCTTGCAGATGTGGTTGGCACATTGCCCAAATACCAGCAACAACTGGGGCATATTGCCAAAGTAGTAGTACCTATGCACCGTACCAAATTTTTGTATGAGAATGAATGGACAGTAGAACATAAGGGAGGCTTTAATATGGGTAATACATACTTTGATTACACCATAATAAAAGAAAAAACAAATAAACTTGATTTTGATCTTTACTGCGTAGATATCTACGGTTTATTAGACAGGGAGAATGTATATAGTTATGATGATGACACCGAAAGGTTCACTGCTTTCCAGATAGCTGTGGTGGATTGGATTGGTAACTGGGAGCATAAGCCGGATGTTGTTCATGTACATGATCATCATACAGCGCTTATCCCTTTTATGATGCGCCATTGTTATACTTACCGGCATTTATCAGCAATACCAACAGTGCTTACCATACACAACGGACAGTACCAGGGTTGGATGGGTTGGGATAAAAGTTATTACCTGCCTGCATGGGATACCTGGCAATGGGGTTTACTTGACTGGAGCAATACGATCAATCCGCTGGCCTGTGGTGTAAAATGTGCCGACAGGGTTACCACCGTAAGCCCGAGTTATATGGAAGAGCTTACCCAAAATGCAAACGGACTGGAACAATTATTTGTATTGGAAAGGGCAAAGTGCGTTGGCATTTTAAACGGAATTGATACGGCAGTATGGAACCCGGAAACAGATACTTATATCCTTGATAATTTTTCTATGAAGGATGAAGAAGCCGGTAAAGGGTTAAACAAGAAAAAACTTTGCAAGGATTTTAAGCTGGATGTTAAAAAACCTTTGTTTATTTACATTGGAAGACTGGTTGGAGAAAAGGCGGCTGACCTGTTGCCCCAGGCAATCAGTGATTCATTAAGCCAGTTGGGAAACAAAATGAATTTTCTAATTTTGGGAAGTGGCGATCCGCAGGTTGAAGAACAATTGACCAGTTTAAAAAATAGTTTTACCGGGTATTATAATTCAAAGATCGGGTACAATGAAAAGTTATCGCACCAGATGTATGCAGGAGCCGATTTTATTTTAATGCCAAGCAGGGTAGAGCCATGCGGATTAAACCAGATGTATGCTTTGCGTTACGGTACGATACCCATTGTACGAAGTACAGGTGGTTTAAAAGATACCGTGATCGATTTTGGTGAACCAAATGGTTACGGTATCCGTTTTAATAATGCAACTGTTTGGGATATTACTTACTCTATTCACCGGGCTGTTGAATTATACGACGATAAAGAAAAGCTTGTTGAGATCAGGAAAAAAATAATGCAGATCGATAACAGTTGGGAAATAAGTACAGAAAAATATCTTAACTTATACAAAAGTATACGACTAATCTAAATCCACATATGATCAGTACATCAGTAGTTGCCGTTATTCTCGGAGGCGGCGCAGGCAGCCGCTTATATCCATTAACTTCTACCCGCAGTAAACCCGCTGTACCAATAGGCGGTAAATACCGGCTGGTTGATATTCCTATTTCGAATTGTATAAATTCCAATATCAACCGGATGTTTGTATTAACACAATACAATTCTGCATCCTTAAATAAACATATCAAGAACACCTATCAATTCAGCGCTTTCAGTACAGGTTTTGTAGATATACTGGCTGCCGAGCAAACACCTGACAGCCTGGGCTGGTTCCAGGGAACAGCAGATGCTGTCCGCCAGTCTTTAAAACATATCGGCAACAATGATTTTGATTATTTACTTATCCTGAGCGGCGACCAATTGTACCAGATGGATTTCAGGGAGATGCTGGAAAATCATATTGAGAAAGGTGCCGATATTACCATTGCAACCATTCCTGTTGGCGACAGGGAAGCACCTGAATTTGGCATTTTAAAATCAAATGCAGAAAATTATATCACTTCATTTATTGAAAAGCCGGCTAAGGAATTATTACCAAAATGGGTAAGTGAGACCGGTAATGATATGAAGATACTTGGCCGTAATTACCTGGCATCAATGGGTATTTATATTTTTAACCGGAAAATATTGTTTGACCTCTTGCTGGATGAGAAAAAAGAGGCAACTGATTTTGGTAAGGAGATCATTCCTTCTTCCATTGATAAATGCAAAGTACTGAGTTACCAGTATGATGGTTACTGGACAGATATTGGGAATATCTATTCTTTTTATGAAGCCAATCTTGCATTGACGATGGAGATTCCGCCATTCAATTTATTTGATAATACAAAAGCCATTTTCAGCAGGGCACGTATGTTGCCGCCAATGAAGATAGCCGGTACACATATCGAAAGCAGTATCCTGGCAGAAGGATCTATTATTCATGCTTCAAAAATTGCAAACAGTGTAATTGGTATTCGTACAAGGATAGGAAAAGATACCGAGATCATCAGTTCTTATTTGATGGGCAGCGATTATTATGAGACCATTCCTGAAATGGCTCATTCATTAGATAGAGGTATTCCCAAACTTGGAATAGGGGAGCGCTGTAAAATTACAAATGCCATTGTTGATAAGGATTGCCGCATTGGCAACGATGTTATCATAACCGGCGGTACTCATTTACCTGACAGCGACCATGCTTTATTCACCGTTAAAGACGGGATTGTAGTAGTTAAAAAAGGAGCAATACTTCCTGATGGGTTTGTAATTTAATTTATAAAAATATATTCCAAACAGCCTGTTGACCCCAGCTTCCCCAATCTTTGGTAGCTTTTACAACAGTCTCCTGCAATTCTTTTGCTTTTTTCTTTTTCCCCTTTGTTGGAGGTGTGTTTAACTTACTATAATTTACTCCATTCACTTCTAATTTGGTAGCCACCCAGCTGCAGAACATACGTGGAATAGTTATACCCATTATCATACCTGGCAGTCCATGTAAACTCATTGGGCCACCGCTCACTGTGATCTCATCAGTATAAAAAGCAAATACATAAACACTGTCAAATAATTTGCCTACGGCCTTGCGGCAATTAAAACCAGCAATCTCCCGGCTTTCGTTGGTCATTTTCCAATCAATCCTGAGCAAGCTGTCGGTTAAAATATAGGTATCGCCAAATACAGATTTTTGCTGGGTAAAATTTTCGTTTGCATAATCATTGAACCACACATTTTCTTCAGCGCCATTATTACCAAATCCAATTGGCGATTTTGTTTTTTCATCTTTGCGGTTAAATATATAAATACTTTTATCCGCATTAAAAGTGAGTTGATAATAACTGGTAGATAGTTTAGGTATCTTATCTTTAAACATTTCAGCCCAGGTGCCGGTACCCAATGCTTTATGATTATTAAGATTCACTTCGTATTCGATCATCCCTTTGTCAATAAATACCTGTGCCTGCAAACTTTGAAATGAAAGTGTTACGGCTATTAAAAAAATATATTTCATAATGTTCGTTTATTAAAGTTAAAATCCAGATGAGGGTTTGCCGTTCTTGGAAAAATTCCAGGTCAGGGTAACCATCCAATACCTTTTCAGTGTGTTATAATAAGTTTCTGTGTATTGGTTATTGGAAAAGTTCCTGTCATATCCACGGTTCTCATTCAATATATCGTTTACTGAAACAGAAGCTTCCAGTATTTCCTTCAGGATAAAACGTTTTAAAGAAGCATTCCATAAACTGTAATTATTTTTTGCAGGAAAGCGGGGATCATTTTGTTTGGCCTTGAAATTAAAATCAGTTTCAAACCTGAATTTTTTGGGAAGGGTAAGTCCTACATTCGCTCTTATGCCGGCCTGCCAGTAATTGGCATTAGCGCTGTTGTTTATCGAACTTTTTGACCTTACCCAACTCATGTCGGGGCTTAATGAAACTTCATATTTGTTTTCTTTTTCTTTACTTATACCAAAACTGAACCCATAGCTTGAATTGGTATTTACCGATTTTTGTGCATTCAGGAAAGATATATTCCTGGAAACATTAGCATTGGGGCCAAATGAAATACGGATATTTGGCTTCTTCCATTTAAAGTTATAGTTGGAGTATAAGTTGAAATAGTAATTACCATCTGCATTAACTGTCCGGTATGTTGATTTGCCCCCGCTATAAAGCGTTACATCATTAACAAATGCGTTTTGGGTAAGACTGCCGTAAACACCCATCCACAAACCTTTCTCCTGAAGTACATTGTAAAAATTGTAGTTCATATTTATGGAATGGGTAAAGGATTGTTTCAGATCGGGGTTACCGATGTATTGATTTATCTGGTTGGTATTATCCGTAATAGGTTGCAACTGGTCAAGCGACGGGGCTCTTGAAGAGCCATTATAATTAAAACGAATGCCGGCATACCCTTTTAGTTTTATATAAAGAGAAGCAGTGGGGAAGAAATTATTGAAATTATATTTTCGTAAAATAACTTTAGTACGGTTATCCTGCACAAAATGACTGGAGGATAAGGCCACTCCAACACTGTAATTATATT
>JBDTUK010000165.1:0-19719 GCA_040007795.1 Ferruginibacter sp.
CTATTTTTGTAGCCAGGCAATTATTAAAGAATTTTTCATCGGCACTCCACCAAAATGGGTTGTTGATAACCGTTGTGCCACATAGCGCTGCATTTTTTAAGAATGCCCTGTAAAATGGTACATCCTGCGATATGCGGTCAAAAATAACAGCATATCCCGAACTTTCTCCCTGCATCACTTTATCAATGCGAACAGGCTCAGCTACTATGCCTTCTATATTTTTACTGTTTACTTTTGCAATAAATGCTTCCGGGAAACTTCTTTCTTTTCCAAATAATACACCTATTTTTTTCATACCAGTTAGTTTTAAGTTTTTATTGGTTGTGCTTTTTTGTTTAAACCTGTTCAAATATATTTTTTCATGCCCAATAAAACAAATTATGTTTAAAAGAGGTATCCTGCCAGCGGCTTTCAGCAGCATCTTGTATCAAGTATTTTCTTATTTTTGGTAATATGTCAACAGAAAAGACGGCCAATATCTTAACAGAGCGCCACATTATAACTTCTATTTTCCTGAACCGTGATGTTTACATTGATTTTTATCTTCCCTTAAATACAGGCCAAACCTCAAATTTCAGCCTTTTATTGGTAAATGACGGACAAGACCTGGTAACTATGAAATTTGAGGAAATACTGGATGATTTGTATGACAGCAAAACAATTAGCGGCCTGCTATGTGTTGGTATTCACTGTTCAAAGGATAGAAAGAATGAGTACGGAACTGCCAAAATATTGGATTATAAAGGGCGTGGTGCTAAAGCAGCCTTATACACCCGGTTTATTTTTGAAGAATTATTACCCTTTATCCGAAGTACATTATCTATTTATTCTTTTAAAGAAAAATCTTTTGCCGGATTTTCATTGGGTGGTTTAAGTGCTTTGGATATTGTTTGGAATCACCCGCAGGAGTTCAGTAAAGCAGGAATTTTCAGCGGCTCGCTATGGTGGCGGGATAAAGACCAGGATGATGTTGATTTTTATGAAGGCACAGACCGTATCATGCACCGCCAGGTAAGGGAAGGCAATTATGCACCCTGGCTGAAATTCTTTTTTGAAGTAGGTACATTGGATGAGATTGCAGACAGAAATAATAATGGGGTTATTGATTCAATAGATGATACGCTTGGCCTGGTAGACGAACTTATTAAAAAAGGATATGACAGGGAAAAGGATATAAAATTTGTTGAATTAAAAGATGGGCATCACGATGTGCCCACCTGGGCTTCAGCTTTTCCGGAGTTTTTAAAATGGGGTTGGAGAATATAAAAAGAAGAAAAAAAATCAACGGGGTTATTTCTATATTAAAAAGGCTATCTCAGCAGAGATAGCCTTTTTAAATTTTATGTTGATTTATTCGTATTAAAATATAAGACGTAAACCCAATTGCAGCGACCATGTGCTCGCTGTAGAAAGACTCCTTATAAATGTTTTATCTACTAAAATAGGATTAGATCCTGCAGGCGCATCATTTGGCGTATATGTAGCTAACTGATACCTTACTTCACCTGTAGTGGCGTTTTTAGTAGCTCTTAGCGGATTATTCACCACAAAGAAATCACGTACTCCCCATTCTTTATTCAGCAGGTTTAGGAAGTTTGTACAATCTGCACTAAACTGCAGGGTTGCCCTTCTTGAACCGATATTGGTGAAGATATCCTGAAGGAATTTCAGATCCACCCTGTGATAGAAAGGATATATTGCACCATTTCTTTGAGCTACCTGGCCCATATGTCTTTTCAGGTATTTATCCTGGGCAACAAAAGCAAAGAACGCATCACTTTGTTGTTGTGCAGTATAAGTAACCGCTGTAGAACCCGATCCAACAGTCAGGGGAGTAAACGTGATCTGTGAAGGGCTTGAAGGTATATACATCAGATCTGAACTGTTACCATCATAATTAATATCAGCCGTATTGCTAAAGCCTGTAGGGGCTGTACCACCAGCCGAACCATAAACATAACTGAAGGCACCACCTTGCGCCTGTGAACCTTCATAGTATATGGATACCGTAGTAGCGAGGTGTTTGATATATTCTCTCCTGTAAGAGAAAGTTCCTAATATACGGTGTGGAGTAGAAAAAGATGAATAGGATAGCTCCTTATCATTCTGAGTTCCTGATGTAGGGTTACCACTCCAGGTTGATGATGCTGTTGAACCCGGGTTTGCTGTAACATCCATTGCTGCACTATAAGTGTAAGCCAAAGATGCATAAAACCCTTTAGCAAATGATTTGGAAACCTGGGCAGTTAAAGAGAATGAACCACCTGCATTATTATTTTCCAATACTATGGCATTAGCATAGGCATTATAAAGCCTGCGTGTTGAAGTAGTAGTATTAGCAAAACTTGCCCTGGTTGATCCACCCAGATTAACTGTACCTGTAGGAGCAATCTGGTTGGCATTCCGCATAACTGTGGCATTCAGATCCATAGAATAGAGTGCATCCATGGTCAATGTCCAGCCTTTGCCAAACTTTCTGTCGAAGCCAATATTAGTTCTCCAAACCTGGGGGAATTTATAGTTTTTATCGATTAAGATAAAGCCTGCAGTGTTAGGGGTTGGTGCTGGTACTGAGAATAATGATTTCCAGGCATCAGGATTGGTGCTGAAAGTTATTTGACTTAACTGGGCAGCATTGGCAACAACACTTACCTGGGACATACCACTGTTTGATGGCATGTTGGTTAAATATACAAATGGTATTCTTCCGGTAAATACACCCGAACCTCCACGAATGATCATGGTTTTATCTCCATTCATATCCCATCTTAAATCAAATCTTGGTGCAAAATACCAAATTGATTTTGGCCATTCTCCTGTTGAGTAATTGGTAGGTTTACCATGCCTGTCAGGAAAAGACAATGCCGTTATACCTGGATTTTCCAATGGTTTATCAATAAAAATTGGTTTGTCTGCTCTTAAACCAATAGTAAGTTTAAATCTTGGTGTAATGTTAATTTCATCCTGTACATATACCCCTAATTGCCCGATCTTCATAGCAGCTGAATAAACCTGATCTTGCCCTGGTATTCTTGAAAAAGTATAAGAATAGCCGATTGGATGAGATGCAGGGTTCATAAATTCATCAAGAGAACCGTATGCATAATAGCTTTGTTTTGCAGGCATGAATAAATTACCTACATACTGGTATTCATAAGAACCACCCACTGTAACTGTATGCTTTCCTTTATAAATATTGAAGTTCTCAGTTATATTGTAAACATCATTTTTTACATCGTTTGCGTTAGAAAAATTCTCCTGGCCGGCACTCATATAATTCTGCTTGGCACCCCCTGCATAAGTAGCGGCAGTACCACTTTTTGTGGGGTCACCCATAATATCTATGAAAGGAAATACACCACCTGGTGTAGATCTTGTAGTGCGGATCTTGGTGGCTGTTGCAATAAGTTGATTAGAAAATTTTCCTTTCCAGTTACTGTTTAATTCAACGGCGGCTGTTCTTACCTGATCGTGAAAACTGTATTGCGAATTTTCGTAAGACATGGCACCTGTTCCGAAGCGGGACTGCGCTGTCCATGTATTTGGTCCGCCACTATTAGCGCCATTTGGAGCACTGTTCGACATTAACTTGTCATCATCACCTACCATCTCACTATATTTAAGAGTTAATTTGTGAACAGTATTAATGTTCCAATCTATCTTAACCAAAAATTTATAATTCTTGATCTGGGCGTTTGGCAGGCCATCATAGCTTCCTGTTTCATATCCGTATTTGCTTTGCAGATAACTTGAAAATTTAGCTAACGAATCAGTTTTTACATTAGAAATATTTCCACCTCCCGAACCACCTGTTGGCTTAAAGGAAGTTAATGGAGGAGCTATCCTTTTTTCCATTTCACCATTAACAAAGAAGAATAATTTGTTTTTAATGATGGGGCCACCAACACTTGCACCATATACTGTACTTTTGGAATCGGGCTGCTTAGCTAATTTCATATCGGTTACCTTGGTACCGATAAAACTCTGATTCCTGTAATATCCGTATATAGTTCCTTTAAATTTATTAGTACCACTTTTTGTAATAGATGCAATATTTGCCCCCGTAAAGTTGGCCTGCCTTACATCAGAGGGAGCAATGTTTACACTAACTTCTTCAATAGCATCCAAAGAAATAGGTTGGTTATTTCCACCCGGTAAAGGATCGGTACTTAAACCAAAATTATTATTCAGGTTGGCTCCATCCACAGTAAAGTTATTGTACCTGCCATCTCTTCCGGCAATAGAGTTACCATTAGCTTGTGGAGTAAGACGGGTAAAATCAGAGATATTTCTGGTAATAGTTGGTAAAGTAGCTATCTGGCGTTGACCGACATTGGTTGAAGCTCCTGTTTTTGCATTTGCTGCTGCCTTACCACCTGAAACCACCACTTCAGTAAGCGTAGTAGTTGAAGGAACCATTGTTAAATTAACATTGTAGGCATCGCCTAATGTAAGGGTTATATCTTCAACATCTTGTTTTTTAAGACCAACAAACTGGCAACTTACCGTATAGGGCCCACCGGGACGTAGACCTGGAAGGGTAAAAATGCCGCTCTTATTAGTTATAGTTTCATATTTTGTACCAGAGGGAACATGTATTGCAGTTATCGTTGCACCTGATAAAATATCTCCATTTGACTGTTTTACAGTGCCGGAAATGCTACTTGTAGTTACCTGTGCATTCAATAAAACTGGAATTGCGAATAAAGTAACTAGTAGTAATGGTAAAATTTTCTTGAAATTCATATTAGTTTGGTTTTACGATGGCAAAGAAAGCGAATAATTGCCGAAATCTGTTAACTTTTATTAACAAAATATCAGGCAATACAAACTTATTTTATGCTGCTTTGTATACTATCAATTTAATTGAAAATAACCTAAACTTAAAATTGCCGGAGTTTGGGCAAAATATGTAGCAGTTTTTTAAATAATTGCCGGGTTTTACATTCAATAATACAAAATCATATCCCTTATTTTTCAATATACAAAATGGGATAAAAATACGATCTGTAAGCTGATATATGCAGGCAACTAATCATGTTAAGCGGTCGTTTATTCCTGTAGATTTCTATTAATCAAATAAGGAATTACCAAAACCGAAAGGCATCAATTTTAATTCTCGTTAACTTTGCTAAATAATTTAAATATATGTTAGATAGTATTGAAAGTGCGATAGAAGATATTAAAAACGGGAAACTGATAATTGTGGTGGATGATGAAGACCGGGAAAATGAAGGAGACTTTATCACTGCAGCAAATAATGTTACACCGGAGGTGATAAATTTTATGAGTACATATGGCAGGGGCCTGATTTGTGCACCATTGAGTGAAGACCGTTGTAACGAACTGAAATTACAACCAATGGTTAGCAATAACACATCATTACATGAAACTGCATTCACAGTAAGTATTGATCTGCTTGGACATGGCTGCACAACCGGTATATCGGCACAGGACAGATCAAAAACCATCAAGGCATTGGTAAACCCCGATACTTTACCCGAAGACCTGGGAAGGCCAGGACACATTTTTCCATTGAGGGCAAAAAAGGGAGGTGTCTTACGCCGCTCCGGACATACAGAAGCTACCATTGACATGGCCAGACTGGCAGGGTTTGCTCCCGCAGGAGTGTTGGTTGAAATAATGAATGAAGATGGCTCTATGGCCCGGTTACCACAACTAAAAGAAATTGCAAAAAAGTTTGATTTGAAACTGATCTCCATTAAAGATCTGATTGAATACCGGTTAAGAGAAGAAACATTGATCAAAGAAGAAGTAAGGGTTCAATTACCAACTAAGTTTGGGGTTTTCGAATTAATTGCTTTTGAACAATTAAATACCGGCGAAATACATATGGCATTAAAGAAAGGCGAATGGAAAAAGGATGAACCGGTGTTGGTAAGGGTGCACAGCAGTTGTATGACCGGAGATATTTTAGGTTCACTTCGTTGTGATTGCGGAGACCAGTTGCACCATGCGATGAGGATGGTTGAAGAAGCAGGAAAGGGGCTTATACTTTATATGAACCAGGAGGGCAGGGGCATTGGGTTGCTAAATAAACTGAAAGCTTATAAATTACAGGAGCAGGGCAGGGATACTGTGGAAGCTAACCTGGAACTTGGCTTTGATATGGACGAACGAGACTATGGTGTTGGTGCACAAATCTTACGTCACCTGGGTATCAGCAAAATGAAATTGATGAGCAATAACCCACGCAAACGTGCCGGGCTATTGGGCTATGCTTTGGAAGTAGTGGAAAATGTGCACATCGAAATAAAATCTAATCCGCACAATGAAAAATATTTAAAAACAAAACGAGATAAATTGGGTCACGAAATATTAAATGGATTATAATTAATCCGGCAACAAATTTTATTCTTTCCCTTTATTTACCAGGGCCTTTTTTCTTTTTTCTTCGTTGGGTGCTAATATTTCTGAGAGCCTGTCAAAATCTTTGCGGTAAGATAATTTAACACCCGACCTGTTTCTTTGCCCCTGCGTAAGGTCAATACTGGTGCGGTTAAAGCCCACCACTTTTAAACTGCCATCTTTATTCAGCGACCATTCTATATTAATATCCGGAGTTAATAATCCCTTTTTATTTAATTGAGCATAAGGGTTATTATAATCAAGATTACCGCCAATTAAAACAACCAGGCGGCTGCTTAATATAAGTTTTACTCCCGCACTTAAATTAGCCTGTAAAAGAGCAGCTTTACTTTGAACATCTAAACTGGAATTAATATCGAAATAAGTAGATAGAACTCCATTGGTTGCCTTTTCAAGCTCTTTGTTAAAAGTATTAGTTAACCATTTTGATACAATACCACCAATGGTGTTGGCAGCCAGGCCGTAAGTGCTTCCACCTGTTGAAAACCCTTGTGCCTGGTCCGGAGAAATAAAAGTGTTGAATAACAAAAGGCTCGCAACCTGTTTGTTCATTTCGTTCTCATCATTTTTTAGAGCTGCTATCCTGTTTAACGCAACAAGATCCCTATTTAACTCACTGCTTGCCGGAAACTGAAAGTCGAAACTGATTACCGGCTTGTTAAGCACACCGGTAATGTGGGCAATGATGGTAACATTTTCTTTTTGCTTTATAGAAGAACTCAGGTTACTGAGGTCCACTCTCTTTGCCAGGTACTCTGCATCAATATTTAGCTGTGCCAGGTAGGGGTCTCCGTTCCAGGTTATAGAGCCCTGGTTGATCTCAAATTGTTTTTGTACAAAAGTTTGAAAATTAAATTTGTATTCGCCATCTGTAATATCATACCTGCCTCTTATGGTCAAGGGCTCTTTTGTACCAACCCTGATGTTTAATAAACCATTGCCACGCCCTTTAATAACATCATTGGTAACTTCATCCAGTATCACATCTATTTTACAGGCCGGGTTGGCTTTTATATCCATATTCACCAAAAAATTGCTTTCTTTTTTTCCTTTGAACTCATCTGCCATTTTGCTGCCATACTGTATAAAATCTATATAATCTATTTTCCCGATCTCCTGGCTGCTGCCGGTTGGAATAAAAATATGGCTGCTGTCAATGGCTGAAGGTTCACCCGTAATATTCATCTTCATATCAGTAACCGGTCCATTCAAGGTCATTAAGGCTTTGCCAATTACTTTTCCATAAAACTGGCTGTTATCTTTTTTGGTAGTATTTAGCAACAGCATTTTATCGGTTTCAAAACGGATATTGTCAAAACCAAAATCCTGGAAAAAATTATGCTGCATCTTGCCACTGGCAATACCGGTGTTATTTAAAGTGTCTTTTAGTTGCAAACTACCCAGATCAATTTCATCAGGATTAAAAATGATGGTTTCGTTGCTGAATTTATATTTAACCTGGGTGTATTTTACTTTTAATGCACCTTCAGTAACCGTTACACTTCCGGTAATAAATTTGTGGCCGTCAATACCCTTTACCCTTAAATCACTTTGTGCATTTCCCTGCATATCGCTAAAAATACTTCCCAGGTAATTATCAAGAATACTTATGTTGAACCGTTCAGCACCAAAAGCAATGTCCATCTGGTTGCCCGTTGAATCTTTATAATTATAACTGCCTTCTGCGTTGAACTTATACTGTTCATTATCAGCATCGGCTTTAAACTTTATCAGGCCGGTTGTTGTATTTACTTCGCCTTTTGCATTTACGGTACCAATTTTTTCGTTATCCAGTCTGAAATCATCTGCTGTTACATCGTACTCAATAATTTTTTTACCAAATGGGTCTTTCAATTTCACTGTTCCGGTAACCAGGCCTTCAAACCTGGGTTGCTTTAAAAAGGGTTGCGTAAAATCATTGAGATTTACTTTTTTTAGTTTTGCTATAAGATTTGTATGATCAGTAAGTTCATCAAGCTCTGTTGAAATAACGATCTCCTGGTCACCCTGCGTAAACCTCAGGTTTTTCGCTTCTATGTAAGATTTGCGGAGTGTTAGCTCACCATCATTTGCCAGGCTCCATTTTTTTTCATTAAGGATAAAGGAAGAAGGAAAGAAGTGGATCTTAACACCATCAGTAAAGGTTTGAACCCTGGCATTTAACTGTGCATCGCTTAAAGTTTTATTGGCGCTTGTTGTTAACTGGATGTTTGAAATATCATTTTTTGAGCTGAGGATTAATTTGGTATTTGGAAAATGCAGGCTGTCGCTTAAAGCAAAATCACTCACTGATATATTGGTATTCAGGCTATCGAGGTTTCCCTTACCGGTTAGCAGAATATTAGTAAATATTTTTCCATCATAACTGAATTGGGGCACTTCTGCATTTATATTAAATTCATTCTTTGCTAATTTAAGATTGCCTGAAAAGACAGAGTTATCAAATCCATTTAATTTTTTATCGAACAGCTTCACATATTCATCTACCTGCCGGGTTTTTATGTAAAAAGAAAAATCCTGGTCACCAACATTATAAGTTGGTTTCTCTATATAGGATGGGTAATAACGGTTCAGGAAAACTTTAAAAGCGTCGGGTAATTCAAGAATTTTAAACTGGCCGGTAAGCTGGCCTTCAATTTCATTGGAGTGAACAGTAAGGATCTTATTTTCACCATCCATCAGTGAGTTTAAAGTAAGTGAATCAAAAGACAGCCTTGTACTATCATGTTTTAATGTAGCATTATAGATTTTTGCCGTGCCTAAAAACTTATCAATATTATTGCCGGCGAAATTCAGACTCAATAGGCCTGATAATGTAAATTCTTCTTTAGTGAAATTTAATTTTTGCAAATTTACTTTTTGCAGATCGGCATCAAAATTAAATTGTGTGGTATCCCCGGCAAGACTAATGGAACCATTCAGGTCTTTAATTATTAAATTGGGATCGTCTATATCAAGGTGCCCTTTGAACAGGCTTTTAACGAAAGTTCCGTTAACAGTAATATTCTTATACGGATAGCCTGAAAATTCAAGCTGGTGAATAGTTCCATCAAAGTTTGCATTCAGATCATTTAATTTAAATCCACTTCCTTTCACCTTTCCGTTCAATGCTATATTGCCCAGTTTGTTATTGTTGAAAAGCCTGCCAATGTTAAATCCGGTAGTAGAGAGTTTTCCCGAATAGGTTGGTGTTTTGTAATCGGGAAGTTTCATGTTTATGTCGGCATTTAAACTGCCAAGACTTGTGTTAATATCACCATAGGCAACAAAATCTTTTATAAATCCCGTAAAATTTCCTCTGAAACGAATGTTACCTAATTGACTTAACTGGGGTTGCCTGATATCTTTTAATGAAGGTACCAGGGTAACAAGATCATTGTAATTAGTTCGCAGGTCGTTTGATTTGAAGTCAATAAAAGTATTGTCTATATCCGGCAATCCTTTCAAAGTAATATCTCCGTCAACAATAGTGTTCCCGCTTTTAATGATCATTTTTTTTGCAGCAAGATTATCTATCGTGCCTTTAACATTTCCCTGGAAATTAAAAATGCGGTTCCATGTTTTTAACTGCGGCGCAAAAAAGGCAATATCATCACTATGTATTTCACTTTTTTCAAAATTCCCTTCCAGGGTTACATTATGTAAAAAACTGCTCAGGTCATCATTAAAATCCCTGTACCGCATGGAATAATAATTTCCAATTTTGCTCTTATTGGTTTCCAGTATCAGGTCTTTGAATTCCATCAGGTCAGGGGTGAATTTTAGTTTAGCCTGAAGGTCCTTTACTTCAAAACCGCTTCGTTCTTTTGCCGCTAATTTTATATTGGCAGTTAAAGTATCATTAATGAACAATACATTTTTCAGGTTACCTGTTATGCCGTTAAAAGCAAGGTGTAGACCATCAAAGCGGTCTGTATAACGTGCCCGCAGGGTTTCCTTTTCGCTGGCAAAACCGGCATTGTTGATGTCAATATTCTTTATACTAACTACCCAGCCTCCTGTGTTCCATTGCAAAGCAGAAAGTACCGGTATCTTAGGTACCAGGTCTCTCAGGTTATTATTTTCAACTTTAGGTTTATTACCAGTGTAGTTCGATTGTACAAATGATGGCGCATCCAGCTTCAATTCTGAAATGGAGATATGCTTCGTGTTGAAATTAACAGTATCTGCATTAAGATCAAGTTTTTTCAGGGCAACCTTTATATCCTGGCCGATCCATTTATCTGATTTGTTGAAAAGGATATTTTCAAATTCCAATACTTTTAAATCAAATTGAATTCCTTCTTTTGAGGAAGATTTTTTTTTAGGCCCGGAAAAATAATCAACCAGGAACTGGTAGTTCCAGACTGAATCTGTACGTTTAATATTGACCTGTGCATTCTTTAATCCCACATATTTAAGCGTAAGTTTATCTTTAAAGAAAAACCAATCGGTGATATTTACCCTGGCAGTTCCTGCGTATAATAAGGTGTCGTGATTTCTATCTTCCACTAAAACACCTTCAATCAGCATTTTATTGAACAAACTGAAGTCTATATGCTGTATTGAAACTTTTGTTTTCAGGTTTTCAGATAGCGTTATACCAACTTTTTTTACCAGCCAGTTTTGTACAGGATTTATTTTTAAGATGCCCCAGAGGGAGAAGACCAGCAGCAGCATGGAAAGAAAAAACCATATCTTTTGTTTGGTTTTCCTGAAGGTAAATATCCAGGCAGCCACCCAGCCGAGTATTAGTATAAAAAAAAGCCATTTAGAATAACCGGGGAAAATATAAATGAATAAAATAGCAAGCACCGACCAGAATACCAGTGTAAGAAAAAACCACTTTAATATGTTTAGGAATCTATGCAGGGTCAATTATTATATGTAAAAATAGCTATTCGCCCTCTAAAGGCAAATTCAATACCAAACTTTGGATTTAGCTACCACTGAAAAAGGCTTAACAAGGGTTTATAAAACAAAGAGGAAAAAATGATAAAATACAGTCGTAACGGGCACAATGATCAGCCCTTTGCTTTCATTTGTTGATTAAACTGAACAGAATTTCCTTTAGGGATAGAAAGGTTTTTCCAGCTTTCATTTTTTATTATTTTGGCTATATAAATGATCTGCCCTACATGATAGGGATAATGTGCCAATTGGCGGTTAATGGCATCAACAACCAATAAACCTTCATCCCGGATATGAATGGTTTTTAAAAGATCTTCTTCTTTTAGTGCCGCTAATGAATCAAGGCAGCAAGCCCATCCTTTTTCCCAAAGATCAATTAACTGTTGTTTGGATAAATTTTGTTCTTCAAATTCTATATCTCTGTTGCGCCATTCCTTTTCACCATCGGTGGTTAAAAAACCGGTCCAGCGGCTGAGCATATTACCAGCCATGTGTTGAATAATGACCGCAATATTATTGTTCTCCGTATTAGTGAGAAAATGAAAATCATTGTCATTGAGCTGTTCAAATGTTTTATCACCAAGTTCTTTGTAATAATTTACCCGCTTTATTGCTGATTGAAGAAATGAAGACGCTAATGACATTTTATAAATTTGGAGATGAGTATTTTAAAAAGTATCGAAACATAAAACTTAAAATAATCAGGCTATACCCGATTATATTTAGAATAGTTGCTTTGTTAAGGAAGGAATAACCCTTGTTAAAAAAATCAACATTATCTTTTTCAAAAGAGAGCAGTATTAATTTATGGCCTTTAATATAATAGACCCATTCAGTAAATCCGAGTATTAATGTTATCAAAAATACAAGTGGCCTTATCCAGTAAGAATAAAAAGTAAAAATAGTTTTACGCAACGGGTTTGCCTGTGCCATAACCATATACCAGTCAATAAAGTTAAAGATCGTGTAAACCGAAAATAAAATAATGACCACAAATAGTAACCTGATGTTACGTTTAATAACATTCCTGTTTATATTATCTGCAAAATTATTTGAAATCAAGTCCTCACTCATCTGCATTATTTTTTAATATCCCCTTGCGTCATCATCGCCTCTTTTATCACCTACTGCAATTATAGTCCTGCGCATGGCCGAAGGACTGTTTTTTATTTGAATGACCTCTGTTCTTCCGATAGCGCCCCTTTCTTTTATTTTATATCCCATTACTTCAAGTTGATCTTTCACAGCTGAAGCAAAATCTTTTTCTACATAAAGTGAATCCGGTAACCACTGGTGATGGAATTTTGGTTTGTTTACTGCATCATCAGCACTCATGTTAAATTCTAAAATATTAACCAGGGTTTGAAAAACACTGGTGGGAATGGTAGTGCCACCGGGAGTACCAACTACCAGGTAAGGTGAGCCGTTTTTCAAAACGATGGTTGGTGTCATACTGCTCAACATTCTTTTGCCGGGAGCGATAGCATTTTTATCATTGCCAATTGCACCATACATATTAGGTACACCGGGCTTTACACTAAAATCATCCATTTCATTATTTAAAATAAAACCGGCTCCCGAAACAACGGTATGACTTCCATAGCTGTCATTTAAAGTAGTTGTTACAGCAACTGCATTGCCGTAAGCATCCAGCACACTAAAATGGGTTGTCTCTTCACTTTCTTTTATAATACCTGCTGATGTTGTTTTACTGTTGCCTGCTTTGCCGGGTTCATAATCTTTCATTCTTTCTTTTAAATATGCTGCACTAACCAATGTCTTTACCGGAACCTTCACAAAGTCAGGATCGCCCAAAAATTCACCCCTGTCGGCAAAAGCCCTTCGTTCTACTTCGGTCATTAATTGTACCGATGCTGCGGTTTGAAATTTCATAGCAGCCATATTTTTGTCTTCGACCATCTTCATCATCTGCTCCAGTATTATTCCACCACTACTGGGCAAAGGCATAGATATGACCTGGTAACCTTTATAATTAAAATCAAGAACAGGCCTTTCTTTAGCGGTATAATTTTTCAGGTCATCAAGGGTAATGATCCCATTTCCTTTCTTCATCTCTTCCACGATCAGCCTTGCTGTCTCACCTGCATAGAATCCATCCTGTCCCTTATCCCTTATCCGTTTTAAAGTATTGGCAAGTTCTTTTTGAATTAGTAGATCACCTGCTTTCCATTCACCTTCTTTTACAAATGCAACTGGAGATATATTCTGTTCTAAAAATTCTTTTCTATTGCTGTTAAAAGACGAAGCCTGGGATGCAGTAATGGCAAAGCCTTTTTCTGCCAGGTCAATGGCAGGCTGAATTAATTTTTTAAAAGAAAGTTTGGCATATTTCATACCGGTAAATAAACCTGCAATGGTACCTGGTACACCCGAAGCCAGGTGGCTATACTGCGATAAATTCAGTTTGGGGTTTCCATCTTTATCTAAATACATATCCCTGCTGGCACTGGCAGATGCTTTTTCCCGATAATCAATACTGATGTTGCTGCCATTTTGTAAGTGCGCTAACATAAAACCACCTCCGCCAATATTACCGGCACCGGGGTAAACAACAGCAAGTGCCAGTTGTGTAGCAATGGCAGCATCAAATGCATTGCCACCTTGTTTTAAAATAGCAACGCCAACCATACTTGCCAGCGGATGGGCAGATACGACTGCACCTTTACTGCAGTTGATATTTTTTTGAACAGAATAGTTAAAAGCATT
The DNA here is from genome assembly GCA_040007795.1 of Ferruginibacter sp. GTDB lineage: Bacteria > Bacteroidota > Bacteroidia > Chitinophagales > Chitinophagaceae > Ferruginibacter. Next base: position 14,008 of record JBDTUK010000165.1, read on the forward strand.
AGTCTTTGGTGGTTGAGGGAAAGCGGTAAAAGTTGTAACTATCGCCAGTGTGGATGTAAAAAGTGATTTTTGAAAAATCATATCCTTAATTTATTTATCGAATTTACTTTATTGCCGCCATATTGTACCAATTGCCTGATATTTGAATTATGGATAAGTGGCTGATACAAGTCATCTGCTTTCTTTATTTTCACGTAATATTTAAGGGGGAAGGCCTCTAATCATTAAAAAAATAAGATGAGAGTTAAATTAATCTTTTTCAGCCTGCTTTTGGTAAGTGGATCAGTACTTGCACAATTAAAATCGCCGGATGAATTTTTGGGTTATCCACTTGGAAATAAATTTACGCCCCATTACAAAATTGTAAATTATTTTAATCAGGCTGCAGCAGCCATGCCACAGATGATGAAACTGGAAAAATACGGCGAAACCAATGAAGGCAGGGAGTTGTTACTGGCTTTTGTTTCTTCTGCCGAAAATATGGCTAAGCTGGATGAGATCAGGAAAAATAATTTAAGACTTACCGGTATATTAAAAGATAAACCTGCCGATGTTAATGCGCCGGTAATTGTTTGGCTAAGTTATAATGTGCATGGCAATGAAGCAAGCTCTTCAGAGGTTTCTATGAAAACATTGTATGAATTATTAAACCCCGGTAATGCACAAACAAAAGAATGGTTAAAAAATACAGTTGTAATTATTGATCCCTGTTTAAATCCTGATGGAAGAGACCGCTATGTAAATTGGTTTACACAAATGGTTGGCAAAAATGCAGATGCAAATCCTAATAGCCGGGAGCACAGCGAACCATGGCCGGGTGGCAGGGTGAATCATTATAATTTTGACCTGAACCGGGATTGGGCATGGCAAACGCAAATAGAAACACAGGGGCGCATAAAAAAATACAATGAATGGATGCCGCAGATACATTGCGATTATCATGAGCAGGGCATAAACAATCCTTATTATTTTGCTCCTGCCGCCGAACCTTTTCATGAAGTGATAACGCCATGGCAAAGACAATTTCAAGTTACGATCGGTAAGAATCATGCAAGGTATTTTGATGCCAATGGCTGGTTATATTTTACCAAAGAAGTTTTTGACTTGTTTTACCCGGCTTATGGAGATACTTATCCAACATACAACGGAGCTATAGGCATGACCTATGAACAGGCCGGCCATAGTGGGGGCGGACTGGCGGTTGTTATGAATGATGGAGATACGCTTTCTTTGAAAGACAGGATTGCCCATCATTTTACGACCAGTATGAGTACGATTGAGGTTGCTTCTAAAAATGCGGGCAAACTCATCGGTGAATTCAAAAAATATTTTGATGATGCCAATACAAATGGTGTTGGTGAATATAAAACGTATGTAGTTACTGAAACCAATGCAGGCAAACGTAAAGCCCTGCAAAGCTTTTTTGATGCCAATGGAATTAAGTATGGCCGTACCGATGCTTCATCCATTAAAGGCTATAATTATTATACCGGCAAAGAAGAAAATTTTTCGGCAGTGAATGCTTTATCGGTGAGTACGTATCAGCCCAAATCTTCGCTACTGAAGGTTTTGTTTGAACCGAAATCAAAATTAAGCGATTCGGTTACCTATGATATTACGGCATGGAGCCTTCCTTTTGTATATGGGGTACAAACTTATGCTGTTAAAGAAAAACTGGCTGTTGGTAATTACAGCGATCAAAATGTAACCAACAAAGTTTCTGCATCTGCGTATGGGTACCTGGTGAATTATAATTCTTTTGCGGATGTTAAATTTTTGGCAGCGCTGCTGAATGCAAAGATCAAAGTTCGTTTTGCAGAAAAAGAATTTACTTATAATGGAAAGGCTTTTCAAAAAGGTACGATCATTGTTTTGAAAAAAGGCAATGAAGATAAGTTGCAGCAGTTTGCAGATATGGTACCCTCATACAATGCAACTGTTACAGAAGTAAGCGGTGGATTTATGGACACCGGTTTTGATTTTGGTAGTGAGAAGGTCCATCTTATAAAGAAACCAAACATTGCTGTATTGACCGGCAGGGGAGTTAGCCCCAATGCAGCTGGTGAAGTATGGCATTTGTTTGAACAGCAATTAAATTACCCGGTGAGCTTAATTAACGCTGAAGAGATTGACGGTAACGCTTTAAAAAATACAGACGTGTTGATATTACCGGATGGCAATTATAAATTTTTAAAAGATAAAGATGCGGCTGCCGAAATTAAAATGTGGGTGCAGCAGGGCGGAAAGATCATTGCCTTTGAAAATGCCGCTGCACAGATAGCCAAGGCTGATTGGGGAATTAAACTAAAGAAAGATGAGGATGAAGACAAGAAAGATGATAAAAAGGATAACAAGGAACCTTATGCCGACATAAAATTGTATGAGAACCGGGAAAGGGATGGCATTGTAAATAATATACCCGGTGCCATTTATAAAGTTGAGCTCGATAATTCACATCCATTGGCATTTGGTTACGCCAATTATTATTATTCATTAAAGATGAACGCTGATATTTATGAATTTATGAAAGGTGGTTGGAATGTGGGTGTCATTAAAAAAGAAAACCAGGCAGCAGGTTTTGTTGGAAACAAAACCAGGGAAAAAATTAAAGATGGTACCGTGATTGGGGTTCAGTCTTTAGGTAATGGTTCTATCATATTTTTTGCAGATGATCCCATCTTTAGAAATTTTTGGGAGAATGGAAAAATGCTTTTGGCGAACGCAGTTTTCTTAGTAGGAAACTAAGAGGTATTGTTGCTTCGCAAAATGCAAAATTGCCACGGAGGCACAGAAGCACAGAAAAATATTAGTTATGCTGAACGAACCTGATCATAATGATTATCCATTAAAAGAGGAAACAGATAAAATAATCGGGCCTGCTATTGAAGTGCATAAAATTTTAGGACCGGGACTTTTAGAAATTGTTTACAAGGATGCTTTAGAATATGAGTTAAATTTAAATGATCATCTTTTTGTGAGGGAGAAGGGATATGAAGTACTCTATAAAGAAATTGCTTTAAAGCATAAATTTTATGCAGACTTTGTTGTCTTTGATCAAGTAATTGTAGAAGTAAAAGCAAAGCAGGGAGGAATTAGTGAAGAGGATATGGCGCAAACCATAAATTATTAAAAAATTTCAGGATGTAAAGTTGGTCTTATCTTGAATTTTGCAGCTTAAAAACTTCAGATAAAACGAGTAATATTTTGATATTGCCGTATTGCCACAGAGGCACAGAAACACGAAAAAAATGATATCATATATGAATTCAATAAAAAATCAAAATTTTAAAACGGGACTTTCTAATTTCTTATCTTCTGTGCTTCCGTGCCTCTGTGGCAACTTAAATTTGCGCAAGCAAATCTTACTATTATCTTTTGTGGCTCTTTTTTGCGAAGCAAAACCTCAAGCACCCAGGTCATATACCTCTTCCGAAATTCTTTTGCAATTAAAGAAACTCAACGTACTCGGTTCGGTATTATATATTGCTGCACACCCGGATGATGAGAATACAAGATTGTTAGCTTACTTAGCCAATGAAAAATTATATCGTACCGGGTATTTAAGTTTAACGAGAGGAGATGGTGGCCAGAATTTAATTGGTGATGAACAAGGTGTTGATCTTGGGTTGATACGTACACAGGAATTACTTTCTGCAAGACGAATTGACGGCGCTGAACAATTTTTTAGCCGGGCATTTGATTTTGGGTTTAGCAAAAGCCCCGAAGAAGCTTTGCGTTTTTGGGGCCATGATAAAATATTGAGCGATGTGGTTTGGGTGATACGTAAGTTTAAACCAGATGTGATCATTACACGTTTTCCCACAACAGGTGAGGGTGGGCATGGTCACCATACAGCTTCTGCAATTCTTGCCGGCGAAGCATTTGATGCAGCAGCCGATCCAACAAAATTTCCTGAACAATTAAAACAGGGAGTAACGGTTTGGCAGGCAAAACGTTTGCTTTGGAATACGTTCAACTTTGGTGGTAATAACACACAAAGAGACGATCAGTTTAAACTGGAATGTGGAGATTATAATCCTATCCTGGGAAAAAGTTATGGAGAGATAGCAGCCTCAAGTCGTAGCCAGCACAAGAGCCAGGGCTTTGGTGTAGCTGCACAAAGAGGAAGTGTGATCGAATATTTTAAAACCATAAAAGGGACTGCGCCTGTTAATGACCTTATGGATAATGTAGACGTTAGCTGGAGCAGGATCAACGAAGTGGTATTGACAGGTACGGTGAACAGGATCATTGAAAAATTTGATGTGGAGCATCCTGAAAGATCTGTGAATGCTTTAACTAAGTTGTATAAAAATGCTGAAGCTATCAAGGATGAATATTGGAAGACACAAAAACTAAATAGCATTAATGACCTGGTACAAAACTGCAGTGGTTTATTCATGGATGCTACAACCAATACACAATATGCTGTGCAGGGAGACAGTTTAAAAATAAATTTAGTGGTCAACAACCGGTCGGGTGCAAATATTTTAAGCGCCGATGCACTCTTAAATGATGACTATGTAATTTTTGATCAACTACAAAAAAATGTGAATTCGGTTAAGACATACAGCATCTTTATCAAACCCGATGCAAAGCCCACACAGCCCTATTGGCTGGAGAGTGCAATGGATAAAGGAAGTTTTAATGTTACTGATCAACAAGAGATCGGCAAAGGAGAAAGCGACCCATTGAGTGTTTTATTTAGCATGATGATCGAGGGTGTGGAATTTAAATTCAGCAGGCCAATTCGTTATAAATATACCGACCCCGTTAAGGGAGAGATTTATCAGCCGGTTTGTATTGTACCGCCCGTTTCGTTTACGCCGAAAGAACCAATTCTTATTTCTACTACCCCTAAAATTACAGCCGTTGAAGTGTTTGCCTTGAAAAATATCACACTCAATGACCCGAAAATTATATCAAATATTCCATCGATCACCAATAAAGTCGTGATCGATGGAAATGTTGGTGCAGAAGGGAATTTAAGTCTTGAAAAGAACCAGAAAAAAATTGTCACTGTTATTCCAGTGCCGGATAAAACATCTTTAATTGTAGGAGGACAGGAAAATACAACCGGTTATAACCAGCAATTAAAAACGATCAACTATGATCATATACCGGCTATCAATTATCTTAAACCTGCGGTAATAGAATATAGGATCATTGATGTAAAAACAGATGGAAACCTGGTTGGTTATATTCCGGGAGCCGGGGATAAAATACCTGAAGCCTTAATGCAAATGGGATATAAAGTAATTGTACTTCATGAGAATGAAATGTCACCTGGATATTTAAAACAGTTTGATGCTATTGTCACAGGCGTACGTGCTTATAACACACAGCCCTGGCTCAATAATGCTTACGATGCACTTATGCAGTATATAAATGAAGGCGGCGTTTTACTCGTACAATACAATACTAATAATTCTATTGGCCCTGTTAAAGTAAAGATTGCACCATACCCGTTCACGATCGGTGGAAAAAGGATCACTGATGAAGAGGCGAAAGTAAATTTTTTAATACCCGATCACCCGGTATTGAATTATCCCAATAAGATATCTGATAAAGATTTTAATGGATGGATACAGGAGCGAAGTACTTACCATGCAGAAAATATTGACAGCAATTACAAACGTATCCTGAGTATGAAAGACCCGGGCGAAAATGAACAGGATGGAAGTTTGATCATTGCTAATTATGGTAAAGGTA
>JBDTUK010000166.1:0-5290 GCA_040007795.1 Ferruginibacter sp.
TTGAGGGGCAAAATAATCAAAAGACGGTAACTGGCATTTGATTTTATATGAACGGTGGGAAAGCCTAGCTAAGAGCATAAAAGAGAAAAGAAGTACAAGGAGAAGTAAAACCAATTCGCTCTTTTTCTCTTTTGTCCTCTTTGCAAAAAACTAGCAGGCAATTTTATTAACTCTTGTTTCATGTCTTCCGCCTTCAAATGCAGTGTTCATAAAAACATCCAGCATTTTTTCAGCGTCACCATCACGTACAAAACGTGCCGGTATACAAATAACATTGGCATCATTGTGTTTGCGTGCAAGCTCAGCAAGTTCTTCTCCCCAGCAAACGGCAGCTCTTATATGCTGGTGCTTATTGGCTGTAATGGCAACACCATTGGCGCTGCCGCATAATAAAATTCCAAAAGCAGCTTCGCCATTTTCAACGGCTATAGCAACAGCGTGAGCAAAATCGGGATAGTCAACAGAATCTTTAGTGAATGTTCCAAAATCTTTAAAGGCAACGGCTTCACCTTCTAAAAAAGAAATAAGATCTTCTTTGCAATCAAATCCGGCGTGATCACATCCGATGGCTATGGGTAAGTTTAAATTGAAGGGAGACATGATGGTTTAATTAATAATTGAAAAATTAATAATTGATAATTCTTCAGTAAAATTAGCGCATATATAATTTGCAACAGTAAAATAAGGCTTCTTTATTAATGCTCATTATTCATTATCAATTAAAAAATTATCCATTAATCTTAGCTCCATTCTTTTTCTTCTTTGGCTTTTTTACGGTCAACACTGGCCACAAGCAGGATACTTATCCAATAAAGTAATAATAAGGGAAGTGCTACAATGATCTGGCTTGTCATATCGGGTGATGGTGTGATAACAGCAGCAATAAGCAGGATGATAACAAATGCATATTTCGAATACTTTTTTAAAAATGCAGCTGTGATGAGGCCGATCTTTGCCAAAACAAAGGCCAGTATAGGCAATTCAAATGCAATGCCACAACCTAAGATGAGGTTAGTAAGGCTGTCAATATAATCATTGATGGAAGGCCGGTAAACAATGGCCCCCGATTTTCCGAGGGTAAAGCTGGCTAAAAAATTAAAGGTAAAAGGGGCAAGCAAATAATATCCGAAGGCAGCACCTGCAAAAAAACAAAGCGACACCCAGAATATGCTTCCCCTTGCATACTTTTTTTCTTTTGCAGAAAGTGCCGGCTTAACAAAACGCCAGAACTCCCAAAAAAGATAAGGGAATGCTACAATTACACCACCAATAAGCGCAATGGAAACTGCCGAAGTAAAAGTGCCGTTTACTTCAGTAACCTGGAAGTCGATCTTTACAGGCGGCATACAAAGCCCATCGCCAATATGTAACCAATGGCCAAAACTGCAGAGCGCACCATAAGTAATAAAATGTTCGCTGGATGGAGCCAGGATAATGAAATCGTAAACCCAGTCAATAAAAACAAAAATGGTAATAGCGGCTGCCAGCCATACAATGACTGAACGCATCAGGTGCCAGCGCAGGGCTTCAAGATGACCCATAAAGGACATCTCTTCAGGTTCTGCTGAATTATCCTTGTTTCTCAGGCGGTTAAAAAATTTTTTTCTGTCGGGTGATGATGTGGCCAATGGTATAATTTATATGCCCGCCCGGATGAAATTCTTTCGGACGGGGATGGCAAAGGTAAAGTACTATTGCTTTAATCAGGCAGGGGATAATTTTTTTACATTACCGGTACGTTTTAATATACCCCAGCCCTGCATTTCGCCTTTGAGCGCCCTGTTGAATGATTTTAAAAGAATATAATACATGAGCTGCCGGTAAATTAGCCGTTGAGGGATCATCCACACTAATTTTTTATAATCTTCTTTTTCAAAGGCAAAGGCCAGGGCTGCCCCCGCAACATCAACGAGGGTAAAAATGAAATAGTAAAAAATAATATTACTGATATCGGATTGTATTATTCCAAGACCGGCGGCCACTAAACTAAACACCAGGATAAAATCTGCCAACGGCGCTAAAAAGGGAAGTATTATCTGGAAAATGAGAATATTGGGCAGGGCAACCATTCCAAAACTTTTGTATTTAAGATTGAACAGGGCATCACGGTGTTTCCAGAAACTTTGCATTACGCCAAAACTCCAGCGAAAGCGTTGCCTCATGAATTGACGCATGGTTTCAGGTGCTTCGGTATAAGAAATGGCTTCATTGCAATTAGCTATCTTATATCCATTGCGGTGCAGGCGCATGGTAAGGTCACAATCTTCGGCAAGGGTATCGGTTGTAAAAGCTCCGGCTTTTACAACGGCATCTTTTCTGAAAGCGCCAATAGCACCCGGCACAACAGTAATACAGTTCAATAATTCAAAAGCCCTGCGGTCAAAATTTTGCGAAGTGATGTATTCAATACTTTGCCAGCGGGTGATCAGGTTCACTTCATTACCAACTTTTACATTACCTGCAACGGCACCAATATTACCGGTGGTAAATTTTTTCATTAATTCTGTTATGGCATTTGATTTTAGTTGTGTGTCTGCATCAATGCAAACAACAAAATCGCTGTTGGCAATATTGACCCCAAAGTTTAAAGCAGATGCTTTACCGCCATTTGGTTTGGTATGCACCTGTACATCCGGATTATCAGCAAACTCAACGGATACTTTTTTAAATGTATTATCCGTACTGCCATCATCCACAAAAACAACCTGCAGGTTTGGATAATCCTGGTTTAATAAACTGCTTACTGTTCTGCAGGCATTAATTTCTTCATTGTATGCAGGAACAATTATGCTGACCATTGGTTGTGCTGTTGATACAGCAGCTTTTGTTTCTCTCTTTTTTTGGATGGTAGCTAAAATGGCCATCGCTATCGTTCTGCTAACTGAAAGAATAATACCAATGATGAATAAAGCGAAAACAATGTGTTCACCCCAATAAGTGGCTTCGGCAACAAAAAAATTGAGTGAGTTTATCCAGCTTCTTTTTATAGCAGGCATAACATCTGCCTTTGTTTTACCCATCAGGTCGGCCACCGTGGTAAACCTGCATCCACGGTTTTTAAAATATTCAATAATGCGGGGTAATGCATCCACAGTGGGTTGTCTCGTATTACCACCGGCGTCGTGTAATAAAATAATACTGGCATCATTTGCTTCTGCCAGGCGGATGGTACGGTTAAAAATACTATCGGCATTATTTTTTGGGTCCCAGTCGTTGGGGTCTATACTTTCACCTACAGTGATATAATTATCTTTTTTACTTCGGGCAATGGGCTCAATTTCTTCAAATGTTTGTGGTTCACTATCCGCATTGAATGGGGCCCTGAACAAGATGGTAGAATGGCCTGTAATGCATTCCAGTAAAACCCGGGTTGACTTTAATTCAAGGTCGGCCCGTTCGGGGCTCATCTTGGCAATATTGTGATGGGTGAAAGTATGGTTGCCTATTTCGTAACCATCTTTATATATCCTGTTGAGCAGCGGAATATTATTTTCTGCATTCAAACCAATTATAAAAAATGTGGCGGGTATTTTTTCTCTTTCCAGTATATCCAGGATCTTAGGTGTATAAGTTGCATCAGGCCCGTCATCAAAAGTTAAAATGATCTTATGGCCCGGGCCCATGGGTGTTTTATCTTCTGCAAATTTTTCATACACATAACCGGAAGGAAGCTCCATGTATTGCTGTTCAGCTATCAGCATTTCTGTCTGATCAACTTCCAGTTTGATATTGCCCTGTTCCGGCGTATAAATAATATCGAGTAATTCGCCTTCACCGGTAGCCGTTGGTTTTTTATCGGGGTTAACAGGCATTGCCGAAAGTGAATTAAAATCGAAAGGATTTGTCCGAAGCGATTTATTACTCAGGTTGCGGCCATAGAAATTCCAGATACGGGGGTCTTCACCACCTAAATGCCATAATGCAGTACCTGCTGTGGCATAGTCATCGCTGAACCGTAAAATATTAAAAGTGGTGGCGGCATCGGTGAACCAAACTGAATGTTTTATTTCAGAAGAATTTTCAGATGCTTCTTCCATATAATCATAGTGAAGATTATACGTGTCATTATCAAATACAATAGTTGCTTTGGATATTTTAGCATTATCAATGACTTCGGCGTAAGTAATATCATCCACCCTTTTACCTTCTTCTTCTGTTATCCAGTCCCTGCCATAACCTGCCACACCCAATATTATTTTTGATACATCCACTTTATCATCCATCCAGTCTAATTTTTCCTCTATCCATTTCTGGCTGCTGATAGGGCCTGCACCTGTTGTATTGCTATACTGGTCATAAGCCATCAGGATGATAAAGTCATTGTATTTTGATAACTCTTTGTAATCGTAATCTTCATTATCCGGCGAAACATCTATACTTACCAACAAACCTTTACTGTGCAAGGCTTCATATAATTCTTTTTGAAATTGGGTAAGGGGTTCATTATTCTTTTCCGCCAGTTCTTCAAAATCAATATTGATCCCCTGCAGTTGATAATGCAAAAGCGTATCAGCAATTTGTTGAATGATGAATTTTCTTTTTTCAGAATCGGTAATGATTACATGCGCCAGTGTACCATCAAAATCACTTTTTGAGGCATCTGTTTTATTGGTTCGGAAATTATTAAAGATGGGCTGAATGCTCAGGCCTTTTTGTTTCATTACGGCAAGCCCGGCACTGTCGATCCGGGTTTGTAATGTATAGGTAGTGGTATCAATAAAAAACCATTCGGGATAAATGGTATTTAATTTATCGCCGTTTTTTTGCAGGTCGGATAATGAAGCGGTAAGCCAGGGCGTATAAAATGCAGCACGGATCTGCGATGCATTAAGTTTTGCAGCATTGATCTTTTTTATCGAATCTTCCTGCTGTTTTTTTTCTAAATAATCTTTAAAGCCTTTATATTTTTTATTTAATGGAGAAGTGAAGGTAAATTTATTAGAGGGGTCTAACTTGTTTTGATAATACCTGGCTTTTGCATTAATGTTTGGAAGATTGGGGTTTGAACCATTTCTTATAGCCAACACGAGTACAGCCAATAAAAATAAAACCACCAACCCTATTACCCTGCTTGTCCATTTAATGCTCTTCCACCGGATTGGGTTGCTGGTTTGAAATACCTGTACCGGGTTACTCATACATCAAATTTATTTAAGTAAAGATTTGCAAAGCTGTGATTTGAATTGTGAATTGTAAGATAGTTAACATGTGCTTAACCATACAGTAAAGGTATATAAAAGAGAAGCCCCTGTAGAAACAGGGGCCGTTACCAAAACTAACTGCTTATGAG
>JBDTUK010000167.1:0-15648 GCA_040007795.1 Ferruginibacter sp.
TATCGCTTACTTTTAAAGTTGGATTGGTTGGTGTTTCCAGCCAGATGAGTTTTGTATTGGGCGTGATGGCATTAAAGACATTTGTGGCATCAGTCGTGTCAACATAATTTACCCTGATACCAAATTTTTCATAGATATGTGTGAAGAGGCGAAAAGCGCCGCCATAGATATCATCTACCGCTAAAATTTCATCGCCTGCTTTTAATAGTTTGACCACTGCATCAATGGCTGCAAGGCCGCTGCCAAAAGCAATACCTACAGTTCCTTTTTCTAATTTGGCAATAACATCTTCTAATGTTCCTCTTGTTGGATTATTACTTCGGGCATAATCATAACCTTTGTTTATACCCGGTGCTTCCTGCACATAGGTACTGGTTTGATAAATGGGTACGCTGATGGCCCCTGTTAATGGATCTACGGGAATGCTGTGGATCAGTTCTGTTGCGTTGCTCATTGTTGTTGTTTTTAAAGCCCCCTCCAACTCCCCCGAAGGGGGAGAGAAAAGACGTGATTAAATAGTGTTAAACAGGTTCTGTTTAATCACTTAACAAGTGAGCAACCTTATCGGAGGAAGAATTTTTGTAACCGCTGTCGGGGTTAAAACAAAAAAGCTCATCCGATAAATCAGATGAGCTTTTAATATTTTGAGATATTTTTTAAGCTTTTAATCTGACTTATCTGTCCAGTCTTAGACTGGATGGAATTGGCACCTTTTCCAAACAATGTCTGGATAGGTTGTCAAGGCTTCATCGGGCCATTACCCTCTGCCTTTCTTGATAAGTGATAACTAAAGAACTGTTGCAAATATAAGGTCGCAAGTTTCAGAATTCCAAATTAATTTTTTAATAAGAATTGTTAAATACTTTAAAACCCTTTGCAGAAGGCACTTCTATAAATAAAATTATTTTATATTCTTCTCCATCCATTCTGCCTGTGAGTTGGCCGGTTGTTCTAAACTGACCAGGCCAGCAATTTTTTCCTGGCCCTTTATGATGGATTTGGATACCAGGTTGTGTTCAATGGCTTCGCTTTCTTTCATACCCAGCATTTTCATCATGGGTATTACTTTATCGCTTCCAAAATGTTTAAAGAGAGGTTCATCCAATGCACTAAACACTATAATATTCTTTGCATCCCAGTTTTTGATCAGCTCCAGTTCCTTTGCATGTAATGGATGATGCTCAACAAATACCGGAACTTTATTTTGTAACATTGGGGTATGTATATACCGGGCCTCTGTAACCCGGTTTTCATCTATTCCGTGTTGGATAAAAAATTCTTTAAATTTTCGGGCAGTATCAGCGAACCAACTTATAAATAAATGATCCGGTTCTTTCTTAGCTAATTCCATGCAGGCATTCATCTTTGCAGCCGTGCTCACATAGGCCCGGTCAATAAAAATATGGCCGGCCAGGTTATCTTCTTTCTTTCCAAATAAGTTAAAAGCCATAATTGATTTTGAACTGCAAATTTATAGAACAAAGCCCAACAAATCATCGTTCATTTTGTTCGTATCTTTAACCCAAGTAAGTACACATGGCGAAAGAAAAAAAGGCTTCAGCACAAGAAGTAATATCCAACGATTTTATTGAAGTATTTGGCGCAAGGGAGCACAACCTGAAGAATATTGATATTAAAATTCCCAAGAATAAACTGGTAGTATTTACCGGTGTAAGCGGCAGTGGAAAATCATCCCTGGCCTTTGATACTATTTATAATGAAGGCCAACGCCGCTACATGGAAAGTTTTAGTGCCTATGCCCGGCAATTTGTTGGTGATATGGAACGGCCTGATGTTGACAAGATCACAGGCCTGTCTCCTGTAATTTCCATTGAACAAAAGACCACCAACAAAAATCCAAGAAGTACTGTTGGTACTGTTACCGAGATATATGATTTTCTCCGGTTGCTGTATGCAAGGGTGGGAGAGGCTTATAGTTACAATACCGGTAAGAAGATGGTGAAGTTCAGTGAAGAAGAAATTGTAATGAACATCTTTGAAAAATTTGAAGATAAAAAGATAAGCTTGTTGGCTCCATTGGTAAGAGGAAGAAAAGGGCATTACCGGGAATTGTTTGAAGACATCAGGAAGAAAGGATATTTAAAAGTAAGGGTTGATGGTGAAGTGATGGATCTTAAACCAAGAATGCAGATAGACCGCTATAAGATTCATGATATAGAAGTGGTGATAGATAGATTGGCAGTTACAGATGATATGAGAGTTAGGTTAAGTCAGAGTGTTCAAAAAACTTTGCAGTTGGGTAAAGACCTGATGTTTCTTTTAATAAATGATGATAACAAAGTTGTTCAATATAGTAAACAACTGATGTGTGAAGATACCGGTATCAGTTATGAAGAACCTTCGCCCAATGCATTTTCCTTTAATTCGCCTTATGGCGCATGCCCGGTTTGCAAGGGATTAGGTAATGTTTATACCATTGATATGGAAACTGTGCTGCCCGATAAAACAATAAGTGTAAGAGAAGGTGGTATAGTTCCGTTGGGTGAAGAAAGAGATGCCAGTGTTTTTCAGCAAGTGGTTGCCTTTGCTAAAAAGCATAAGATCAATTTGGATAAGCCCATACAGGATTTGCCGGAGGCACAACTCAATTTACTATTATACGGAGATCAGAATATTAATCCGGCTTTGGAAATGAATTTGAGTGATGAAACTATTCCGGAAGTTTATACTGGCAGTTACGAAGGTATTATTCCAATGCTTAAGCGGTGGTTCTCATCCACACAAAGTACCGATATGCTGAGGGAGTGGGTAGAAAAATATATGCAACTGGCACCATGCAGTTCCTGTGGAGGAACAAGACTAAAAAAAGAAAGCCTTTGGTTTAAAGTTGATAACAGAAATATTGCAGAGCTAAGCCAGTTGAATTTAGATAACCTGGCAGCCTGGTTTGATGGAATTGAATTACGCTTAGATAATAAACAAAAGACAATTGCAAAAGATGTTTTAAAAGAGATAAGGGAACGGCTACAGTTTTTATTGGATGTTGGATTAACTTACCTATCGCTCAACAGGCCTTCTAAAAGCCTTAGTGGTGGAGAATCACAGCGCATCAGGCTGGCTACTCAAATTGGTTCACAATTGCAGGGCATTACTTATATTTTAGATGAACCAAGTATTGGTTTACATCAGAGAGATAATCAGCGTTTGATTGCAGCCTTACAAAATTTACGGGATATTGGAAACAGCGTTTTGGTGGTTGAACATGATAAAGACATTATGCTTGCATCAGATTACCTGGTGGATATCGGGCCAAAGGCAGGTAAACATGGCGGAGAAATTGTAGCCATGGGAACACCTCAAACTATTTTAAATTCAAATTCTGAAACAGCACAATACCTGCTTGGTACAAAAAAAATTGCAGTACCTACAGAGCGGCGCAAGGGAAACGGAAAGTTTATTGAATTAAACGGGGTAAGCGGAAATAATTTAAGAGCAGTGAATGTAAAATTTCCATTGGGTAAATTAATATTGGTTACAGGGGTTAGCGGAAGCGGTAAATCAACTTTGGTAAATGAAACACTGTATCCTTTAATGAGCAAATATTGCTATAATTCCAAAGCAAATCCTTTGGCATATAAATCTATAAAAGGCCTGGAACTGATAGATAAAGTGATTGAGATAGATCAAAGCCCGATTGGAAGAACACCGAGGAGTAACCCGGCCACTTATTGTGGTTTCTTTACAGATATAAGAACATTGTTTGCATTAGTACCCGAAGCAAAAATAAGGGGCTATAAAGCCGGTCGTTTTTCTTTTAATGTAAAAAGTGGCAGATGCGATGTTTGCGAAGGCGGAGGCATGAGGGTTATTGAAATGAATTTTTTACCGGATGTTTATGTGCATTGCGAAAAATGTAATGGCAAGCGATACAACCGGGAAACATTGGAGATCCGCTACAAAGGAAAATCAATCAGTGATGTGCTGGACATGACGGTTGATGAAGCAGTTGAATTTTTCCAGGCAGTACCTTTTATTTATCGTAAAATAAAAGTTTTACAGGATGTTGGATTGGGATATATCACATTGGGACAAAGCGCTGTTACATTAAGTGGTGGCGAAGCACA
Source organism: Ferruginibacter sp. (assembly GCA_040007795.1). Taxonomy (GTDB): domain Bacteria; phylum Bacteroidota; class Bacteroidia; order Chitinophagales; family Chitinophagaceae; genus Ferruginibacter. The sequence continues at coordinate 4,086 of JBDTUK010000167.1, forward strand.
AAGAGTAAAACTTTCTACAGAGTTAGGCAAAAAAGATACCGGCAAAACATTTTATATACTGGATGAGCCTACTACCGGGCTTCACTTCCAGGACATTCAGCATTTGCTTGAAGTTATCAATAAACTGGTTGACAGGGGTAATACTGTTTTAGTGATCGAGCATAATATGGACGTAATAAAAGTAGCAGATCATATTATTGATATTGGTCCGGAAGGGGGTGATGGAGGCGGATTTGTTTTATTTGAAGGGTTGCCTGAAGACCTGGTGAAAGTAAAGGAAAGTTTTACCGGTAAATTTTTGCAGGCAGAGTTAAAATAAAAAAACCCATGCTTTGTAAACATGGATTTTTTTTGTTTTTAAAAAGTGTAAATGATGTCAACGAAATTTGAAGATTGTGGTTTCAGGGGTAATCTGCGGATATTAAAATATCCATAGGCTCCTCGGGGGTTAATTTCTATTGTATCATTTGCACTTATAAAGTATCTACTGGTAATCCTATTTAATCAATTGTATCACCAGTAAAAGGCATGTTGTAAATATTACAACAGCTTTATAAGTTCTTGGGTTTAGTTGAAAATTATTCATAGGTATTTATTTAGTTTCCAATTTTAATATACAGACGGGCACCTGGTTTGTCTTGCAGCCCTTCTTGCAAAAGAGCTTTCATATATCGGCCCTAAACGGACTCCAATCTTCATTACTATTGAAAAATAAGTGTCTGCATTTTTTAGATCGCCTCTTTGAGTGCCTGCAGGGTATCTTGTCATACCCGGATAAATAATACCAACGGCTTTATCTGATAATTTGTAGGCCAATGTTGCTTCCTGGCTTGACAAATATTTTGTATAGTTAGCCGGGTCAATATATTTTTTACTTACATCATCAATATAGTCGGTAAAAGTTTTTCTGTATAGTATTTCCGCACTTAGATTTATCCTGTCTGATGCATAATATTTTAAACCGCCGCCAAACGGAATATTCATTTGCGTTAACTTATAAGGCTTACTATATGGATATTCAGGCATTCCCTGTCCTTCCAAACGCAATGGTTGCAGGTAATACCAGCTTTTATTACCGGTAGTTGCATCAGTAAGAGATCCTTGCGGATTGAAATGAAATACACCGATACCTCCCATGATATAGGGCCTTAATCTCGGTTCATATTCCGAATTTCTGCTAAAAAACATGGTAGGAAAAAGCTCTATTGCAAGATATCCTTCTACAACAGTAGTTTTAAAATCGAGGTTACGTTGCTTGCGCCAAAGTTCATCAATACCGGTTGTGTTGATTATTGCATCATCACCTTCCAGGTAAGTATAATCTGCAGCAAGCCTTAAGCCGATCCAGTTTTTTGGATACATGGTGATGAAAGCACCCTTCATTAATTTAGTAAACTGAAAATTGATATCTTTTACATCATTGGTACCTTTTCCCGAATTACCACCTAAATCGCCTAAAAAGAAACTGGGGCCAAAGTTGAAACCAACTTCCCATTTAACTTTTTCGCCAAAAAGTAATGCTTGTGAATATGATTTGGAGAGGATTGTAAAACAGACCAATAAAAGTAGAATACGCTTTCCCACAAATTTGTGTAGACATGGTTTCATCAGAACAGGTTTAGTCTTTCGATAGATAATGGATACTAACTGTGGCTGAAGAATATTGCCCGGGATTACATAAGCAGGATAATATCTAAAACCACTGATTTAAAACGATAAATCAATCCTGTTATTGCCCTTGTGCAGAATTTATTTGGATAAGGTCATCTCTATATGTGGTATGCCGTCTTCCAGGTACTCATCACCGGTTTTAAAAAAGCCAAGCGACTCATAGAATTTTGTCAGGTAAACCTGGGCGCCGATCTTTATTTTGGAACAGTTAAACTGACTGAAAGTATTACTGATACTTTCCTGCATCAATATTTTACCAGCTCCTGTTTTCCGGTATTTTGGCGAAGTAACAACACGGCCAATACTTGCTTCGGCATAGGCAATTCCCGGCGGAATTATACGTGTATAAGCCACCAGGGTTGCTCCATCCCAACCGGCAAGATGGCAGGATTGCTGATCCTTATCATCAGCATCCTGGTAAACACAGTTTTGCTCAACTACAAAGACCTCATTGCGAAGTTGCATGATGGCATAAAGTTCTGCTGCTGTCAGTTCATCAAATTTTTTAAATATCCATTTCAATTGTATTTGCTTTTATTTCAGGTAGGGTAAAATATCATTCAGGTTAACGGGCTTTTGCTGATCGTCAATTTCAATTACAATACAATAACCATTTGCACCACCGGCAGCTTTTAAAATATCTACCAGTTTTTGCTGATCACTTTCAAGTCTTTTTCCATCAACGGTACTCCAGATTTCTTTCGTGCATAAACAGCCTTCGGTTGGTGTAAAGGGATACCAGGGCAATCCTTTGTAATATTCTGTATTGACGGTGGTTCCATGCGCAATTATTTCTGTGCGGCCCGCTTTACTGGCAAAGAAAGATTCATAAAGCGGCATATATTCTTTTAAAGATTCCGGTAACAGCCTTCTGTATAGAGTCTCTGACCAGGTAGTATCTTCAATTGACGGATCATTTAAAAAATTACGGGGAGTGGTTTCATAAGGCATCATTAACTGGATATTAGTAGTGGGGCCTATAGCCATGCTCTTGCTTACATCAAAACCATTCATACGGAAAATGCCCTGGGGTGTGTTGCCACTGCTTAAATAAAAAGGCATGTTGCTGTGACTTCTTGCCAGTTGTGGAACAGAAAATATCTCACCCTTATCATTTTTTATAAAATTTCCCATTTGATCTCTTATCACGGCAATGCCGGGATAATTCCTGTTCTTGCGTTGAAAACTAATAAGGAGTAGATGACCTGGAACTGTATTTCTTAAATTAGCAAAAAATGAAGAGAGATCTTTTTTATCTGAATATCCGGTGATCAATCCTGTAAGCAGGCCATAATAAACAGGCACGTCATCATCTTTATCTGCCCGTTTTGAGAAAACCTGGACCACCCTGTTCCATGCATTCGGATCTTTGTTTCCGGCAAGATAATATTCAGCTGCTGTTGCAAAGATCCTCGGATCTTTTGTTCTTTTCATCAACCAGTATGCAGGCTCACTAAATTTTCCCCTGTAATTTGAGTAGGCCAGCTCAAGTAATGACTGTTGAAAGCGGGTACTTCTTTTTTCAAGTGAATCAAAAAATGCAAGCTTTACCTTGTTATACACCCATAACGATCTGTAATTAATATATTTCAGTGCGTCAAAGGCATCCTCCCAGTTTTCTTCAGTGGAATCTGTTAAAGGAAGTAATAAATTTTTATTAATGCTGTTATTGGCCAGGTTACGGTATTCCTGTGCTCTTTTCTCTTTGGTTGCATTTTGGGCAAAAAGAAATACTTCTTTTTGTGAAAATGCTTTTACATAGAAAAAAAACAAAGTGAGTAGTGAGAGGTAAAACCTTTTATTCATTATTGCAAAGTAAAATAAAAAAAGCATCCCATCATAGGGGATGCTTACTATAATTTAATTGTTAAGTTATTATTGAACGTTTGCAGCTAAAAAAGCCTGTATTTTATTAAAGGCATCAGTATATGTTGCAACATCCCAGTCACCATGGCCACCTGTTGGGTAAAGAACATATTGATTTATAACAACGTTATTGGTTAATTTAGTTTTTAATGCTACTGATTGTGTAGTTGCATTAACCAATGGGTCCAAACCTCCTTGTAAAATAATGGTAGGGCAGCTTGTTGGTACTACGTAGGTTAATGGACTTGATTGTTGATACATAGTTGGGTTTGTAACGGGTGTGCCACTTAACAAAGCAAGAAAAGCTATTTGTGAAGCCGGGTTGTCATTATACATAGCAACCATATCGGTGGGTCCAAAGAAATCAACAACAGCTTTTATTTTTACAGGACTATTGTATTTGTAAGCCTGTAATAACGAAAGATGGCCACCGGCACTTGCACCCATCAGTACAAATTTATCACTAATGAGATAAGTAGAACGATTGGCATAAATAAAATCAAGAGCTGCCTTTACATCGAGTTCCTGCGTTGGAAAAGCATTAGTGGAAGGAAATACACCTAGCCTGTAATTAATATTAAAAATAGCATAATCGGGTATCCTTTTTTTCAGGGTATCCATATAAACAGTGAAGTCTGTTTTATCGCCGCTTGTCCAGCCTCCGCCATGTATCAGTATCATCACTTTAGTGGTAGCAGTACTTCTATTAGCCGGTAAAAAGATATCCATTTTTTGTAAAGGATCTGCGCCATAAGAAACATTGGTCATGCTTTTTTCAGGCACACTTCCGGTACCTGTGTCACCGCTTTTGCTGCATGAGCTGAGCAGTAAAGTGAATACAAGTGATGCAAAAAATATTGATTTCATTTTCATAAAATTATTTTTGTAATTAAAATTAGGCTTAATAAATTAAAAATTATGATAAAATCAGGGACTAATTACCCGCCATGATAAAATTTCAGAAATAATTAATTGCTAAAAATAATTTGCTACGCAATTTTTTGCATAGCGGTAAGGCGCTTATAAATACTCTCTTCAATTTCTATCAGTTCAAAGTGATTTCCTCTTTCTACAATCTGGCCATCCTGTAGTATCAGGATTTCATCAGCTTCCTTTATAGTACTTAAACGATGTGCAATAACCAATGTTGTTCTTCCCTGCATTAAATTGTTGAGGGCATCCTGTACCGATCTTTCCGATTCAGTATCCAGTGCAGAAGTGGCTTCATCTAAAATTAAAATAGCCGGGTTTTTAAAAACCGCCCTGGCAATACTGATCCTTTGTCTTTGCCCACCTGACAGCCGTATACCCCTGTCGCCAATATTGGTTTGATAACCATCTTCTGTTTCTATAATAAAATCATGGGCATTGGCGATCTTTGCTGCCCTCATCACATCTTCTTCACTGGCGTCGGGTTTGCCCAATGCAATATTATTGAAGATGGTATCATTAAATAAAATGATATCCTGTGTAACAAAACTCATGTGGCTCCGCAACGATTCCATTGTATAGTTCCGGATATCTTTTCCATCAATACTTATACTGCCTGATGTTACATCATAAAACCTGGGCAACAGATCGGCTATAGTTGATTTGCCAACACCTGATGGGCCAACCAATGCAATGGTCTTACCTTTTTCAATACTGAAACTGATATTTTGTAAGACGGGTTTATCTGAATAACCAAAACAAACATCATTAAATTCAACCTGTTTATTAAAGGACTTAAGTGCAACTGCATTGGGATGATCATCTACTTCAATTTTAGTATCTAATATTTCCATGATACGCTGCCCTGAAGCTTCGCCACGCTGTATATTCGCCAATGCAACCACCATAGCTTTAGCCGGACGAATGACCTGTGAAAAAATGGCAATGAAAGCGATGAACTCACTGGCCTGTAATCCTGATGCATCAATACCATTGTTTCTTAAGATCATACTTCCTCCATAAACTAAAATACACGCCACTACAATTACTCCTGAGACTTCGGAAAAAATGGGAGCCAGTTCTCTTTTTTTAAATCCTTGTAAACTTGCCTGGCGGTAAAAATCATTTTCACGGCTAAACCTTTTTAAAATAAAATCAGTGGCATTAAAAGAACGGATGATACGCATACCCATTAAGCTTTCATCAATGATGGTGAGTAACCTGCCAATAGAAGATTGCATGTCCGAAGCTTCTTTCCGTAGCCTTTTTGTAACAGTAGCAATACCAATAGCTGAAATAGGAATGATCAATAAGGTAAATAAAGTAAGCTTTACAGAGATGGCGAACAGTGCAATAAAATACCCGATCATTATATAAGGCTCTTTAAACAATACTTCGAGTGAATTGGCAGCCACGGCTTCAATTTCAAAAACATCAGAGTTCATCCTGCTGAGCAGATCACCTTTTTTTTCTTTGGTGAAATACCCCATGTGCAGGTAATTTATTTTAGTAAAAATAGCTTCCCTTATCCTTTTTACCAACAGCGTTCTTGCAACAACCATACTTCGCTGTGCCAGGAAGCGGAACAGGTTAGTAAGTATAACTGAAAGTACGATCATGGCAGCAATGAAGTATAAAGCATACACAGGATTCATTGTCTTTAAATGATAAACCTGGTAATAAAAGGTATCTTTAAAATAACCGGCAGAAAAAGAAAATTCCGGAGCCGATGCGTATTGCTTCATACTTTCGGCGGTTTGATGATCGAATAAAAAATTTAACAAAGGGATGATCAGAGCAAACTGGAATACACTAAAAAAAACAGCGATCAGTGTAAATGAAAAAAACGGGATAACAAATTTCCCGTATGGTTTTGCAAACTTTAATAACCGGCGATAGGTCTTCATCTCTTATTAAAAAATTAATATAACGAACGATAAACTTTCCAATATTCCTGTGCTGCATTATCCCAGCAATAGGCTTTTCCTTTTTTTATGATATCTTCTTTCATATTGAATAGTTTGTATTGTGCCATACCTGCTACAAATGTTTCTTTCATGTGCGTTGCCGAAAAATTTTTAAAATAAAAAGCTGCATCGCCACCAATTTCCGGTAATGCAGTCCGGTGAGACAGGAATATCGGCTTGCCAACAGACATGGCTTCGGTAACCGGTAACCCAAAACCTTCTGCATTTGACGGAAAAGCAAAAGCATAGCAGTTATTAAAGTACCAGGATTTTTCAGCTTCTGATATTTGGCCAACAATACGGATGTTTTCTCTAATGCCCATTTTTTCTGCTGTATCAAGAATAAAGTTATAATATTCGATATCATCTATCCGGCCTGCCATTACCAGTTCCATATTACTATGCGGCTGAATTAAGGGTAATAAAGTGTGAAAATTCTTTTTATGAGTTATGGTACCAAGGGCGAATATAAATGGCTTTAGTGGTTGATAAGAATTATTGTATAACAGGGGCTCCTGTAGCGAATTACTGCCATTATGAATTACATGTACCGGTTTGTTATGCACATCACAATAAAAGTGCACATCATTTTTGCCATAATCACTTACACAAATAATAACATCGGCCCGGTTGATCAGCATTTGCAAACGACGGAGGTATCTTCTTTTTTTCCATTCCGGCTTTGAATCATCGTACATGAAATTCAGATCGTGAATGGTTAATACTACTTTTATTTTTTTATCCCGGAAAGGCAGGTAATAACTATCCTGGTATGTGGCATGCCATACTGAAAACTTTTTTAATTGTGGCAACCTGAATTTGTGTAATTCCGTTTGAACAATATGATTGATGTTTTCGCTGAAAAGTTCCTGTGTTCCGTAAGGGCTGTAAAAAGTGAGTTCTTCTGACCCGGGCTGCGCAAACTTTATGATGTGGTTACCGAGGTTTAAACAATATTGATATAAACCGGTATCCTCGTATTTCATCCTTTCGCAATCAAAAATTATCCGGTTTATCATATTAAGAATGTTAAAGCCAGTGATATACTTTGTGGCCTGATTTATTATATCGAAAAGCAGCAATTTAAGTTGCCTGTATTCATCAAAAACTGTGCAAACTCATGCCAGCAAATGATCTCAAACAGGGCCGCTGTGATAAATATGTGGGAAATTAGCCCTTAATATGAAAATGAAAAGCCAAAATTTCAATATCTGCCGCAATATTTTAAATAAAAGACTTTTTTTGCAAAAACAGGATTATGTATAAGATCATTCTTGATTGCGATTTAATGCGGTACAGGGATTCGGGCTTATATCATTATTGCCTCAATTTAGGTACTCATGTAAAAAAAGCGCTGGATAAAGAACAAGAGGGGCATATTTCATTTTATATTCCATCGGCAGAAAAAAGATCATTTGGTGAAGATGCCATTTGCATAACAGAAAAAAAATGGCACGAAAAATTATGTAAGCCATTTTTATGGGATTGTGATATCTGGCATGCGCCATTTCAATCAGGGAGAATTATCATTCCGGCAAAGAACAGGAAAATTAAAATATTGCTTACCATTCATGACCTGAACTGTTTGCATGAAGATAAACCGGAGAAAGAGAGGGCAGAGAGTTTACAAAAAACACAAAGATTGATTGATCGTAGTGATGCCATAGTATGCATTTCCAATCATTGTAAAAATGATGTGATTACTCACCTGGATGTAAAAAATAAACCGGTACATGTAGTTCACAATGGAACACATAATGTAACAATACCTCCGGCGAAGCCCACCGGCTATAACCCATCAAAGCCTTTTTTATTTACTATGGGCTACGTCAACCGCAAAAAGAATTTTCATACACTTGTCCCTCTTTTAAAAAATACAGATATTGATCTGATCATAGCCGGCAAATTAGATGAGCCTGACTATATAAATAAAATGAAGGTACAGGCAAGGAAGTTGGGGGTTTCGGAAAGGCTTCATATCCTTGGCCCGGTTAGTGAAGAAGATAAGGCCTGGTACTTTAAAAATTGCCTGGCTTTTACACTACCATCACTGGCAGAAGGTTTTGGCGCACCGGTGGTTGAAGCGATGAAATTTGGCAAACCCATTTTTTTATCAAACCTAACTTCCCTTCCGGAGATAGGCGGAGATGTGGCTTTTTATTTCAACAGTTTTGAACCTGCTCATATGCAGGAAGTTTTTGCAGAAGGCATATTTCAATACCGGCAAAATGGACTTGTTAATAAAATAATTGAAAGAGGAAATGAATTTGATTGGGAAGAAAAAGCCAATGAATACCTGAAAGTGTACAGGTCTATGATTTGATAAATATTTTTTAAAATAAACTGATGATAGAAACAAAACGGGCAGGACAGCAATGGAACGCTTCATTGATATACGACTTTGGTAAAAGAAGATCGGAGTTGTGTAAAGCCAAGGATTATTATGCGGATTGGTATAAACATTGGTGCAATCAACTGGGAGAAACACCAAATTTTCACCGCAAACAATGGGAATTTGTTTTTGTAATGCAGGCATTATGGGAAAGAGGCTGTATTGCTCCGGGTAAAAAAGGATTAGTGTTTGCGGTGGGTACCGAACCGCTGCCCGCCATGTTTGCAAGTTTTGGCTGCAGCATTTTAGCTACCGATATTTTTCCTGAAAAAGGGGTGGAGATGGGATGGGATAATGGCAACCAGCTTTGTTTTGGCATTGAGTCATTAAATGCAAGGCAACTTTGTGATGAAGAGGGTTTTAATAAACTGGTTGAGTACAGGCCAGTTGATATGAATGATATACCAGATGATCTGATTGAGTTTGATTTTAACTGGAGCAGTTGTTCTTTTGAACACTTAGGAACACTGGATAAAGGGTTCCGGTTTTTAAAAAACCAATTGAAAACTTTAAAACCCGGTGGCTGGGCAGTGCACACTACAGAATACAATGTATCATCCAATGACGAAACACAAGAGAACAATGATACTGTAATTTACCGCCAGCGTGATATTGAATATATTGTAAACGAATTAAGAAATGAAGGTCACTTTGTTGAAGAGGTTGACCTGTCGCTGGGAGGTTTGCCAGAAGACTTTATGGTAGATACCGAACCTCATCAGCAAAAAGTACATCTTAAACTCCAGGTAGATAAATATGTGGTCACTTCCATCGGGTTGATCATTCAGAAGAAAGTATGATTGGCTTTTTAGTACCCGTATTTATCCTTCCACAAGGATTTTAATAATTTCCGCAGTTCATCTTCACGTAAATTTTTGCCAGGCTGATAAAAGGAAGTGCCTTTTATTTCAGCAGGCAGGTATTCCTGTGGCGAAAAATTGTTTTCATAGTTGTGAGAATATTGATAGCCTTTTCCGTAGCCTTCATTTTTCATGAGTTTCGTTGGAGCATTACGTATGTGTAAGGGTACAGACAGATCGCCATGTTGTTTTACCGCACTCATAGCGGCGCCGATGGCAACCGTAGCTGCATTACTTTTAGCGCTGCTGGCTAAGTAAATGGCGCACTGCGATAATATCAGTTGCGATTCGGGGTAACCAATTTTATTTACTGCATCAAATGTTGCATTTGCTAAAAGCAACGCATTGGGATTGGCATTGCCAATATCTTCGCTGGCCAATATCAGCATGCGGCGTGCAATGAATTTTACATCTTCGCCTCCTTCTATCATTCTTGCCAAATAATAAACAGCCGCATTGGGATCGCTGCCACGTATGGATTTTATAAAAGCTGAAATAATATCATAATGCTGTTCGCCTTTTTTATCGTAGAGTGCAATACGCTGCTGGGCTGCATGCATTACCAATTCATCAGTAACGGCCCCCTCTAACTCCCCCGAAGGGGGGGAACCGCCAGACTCCATCGATTCAATAACGAGTTCTAACAGGTTTAACAATTTCCTTGCATCACCTCCTGATATATTTATCAGCGCTTCGGTTTCTTTTAGTTCTATCTTTTTAGTTTTTAAGACGGTATCATTTTTAATGGCATGTTGTAACAATGCAATAAGATCTTTTTCATCCAGCGCTTTTAAAATGTATACCTGTGTTCTGCTCAGCAAGGCGCTGTTAACTTCAAAAGATGGATTTTCTGTTGTAGCGCCGATCAATGTAATGATGCCTTTTTCCACAGCACCCAGTAAAGCATCCTGCTGTCCTTTATTAAAGCGATGGATCTCATCAATGAATAAAATAACGTTGTTTTGTTTTTTAGCAAGGTCAATTACTTCCCTTACTTCTTTTACACCGGATGATATGGCACTTAATGTATAAAAAGGAACTTTTAATGTATTGGCAATGATATTTGCAATGGTTGTTTTACCCACACCCGGCGGGCCCCACAGGATCATGCTGGGTACTTTACCCTGTTCGATGGCTTTGCGTAAAATGCTGCCTTTGCCGGTAAGGTGTTGCTGACCGGTAAGTTCTTCAAGCGTTGAGGGGCGAAGGCGTTCGGCGAGAGGTGGGAGAGAGGTCAAAATTAAAAATTAAAAAGTCAAAATTAATAAACTTCAATATCTGCGTTAATCCATCTAATCAGCGTCATCAGCGTTTCTATCCTTTCAAATCCAGCTTTATCTGTAATTCCTCAAACTGTTTATCATCAATAGTTGAAGGTGCATCCAGCATAACATCCCGGCCACTGTTGTTTTTTGGGAAAGCAATAAAATCACGGATGCTTTCGCTGCCACCAAGTATAGCACAAAGCCTGTCGAACCCAAAAGCAAGACCACCATGCGGTGGGGCGCCATATTCAAAAGCGCCTAGTAAGAAACCAAATTTATGTTGTTGTTCTGCTGCATCCATTCCTAAAGCGGCAAACATTTTTTCCTGCAGTTCTCTTTGATAGATACGGATACTGCCACCGCCAAGTTCATTACCATTCAAAATCATATCATACGCATTGGCTTTGATGTTGGCATAAGGATGTTCTAAATATTTTGCAGCATTTTCAATAACAGGATTATTGGTGATCATGATATCAATATGATCGGGTTTGGGTGAAGTGAACGGATGGTGACGGGCAACCCAACGATTTCCTTCTTCATCATATTCGAACAAGGGAAAATCTATTACCCATAATAATTTAAACTCGGCGGGGTTGCGTAAACCTAAAC
>JBDTUK010000168.1:0-6304 GCA_040007795.1 Ferruginibacter sp.
ATAAAGTAGAAGAACGTCCGATTGCTATTGCTGAACTGGAAAAAGCTTTTAAAGAAAAAACGATCACGGAGGCTTTTGGTGCCGGTACTGCAGCTGTTGTTGCACCCATCCAGATCATTCATATCAATGGTATTGATTATAGCCTGCCAAAATATAATGCAGATAAGCTGCTGTATAAATTAAAACATAAACTGGAACAGATACGTTTGGGAATTGATACAGATGTGTACGGCTGGAATTTTATAATTTAAAAATTGGTTTTTTAAATAACATTACGCTATCTGAAAACTATGCATCTATGTTTCTACCAGTTAACTGGTAGAAACATAGATTTTTTATTTAGGCTTATAATCAAACACCAGTACTGCATTTTCTTCCAGGCTTGCGCTGGAAAATAATTCATACCGTTTATCGCCTGCATAAATAACAATGAGTGCAGTATTGGGTGGAATACTGCCCAGGTTCTCGGCAAATAAAATAATTTCGTGCCGGGTTTGTTTTTCATCCAGCTCCAGGTTTATTACGATCGGCTTTTCTGAAAGCCGTTGGTGACTGAGTAATAATTTGCCATTATAAAAAACACTGATCGTATCACCATCTACAATGGCATTGTCATATACATTCAGTGTAATGCTTTTCACATTTACTTCTATATGGCTCTGTTCTGTATTTTTTCTTTTGACTAGCTCTTTGGGAATTGTGATGCTGTCTTTTATTACAATCAGCGGTGGGGTTATAGTTACAATAGTGTCTACCGGTTTAATCACTGTAATTGGTTTGGCAATAGTATCTTTTTTTACAAGGGTATCATTTATTTTTTTTTCTTTCGGGAAACAATCTTTCATCCTTTCCAGGATCTGTTGTGGTTTGCCAGAAGTTTTTTTGAGATAAACATCATCATTTGCACCACCAGTAAGCATAGTGAGGAGTATTGATTTTAATACTGACACCCCTTCTAAAATATCCTCCCCGGCAGAATTGTGATTGCCAAGGCTCATTCGCATAAGCATATGCCCGCCACTATTTTCAATAAATGAACTGCTTTGCAGTACCCATTTACCCTTTTCCTTATCATAATGACCCGTAAAATAAGCCTTGCAATAACTTTGCTTCTCGGCTTTTACATAGTCCCAGCTATAGCCGCATATCTTATCTCCGTTTTGCACAATATTAAGTTGCGGAATTGGTCATTGCCTAAGTCGCCTTCCCAGGTGCCAGTAATGTTTCTCTGTGCCGGTAAATAATTTGCCAGTAGAATAAAAGAAAGAGAAATAAAATATCGTTTTGTGAAGTGCATAACGATATTAAATTTACAGGAATAAAATTTACATTCCTAACTTAAACAGGTTAACCTTTTGTTTTTCGGGTGTTGTTAAAACGACATTGGCCGGACCGCCTTTTTCTGTAAGATCTGTTAGTCCCCCGGCTTTTAGTTTTTCAATTTTGTCTTTCATATCGGCTGCAAAAAAAGTAATGGTTGGGTCTGAAAAATTATTGGTTTGATGAAGCCCCACCACACTTAATCCATCCGAAACTATGGCCCATGGATAAGGTGCTGTCATTTTTGAAAACTCGGCAAAACCAAGTTTTTTCCAAAACTCAAGCGATTCGTCGAGGTTGGTTACAGCGATAGCCAATTCTCCAAATAGTCCGCAAACCTGGTTCACATATTTTTCCGGTTTGAAGTAATCAGTTTGCGGCATGGTTAACATAGTAGGACCCGGGGGCTGTGCAAAGCCATCAATAATATTTACCAGGCTGATATTAAGTGCCTCGGGCGTTTTGAATAAATACCTTTTTACAAAATCAGATTCTTTTGGCTTCTGCAAAAATTTAATACCATTACTTTCTACTTCAGCAACAACCTTGTCAATTTCTTTTACATAATAGGTTAAGGCAATGTAGGGCGTATTGTCTTTACGAAGCATGATAAGCAATGCACCATCAGATATTTGTATCCATGGAAAAGGAAAGTCGGACTGCATGACTTCTGCAAAACCCAGTTTTTGCCAATACAAAAAAGATTTATCCAGGTCAGGCGATGTGATGGTGATGGCTGTTATATCGCCAAGCTTTGGTTTTGGTAAATTGAACATAATATTCTTTTAAATAGTTTGTGTTTGTTTTTTTGATTTCATAAACCGCCCCATTATTAAGGATGCCACTGACCCGATCAATGCGGTTTCAAAGAAATAAAAAATACCGGTCATCAAAGGGTTTTGCATCCATTTATAATTTTCCATTTCCTGTTTGGCAGCGTTGATAGCTTTTTCCGTGGCTCCGCCTGCTTTTAATTGTTCTACATACATCTTACCGAATTTTTCATAAAAATCGGGATTCAGTGAAAGGTAAACAGCTTCCATGATACCAACACATACTGCCACTACCAGTGCCACCATCACACCCTGTTTTACGATTTTCCAGTAATTCAATGATTGCCCGGTATTCTTTTTAAATGTACGCATGGCAAAGAAAACAGTGAGCAAAAGAATGATATACCTCAGATAACCCAGTACTTCCACCATTTGAAACTGGCCGGGTGTCATTTTTGAAAAGTCGCCAAACACCATAAATACAATGAAGGAATAAACAATGATAATAGCCCCGGCCATCAATCCAAAATTCAAAGTGATCTTTTTCATTTAGTTGAGATTTAGTTGAGATGTCGGGTACAAAAATAGTTTTGTTACAGCTCCAATCCCTTATCCTTTAGTATAAAATTCATACTACTTTAGGATGATTTTTGCCTTTCAGGCGCTAATGATACCGATTTGTTTTGCTTTTAGGATGGCCTGGGTTCTCCGGGTAACATCTAATTTTGCATACACATTATTCAGGTGCTTTTTTACGGTATTTTCAGAAACAAAAAGCCGGTCGGCAATTTCTTTATTGGAAAGTCCCTTGGCAATAAGAGCCAGTAATTCTGTTTCTCTGCCTGTCAGGATCTCATTTGCGTTCACGATCACTTCAGGTTCCTTTTCTACTATTTTAATGACGGTTTTGTTTTTTGTAAATGAAAATCCGAACCAGATACCAACCGCAAGAAAAATGATACCGATAATTGAAATATAGAACCTGGTGGAGAGTTGCCCCGAGAGAAAACGGGTTTCAAAAAGCCGGATAAGAAAGATCAATGTTGCCGAAAGGATGGCTATGATCAATATTTGCTGTTTAATTTTCATCAGTAGTTGGGTGTCTTTATGTTTGCCTGTTAAACATTAAATATACACAACTAAATCAAAGGCCGAAAACAAGCCCATTAGCTTTAACCAGGATATAGTTTTCTAAACCTTCTTCATACCCATATAATACTCCTTCTTTTTCTTATCAAATTTTTCAATGGAATAGCGAAGTAAGGTACGGGGCATGGTTGCCGCATACTTATCTAAAAATTTTAATAATTCTTTTTGGTTCTTATCGCCTGCAAAGCGAAGCATCCAACCGGTGGCTTTATGTACCAGGTCTTCTTTATCATCAACCAAAATTTCAGCGATCTTGAATGTATCTGCTATTTCACCCTTTCTGAGAAAGTAGCAGGTGCTGAGAATTGCTGTACGGCGTTCCCATAAATTTTTGGAACGGGCAAGTTTATAAAGAATGGTACGGGGTTTATCAAACAGGTAACTTCCTGTCATATACAAACAACCAAGATCAACGAGGTCCCAGTTATTGATACGGTCGTGCCGCCGCATGTACAATTCATAAAATTCTTTTAGACGGCTTTCTGTTATTTTTTTATTGCGTGATGCTTTATCCATAATGCTGACCGCACCGGCCCTTACTTCATGAATGGGGTTTTCCAATAATTTTTCAATTTCAGCTATTGGCATTTCTCTAAATTCTTTTGCCACAGCAAACAGGTTACCCATTTTTATGCCCATAAATTTATCGCCATAACCATAATCTCCTTTTTCAGATTTAAAATAGCGTTGGATCTTTTTCAGTTCTTCATCAGACTGTAAAGCTTTTAACCTTTCGATGAACTGCTTTGCGGTAAGTTCTTTCTGCAAAACTGTTTTCTTCTCTTTGGCAGGAAGAGGGGTAATTATTTTTTTTATCTTTATTCCCGGCATAATATTTTTTTTTGCTGCCGCTTTTGCTTCATTCTCTTTTACCCTGAATTTTACAATTTTACTTATTAGACCTAAAGGGATAGGCTTACCTATTGGAAACTGCACCGATCCTTTTGCTCCCTTATAAACTGAAAGTTCTTTTTTAAATGCATTAGTTCCGGAAGATGTAGGATAAAAACCAATATGATTTTTCCAC
The DNA here is from genome assembly GCA_040007795.1 of Ferruginibacter sp. GTDB lineage: Bacteria > Bacteroidota > Bacteroidia > Chitinophagales > Chitinophagaceae > Ferruginibacter. The sequence goes on from JBDTUK010000168.1 coordinate 4,270, forward strand.
CCGGCAAAATAAACCAGCATACCATGATATTTATAAGCAGGCATCTGGTAACTGATCACTTCCTCTGCTTTGGGGGCGGCTGTTTTTATTGTTTGGCGAACTTTCTCCAATATATTTTGTACTGCTACAGGAAAAATTTCCAGGTATTCATCAACACTTTTTGCTGCAGGTGTTTCTTTTTTCATTCTGATTGAAAATTAAAAACAGGTTATTATTTCTCCAGGTTAGTTTTCATGTTCAGCAGGTTCTGCTGCATGTCTTTTCCAACCAGTTTATCCATAAAAAGATTCATGATGTTCATGGGGAATTTACAGCTTCCATAAAACAGGTTGGTCACTTTCGTTTGCGAATCACCTGATGCAGTTACCGTGGTAAGTGCCCGGTTAGTCCCTTCAAAAGGTTTTTTGAACCTGATCTCCACTTCCATGTTATCACCATCATTTATTTTCATTATCTCCTGTTCGCCGATACCTACATTTTTATTGTTACTTTCCCAGGCCGATTTAAAGCCAACCGTTCCATCTGTACCTGTGTAAACAATTGTTATATTGGGGTCTTTCATTACCCAAACGCTGTATTGCTCCTGGTTCCGTAACAGTTTCAGGTAATCAAATACCTGTTGCTTTGGTTTAGTGATGGTCACTTGTTTCTCAAGGCTAAAATCTCTTTTAGTGAGTAAGGCAACGATAAGAAGGAGTGCAACGATACCTGCCAATACCAGCAGGATGCTGATGAAAATATTCATTTTTAATTTTTTTAGGGTAATGAAAAATTATTTCGATTGAATTAATTTATGGTAATAAACGTAAGACAGGATGCCAAAGACAAACCACACCAGCATAAATAACATGGGCATCATAAAACCGTCTGTGGCTATCTGTGAATAAACAGCACCAATCAGATCAAAGAACAATCCTGCATAAGCCCACTCTTTTACACGTGGATACCCCGGAATGAGTATGGCTATAACGCCCAGTATTTTGGCAACACCTATAAAGGGAATAAAATAATGGGGATAGCCCAGGTGATTCATAAATGTTATTGCATCCGGAACAACCATGGCATCGGGTATTGCAGAGAATAGCATCAGCCCGGCAAAGAGGATGGTAAAGATCCAGTAAAGTAGTTTTGTCTGTTTCATGATAATCTAGTATTTATTAAAGTTAAGTAACCAATGATTGCCGTATTTATCTGTAAGTCCTCCAAACACGGCACCCCAAAAAGTATCTTCTAGAGGATGCGTTGTATTACCACCTGCTGAAAGTTTTTCGTAATAACTCCTTATCTCTTCTTCACTGCTGCAATTCAAGGAAAGCGAGACCGAATTGCCCCGGATGAGGCCCGGTGGTGGAACACAATCCGTTCCCATCAGCAATAATGGTCCTTTCTCAAGCGTGGAATGTAAGATACATTCTTTCATTTTTGCAGGCATTTTATCAGCCATTGGTGATTCTCCAATGGTTTGTAAAATAAGTTCGCCGCCCAGGCATTCTTTATAAAAGTTCATGGCCTCACGGCAATTGCCGTTGAAAGTAAGATATGAATTTATCTGTGTCATTTTTTTAAGTTATTGTTTGAATTATATGTATCGTTATCAATTTGCTTCAGTATATTTTTTGAAGTTATCCAGAATTGCCTGCCATCCTCCTCTTTGCATCTCTACAGGATTTTCATTTTCGGCGTCAAAAGTTTCTGCCACTTTAGTTGTATTGCCCTGGCTGGTAAAAATTATTTTTACTTTTCTGCCATCAGCAAGTGTATAGGCGATCACTTCATTGGTTTTAACTTCATCATATACTCCGCCAAAATCAAAACCAAAGCTGCCGTCTCTGGCTTCCATTCTTGAAGAGAATTTTCCGCCAACCCGGAGATCATTTTCTGCACGGGGGGTATGCCAGTCGGCTGATGCATTGTTCCATTTGCAGATGTGTTCGGGAGTTGTCCAGTATTGCCATACTTTTTCTACCGGAGCATTCACTGTGTTTTCTATGCTGATGTTTGTTGTTTGCATTCTATTCTTTTTAATTGTAAATGA